>NZ_CP143258.1:970714-1294285 GCF_036320655.1 Porphyromonas pogonae
AATGTACAGGGATTTGATTCTTGCCTAAAAAATTGTACATAGCAGAGTTAGCATCTAATGCTCCAAAGCAAAATAGGTTTTTCACCCCTTCTATAGGCAAGTATTTAGGACATCCTTCTACTCCATCTTCATTTATAGGAGTAAACTTCAGAGTATTGTCTTTGCGTGAAAGTCTGCCCGGGTTAAATAGATAATAACTCTTTTTCATATTTCATTGATATAGCAAAATTCATAATAACTGCAACTTTTACAAATTTTCCCATTGATTGTTGTTGGGCAATCGGCTCTGCTTATTGTTTCATTGATTTTGGGAATTATCTCTATTAGTATATTCTTTTCATCATCAGATAGGTTCACCTCCGTTGTAATACGTAGGAGTGGATATTCTATTTTTCCCGAAACATCTTCTATTCCATTGAGCTCGAATAGCCAAATATAGAACTTGACTTGCCATTCGTGAGCCACTTCAACTTTGTTCCCTCTTTTCGTTTCGTGGATTACATGTTCTTTGGTATCATAGAAATCGACTTTACCATTGAGTTGGAGGCCTTCCCATTGAGTAGAAAGTTCTACTTCTTGATATTTTTGAGCACGTTGAGGATAGCTATTTTCATGCAAAAGTTTACCGTCATATACTACATCTGAGGTATGTTCCATATTGATGCCATTGACAGAAAGCCAGAGCTTTCGTGGACAAACAATATAATAGTTGATATGCGTAGCAGTGAGAATCATATAAATAAAAAAGGGTAAGACTATTTGACAGTCTTACCCTTATTCTAAAGTTAATCAATGACTTGATTTTCGTAATCAAAGTTCATCATTCTATCAACAAGTTCTTTTTCTGCTTTTTCTAATGCATCAGCATTTCCAACAGCCCCTTGAATATATGCATTTGCAATAGGGCTTATAAATATATTTGCTTTTGCTGTTTCATCAATCCTTGGGGTTGCTGTCGGCCTTTCCGTATCATCCCTTAATTCACCTCTAATAGCATAGGCTATTTGGTTAGCGTTGTCACTAATCGCTATTGCAATTGTTTCCATTAGACTAAATGTACGTGCCTGATTTGATGTGATACGCCAATTGATTAAGGCTTTTGCCAAAGCAGGGATAATTTCATCTCTTTTTTGTTTTGGACAAATTAAGCATCTGCCAAATATATTTTTACCTTCAATCCAGCCTTCTTCTCTTAGTTTTTCTTCAATTTCTGGAAATAGCTCGGGCTCAAGTTTATTGGTAGATACACAAAATAAGGTTCTTAAATCAATTGCAATATCATAAACAAATAACCCGCTTGCACGTGTTTGGTCCTGTATGAATGCTCTATTGGGGAGATTTCGGTTGTTTGATGTAAGCCATTCATTCAATTCTTCATCCGTTAGTTTAGCCCCTCTTTTCTTATTTTCAACCCAATATACATTTACATGATGATGTTCTGGATGTGATGTTCGATCAAAGGAAAGATTTTCCATTGGAGACTCAATTCCACCTAAGAGAGGGTGCAAAGGTCTCATTGCTGATATTGACAAAGGGCTTCTTCTTTTTACTGTTCCTGCCCCCGATTCTGCTTTCATATACCCTCCAAGTAATTGATCTGTGAAGGTAGGGTCACAGGGTGAATGAGGTTCTTTTTGACTTGCTTTGTTATCTTTTTTGTCAATTTCCCAGTTAAAAGTCATTGCTGCAAATGGTTGGTTTAGAGCTTCTATTATTGAGCGTTTAACTTGTTGACCACTTGAGTATGCCATACGATAACCAAACTGAGGATCATAATAATATTTTTGACCGTCATTAACAGCAAAGACTGTGTGTTCTGCGCGGCGCAAGCCTCTCAGATAGATAAAAGGAGTATTCATAATATTCTATTTAATTTTTTGATAATTGTATTCAAAACGTATGAGTGTTATAAAAAGCGGAAAATTGTCTGAAGGCATGTGTAAAACCTCATTAACAACATTCTTGAAGAGAGTCTTTTCGGCTTCTGATTTAACCAAAAGTTCTGAGATATTTTCAATGAATTTTACAATTGATTTAGAATCTCTGATATTCGAAGTAATTGTTGCATGTACTTTCTTTCCACGCTCTTCTTCTCCCTCAAATTTTAGCATTGCACCGGCTATTTTCTCTGCCAATTGCAAAAGGTCTGTTTTGTTCAGCATAGCTGTAATCCATATTTTATAGAGTTGATAATATTGATATGATTCTTCCGAATTGAATTTAAAATCTTTGCCTTGGGCATACATTACGGAGCCTTTGGGCATGAACTCTCGTAATTTAGCAGGCTCCATAGCTTTAAGCCCTATTGTACCCAGTTGACAAGCCGATTTGAAATTATAGAAAGTCCCCAATTGCATTATTTCTTGATCAGACAAAATTGTTTCTGTTTTGTCCAAGAATATTTTGTCTCGGAGCTCATACATTTCAGTTATCTCGTGCAGATAAATTTTGATGAACCCTAATGTTGTATTTGTTTGAGAAAGATTGTAGGCGTAAGCTATGATATCTTGCTTGTGAAACAGTTTTTTAGATAGATAAAAAATAATTTCTGACCACTGTTTAGTTGGAATCGCAATATTACCTTGCACTTCTACTGTCTCTATTTCTGGTCCATGATGTGGATAAGAGGCGTTATAACCGTCTTTTAGGCTATGGCACAACCACAGACTGTTCCAAGTTTCTATTTGCTTATCCTTTACTCCTATAGCTTGGTTGATGAAATTGCGATAGTATTCCCATCCTTTATACAGCAACCATAAAATTTCATCATCATCTATAAGTATTACATAACCTCCACTTAGCCCTATCCCAAGGGCTTGTCCAATCCATGATGCATACATTTCTTCTTTGTCAATCTTAGCATCAATATTTGAGAGTTGTCCTGATGTTGTTCCTTCTAAATCTTTAGCAGCATAACCTACAAAAATAGACATATTGGGCAGGTCTTGTTCTATCAGACGTTGCAGGTTTTTCAGCTGAGCATTTGACTTTCCTCCACATTTTTCTACATCTTCAGCTTTAGGCTTTTGAAAAAAAGGAGAGTTGCCGACATGCATCAAATGTGAATTATCTTCGAAAAAAAGGGGGAAAAACTGCTCACAGAAAAAATCTTCTGCGGAAAAATCTTTTCTTTCTTTTAAATTATACAGTTTTAAAAACTTTTTACCTATATAGCTTGTGTACATGGTTATAATATGTTTTCATGTTCTACTAATTCTAAACCATATTTCTCATGATCGTCCTTTGATTGGGGTACTACGAATGGATGGCTTCCTACTTCCAATTGTTCATATTCATTCATATATCTTCTGATTGTTTTCCATTTGATGGGTATTTCCATTTCTATGCGTTTTTCCCAATTGCTCAATAAATAGTTATCTCTGTCGCATTCCAATATGCACGTGGCACCTTCTATTTCCAAGGCTTCAATCAATACAGATTTTTTGCAATGTGTCAGCTCTTTTAGTACAATTTGATTATCAATGAATTTAAGATGCATATCAATCTCTTTAAATTCTATAGTGTCATAAACTCGATCAATTTTTGATTGCAATGCGCTTTCACTCAAGATATCTCCATTGTCCGGCATCTCGTCAAAACTTTTTCTAAGTATGTCCATATTATAAGGCAGCATATTTCCTTTGGGCTCAATAATATGAATAGGTTTTAGTCTTCCTATGTTTTCCTTTGATCTGTAGCGATTGATTCTTCCGAATCGTTGAATTAATGAATCAAATGGCGCACATTCGGTAATCATCCTATCGAAACTGATGTCAAGGCTTACTTCCACCACCTGGGTGGATACCACAATGCAAGGACGATGCCCGGGATTATCTTTTGTGCCATTGAATAGCTCAATTAATTCTTTTTCTTTTTGAACCCTTAATTCTCTTTTGTAACGGCTGTGTATAAGTATTTTAGGCGTGTCAGGATAGTGCTTTTCAATGTCTTTGAATGCCTGTTGAGCGGCTTTTACGGTATTGAAAATAATAAGTAGTTTTTCATTTTCATTTTGAGCAACATCAATAATCTTAGAATAATCAAAATCATTGGGATGTTTATAGATAATATGTCTATTGAATTTATCCAACCTATTTTGGGATAAGGTTACCTCATATACATTTTCTTTACCTCCCAATATCTCCAATAGACTGTCATATAATACAGAGGGCATTGTTGCTGTACCAATATGAATTCGACAACCTAAATATTTCAATGCCTTAATAATTTCCAATACCATTGCCTGCGAAAAATCAGAATAGGTATGAATTTCATCAAGAATTACATCACAATCTTTGAGATCAAGCATAATTGATTCAAAGCCTTTTACTCCAAATACAATTGCGGCTAATTGATGAGGGGTCAGTATCTTTACAGAAGAGCCTATAAGCGATTGAAGTACTTGTTCGTCAATATGCTTATTGTTTCCGTTGCCTTTTACTACTAATTTAGAAATAGAATGTAATAAGCGAATATCCTTGTTGGGAATAACTCCTTTCAATCTGTGCCACATTGCATTGATAGATGCTTGAAATGGTAAGGTGTAGAAAATTCTTCCTCGGCATCGCTTCATTAAGAAATCTGTTTTACCGGCGCCTGTCGGTGCTACTACAATTGTGTGAATTTTGGGACTATTACTTTCAATAAGAGATAAGGGATATAAGTCTGATTTTCTATCTTCGTTGAAGAAGAACGATAAATCAGGTTTTTCAAATAGGTGAGTTAGTTGCTCTTCTGTTTTTTCATTAAATGCTGATGCAAAGTGGTCTGCTGCCATCAATAATCCTCTCCAAGGCGACCAACCAAACTTTTTTTGAGAGCAATAGGATTTTACGTAGTTTAGAGCTTTGGTGGCTTCTTCTTTCGAAATGAAAGGGCAGGTAAAACCGAAGTTCTCAATTAATTCTTTTCCACAATACCACCATTCATCCCATTCGAGTAAATGATAGTGTATCCAATCCCGTTCATTAGTTGCAATATCCAATATCCCTTTTTCCCTCGAATCGTTTTGAACGGATTTGTGGTGCCCTATCACCATATCTATAAGGATATCCCATTCTTCTTTAGGGAAAGCCGGAAGGAAAGCCAGAGATGATATTTCGTGGCGATGATTGTATTTACTTAACTCCCGAAGTTTATAAAGAGAATCTGCGTTGAACCCATTTATTTTATGTCTGAAATAAGGGTGTGCCTTTCCCAGGTCATGTAAAATTGCACCTTTGATGGCCAACTCTTCATTGAATTCAAAATCAGTTTCTTTAGCAAACAGTTTTATTGCTTTTACAACATATTGTGTATGTTTCAATAATGTTGTACCACCGTAATGAATGCTTTTAGCGTATATGTCAGCTAATTTTATCATATGAGCGGATTGGATTTCCAACAATCTTTAGTTCTCCAAACATTTCGCATGCATTATGAAAACGATTATGCCCCACCTTGAAATCTCTTTCACTTGGATAATCCCAAGTGAGTTCAAAACCTTGGATCAGCTCAAATTCATCCTGTTCCATCTCTTGCAAATATTCAGGGTATAGTAAGTCTTCATTCCTGCAAAGACAAATAGTTTGTTTTAATGCCTTTTCAGCATTTTCTAAAGTGTTAAAAGCAAGGTAAAGATTTGGATCTATCATAATACCTCGTTTAATGATTCCAAGGTTTGTTTTATACTCTCCTTTTTCTTTTGTAAATGAAAATCCTCCTTTTGCCCAAGTTCGCTCTTGTTGAATGTCAATGCCGCAATAGTTCAGTCTGTATCTTTTGATGTTTTTTATCCCACTCTCTTGGAGCAATTCGGGGAACAATTTCTTCTCTATTCCCTCTATAATGGATGGTGTGAGAAATTGCTGCGAAAAGGTTTCACTATCTCTTACCGCTGTCCATGGTTTGATAAAACCCAATGGTCCAGAATATTTTACTACAAATAATTTATTTTTCATAATGATTTATTTCAAGGCTCCAAATCCAATACCTGTACAATTCCCCAAACCTACGTGCCATGCAAAAGAGATTATTTCAGGCGAACCCTCAATGATTACTGGACAAACGTTTGCTCTATTTTTAATGCCTTTATAAGAGATTACTTTGGTTTTGGGGGAATGATAGCTTTTATCGAAATAAACTTTAAGACTATCTGTGTTGAGACCTACTATTTGGGCTTTGGTCTTTAACGTTTCTGTCAAAAGCTCATCCGATCTTTCATCGTAAAACGTATAATGTGTTTCTTTGTGGCCTTCGTATCTTTTGATTAAGACCGGACTCGCCAATAAAAAACGTTCTTTTTCTGCAAAACAAGGTGGTTGTTCTATATAAATATTACAAACCTTTGCTCCAAAAAACATTTCAGGATCATCTACTATATTTTTTACAACTATTTTAGTCAAATCAACATCATGAAAACTCAAGATGAAATAGCTGTTGTCTGTTAATTGGATTCCTTTTTTAACAACATCAACATTCTGAAGACATGAAAAGGAATAAAGACTTACCTCTCCGTGCTGTAAATTGTCCTTTCCCAACCATTTGTGTACACAACCGGTAAGTAGAGGTTGATAATTGAAATCAATTATTTGACTCGTTTTTGAAATTTTAATATGTAAGCGCATTATGTTTTACTTTCTTGTTAAAATAAGGTTATTCTAATTAATGGATAATCATTCGGAAGTGTTGTGTTAAATGGTTGATATTTGCACTTTATTTTGGGTGGCAAATATTCCATTTTTATAATATTTAGCCTCCTTCGTGCAGCCAAGTTGCGAACTTTGAGTCTTGTTGGTGCAAGGTGTTATAAATCCAAGCCGAAATAAGATACTGATAATTTATCGGTAGCTTTTGGTTGGGTAGATGTTCTATTTTTAGCTTTATTCTCATGGCGTATTTATTAACAACCTCAAATCTAAATGTTTATTTTTATTTATCCAAAAGAAATATAGACTTTTTTATGGAGCTTGTAAATTTTTGATGTAAGGTCTAAGTATTTGTTCCCTTTTTAGTTATTAATCCGTAAATATTTGATAGGAGATCTGTATGCAGCAGGTTGCTTTTATCATAGAAACTCTTGGGTAAGTAAGTGGAATAGAAGCCTGAGTTTTCAACTATTTCTTGACAATAAATGATCAGTTAATTACTATTCGATCCTTGTTGCAAGATAATTTTAAATGGAAAAATGATTTTGTATCTATTTTTCAGGTTGTTTTTAAATTTGCGTTTGTGGTGTCATAATCATTGTGTAATCATGATTATTGTGTATTTATGATACTTTTAATCTTGCATGAAATGGCTTTGTCGTGTATGCTTAGGATTGATTTTTTGCTTTCTGATTCGAACTTGTTATTTTCTTAGTTAGGTTTTAGTTTTTTCTTAGTTAGGTAGTGGGAATTTCTTAGTTAGAAAATTATCATCATGTAGTTAGAAAAATAATAGAATGTAACTAAGAAAATATCGCTTGGAAGCTATGGAACAGAAAAAATCCGTGAATAGCCAAAACAAGCCTATTCACGGATATTGATGAGTATATTGATGTTTATTTACATTCTAACAAATTGATATTTTATTGCAATCATCTTATTTTGACAAAATGTAACTTGATTGCACCATCTGTTTGTGACGATAGCTCCGCCGGGCAAGTTGCCATTATTGACTTGTGGTGTTGTTGGATTACTCACAGTTGTAGCGATATTATTCATGACCCAATAGATGTAATTTGTTTTGATTTGCGTATTTCACTTACAACAAATATACAACATCGGGCCCCCCTTTGTCAAGAGATTGGGCAATTTTGATCATATTTTTTACTGAAATAATTTATCTCTTTTTATTACAGCCTTGATTTGGCTATATTTTCAATCTTTTTGATGAGTATATGGAGAGGATACGTCATGAAAAATCTATTGTATACCACCTTGATCTGTATATCATAATAAATGATGACTTTGATGGTATTAAAATCATCATTTCTTGCTATTGCCATTTTTTTTGTCAAATAGTTCCTTTGTAATAAAATAAGAACACCGTTCATATAATCATGCAAAAGATCAAAGACGATACTCGGCAAATACTTCTCCAAACCGCAAAAGAGGCTTTTTTAGAGAAAGGCTTCAAGGCTGTTTCCATGCGCGAAATATCTTACAAGTCGGGTGTGGGACTTAGTAATATTTACAACTATTTCGAGAGTAAAGATGAGATGCTGGCATTGGTGTTACAGCCTTTCCTTACGGCATTCAATGATATGATGACTCGTCATAACGATGAGAATAGTATTACCTTGGATGTCTTTACTTCGCAAGATTTCCAGCGACGTACTATTGAGGATTTTGTGCAACTCATAGCTCGCTATCGTAAAGAGCTCAGGCTTCTCTTGTGTGCGTCGCATGGGTCGTGCTTCGAGAATTTCAGGGAAACTCTCATAGAGGAAAATACTCGGATCGGATTGGAATATATAGCACTGATGGGAGAGAAATATCCTCATGTGCATAGCTCTATTTCTCCCTTTTTCATCCACATTACCTGTACTTGGTGGGTGAGCCTTTTGGAAGAAATAGCGGTACACGAAAAATTGTCTCATGAAGAGATCGAAAACTTCATCGCAGACTATGTGTGCTATGGTACTGCCGGCTGGCGTGCTCTGATGAAAGCTTGAGCTAAACACGGAGCAGGAGGAATGGGCGGAAAAAGAATATATAAATATGATAAAGAGATCGACGGCAAAAGACCACTGGCATGCCGACTTTTCCATCTGTATGGACTGTCATGCGTGCGGAGGCGATTGCGCTTTGCTCAACAATCATGTGGTTTTTGTGATAGATAATATCAGCAAGGAGATAAAGGATCTTACTTATGATAGGGGATTGGGAGTATGCGGAGACAAATGCACCAAACCATGTATGAGTAACCTACATCTGACAGAAGCTCTGGCAGGCATTGTAAGTAAAGATAAATAGCTTGAGAAAATGACTGCTTCCTTGTGCCACATAGTCAATTGAGCGTAGACTATATAGAGTGAGAGCAGGATACGCAGGTATGTACGCGCAATACTGCTCGTAACGAATAAAAATGAAATATGAGCATTAGATAATATACCCCCAAGAGATGAACAAACAGAGTATTAATATTGAAATAATATGGAGTAAATGGACAAGGTAGGTCATATTTACTTAGCTCACAAAGCGCATCGGTCATTTAAAGATCGATGCGCTTTTTTTCTGAACGAAATTCTACGTCGTTCATCTATCTGCAACTCTGTGTGCAGATTACGAGATGGGAGATGCTTTTTTGCTCCTAGGTCTGCATCATTTTGCATGGAATTGAATACTCCAGTTTTGGGGAAGCGTACAGACATGTTAGGGGTATGCAACAATATTCACAATATCTCTTAATCAAAATAAAAACATGAAAATCGAAAGAATTAATCAGTGGTTTGCCCGTCAGGGCGAGTGGATTGTCAAAAAGCGATGGCTTGTACTGGGCATATTCATTGCTCTCTTTGCTTTTGGCACTTATGGCCTACAGTTTATGAATGTGAGTGCTTCTTGGGATGATTATTTCCTTGAAGATGATCCGGTTCTCGTCAAGACAGATGAGTTCAAAGCCATCTTTGGAAATGATAGCTATGCCGCAGTGCTTACACGATGCGACAATACTTTTACGAAAAAGAATCTGGAGTTGATACGTGAACTTTCCAATGAGATGCTTGATAGCATGTCATATGCAGATAAGATCACTTCTATTACTGATATTGAGTTTATGGTTGGTAATGAAGATGGGATGAATATTGAGCAGATTGTACCGGAAGTGATACCCGATGACAGTGCCGGACTCTCTGAAATTCGCCACAATGCCTACCTGAAGCCCAATATTGCCAGCCGATTGGTGTCTAAGGACGGTAAGTTGTCTTGGATTTTGCTCAAGCTTCGGCCCTTTCCTGACGATTCTGTCTGGAACAAGGGTAAGAAATCAGTCTCTCCCGAGTTACTTACAGGGCATCAGTTGGAGCATATAATCAGTAAGCCCAAGTATGCCTCGCTCAAACTTCTCGGTACGGGTATGCCTTTTGTTACTTCGAGCAAAATGGACTGGATAGGTAAGGAGATGCCCCGTGTCATGGGGCTTGCTGCTCTTTTTGCCATCCTTGTTCTTATTATTGCTACCCGTTCGGCTCGGGGGGTTATTGTTCCCGTGGTTACTGCTATTGCTTCTATTGTCATATCTTATGGTATTATGGGATATCTGAGGTTCAAAATAGATAGTGGCATGATGATGATACCCATGCTTCTGGCCTTTGCTGTGGCTATTGCTTATAACATTCATGTGTATTCCTATTTCAAAAGGCAATTTATGATCCATGGCAAACGTAAGCAAGCTGTCATAGAGACTGTGGGAGAGATGGGATGGCCCGTACTCTTCAGCGCTCTTACTACTTTTGCTGCTTTGCTCTCTTTTTTGGCAGTACCCGTGGTGCCTATGCACTTCATAGGCATAGCTACTTCGTCTTGTGTCATGCTCACATTCCTTATAGCTATAACGGTGATGCCGGCCTGCTTGAGCATTGGCAAAGATGGTGTGCCGCATGCCAAGGTGCAGGAAACGGGTGAGCGATGGCTCGATAGGAAGCTGGTCAACTTCGGCGCTTGTGTTTTGCGCCGTAGTACTTTGGTTATGTGGGTATCAGGCATTATAACATTGATATTACTTTATCAGTTTACCAAAATCGAGACAGCTTTTGATGTGGAGCGCACCATGGGGCGCCGCATAGGCTATGTGGATAGATTGCTGCAAGTGAGCGAGAGTGAACTCGGATCCATGTATGCATACGATGTAATGATAGAATTTCCTCATAACGGAGAAGCTAAGTTGCCTCGCAATCTCATAGCTTTGGATTCGCTTACAGGGCATGTAAGTCGCTACAGCCTTACCAAACGCACTACATCAGTACTCAACATACTCAAGGATCTCAACCAAACGCTACATGCGGGACAAGAAAGCTATTATAATGTACCGCAAAAGCCTGACGAGGTGGCTCAGTTGCTCTTGCTGTATGAGAATGCGGGTGGAAGCGAGGCAGAATACTGGGTAGATTATGACTATCGCAGACTTCGCCTTATGGTCGAGCTTAATGGATATAACTCCGGTGAGGCAGAGCGTGAATTGGCTGATGTCACTGCAGTTGCCCGCAAGCTATTTCCCGGAGCGGGAGTCACTACAGTGGGCAATTTGCCACAGTTTACAGCCATGATGCAGTACGTAGTGCGTGGACAGATCGTATCTTTCGCCATAGCGCTGGGGATAATCGGTATTCTGCTTATGATTGTCTTCGGTAGTGTGCGCATAGGATTGATCGGTCTTATTCCTAACGTAATGCCGGCCATTGTAGTGGGAGGTTTGATGGGATGGATGGATTATCCATTGGATATGATGACTGCTACCATAATGCCCATGATCTTGGGATTGGCTGTGGACGATACTATCCATTTTATCAATCACGGGCATCTTGAATTTGATCGCAAGCGCAATTATAAGGATGCTATCCTAAAGTCATTCCGCATTGTGGGTACACCATTGGTTCTTACCAGTTTGGTTATTGCGGCCAACTTTGCTGTCTATACCACTTCGGAAAGTCTCTCTTTCGTTCACACAGGTATCTTGTCTGTAGCGGGTATGCTCTCGGCATTGCTGGCGGATCTGTGTATCACTCCCGTACTATTCCGCAAGTTCAATATTTTCGGTAAAGAGTCCGGTTCCGATCATTCGGGTGAGATCGGTGCGGATAATATCGCCATAGGTGATACACAACCGTCATAATCTTCGTCAATTAATCATTTATAAATATTCACAATAAATTATCAATAAAATGAAATCAAAATTTGTAATTATTTCCCTCTGCCTTTTGGGGGCAAGTATGGGACTAAGTGCACAGAAATTATCAGGGCGTGACGTCGCTCAGAAAGTAAAAGACCGTCCGGACGGGGATAGCCGTGAATCTGAGCTGGTAATGAAACTTGTCAATAAACGCGGTAGTGTGCGTGAACGCAAGCTTATATCCTATTCCATAGATGTGGGTAAGGACAAGAAATCCATTATGTTTTTTCTCTATCCCGGTGATGTCAAAGGCACAGGATTCCTTACCTGGGACTATGATAAGGTGGGCAAAGACGATGATAAGTGGCTCTATTTGCCGGCTATGAAAAAGACTCGCCGTATCAGCGGAAGCTCTGCCAAGACGGAGTACTTCATGGGTAGTGATTTTACTTATGACGATATGGGTAGTCGTAATGTGGATGAGGACACACATAACCTCTTGGGAGAAGAAGCGGTGCAAGGGTATAAATGCTGGAAACTGGAATCTACACCCAAAAACAACAGAGAGATATATTCAAAAAAAATCGCATGGATACGTCAGGATTGTCTTATACCTATCAAAGTGGAGTATTATGACAGGATGGGTAAGCTGCATCGCAAACTCGAGTTGTCCAATATCAACAAAATAGACGGTTTCTGGTTGGCTCAGAAGATGCAGATGTCCAACGTGCAGACAGGTCATCAGACTGTAATGGAGATTAATAATCCTAAGTTCAATCGGAAGTTGGATGAGGCTAAGTTCAGTGTAAATACACTGGAGAAAGGGAGCTTGTAATGTACTCGAAGTCTACAATAAGAAGTTACAGACTGTTTATTGTGATAGCTTTGGGCAGTCTGCCTCTTTGGCTCAGTGCCCAAAGCGATTCGTCTGCTTTCAGGATCAAAGGATTTGTAGATACATATCATGCCGTACGTTCGCAATCGCCTCACAATTTTATGAGTTCTCGTACTCGTGTCAGGGGTGAGGTGGCTGGAGATATGGGTAATTCTACGCTTTTCGTATCTTTCAACGCAACATATAATTCACTACTCAAGGAGCGTACCGGGTTTGACTTGCGTGAAGCTTACTTGGATTATCGCGACAGTAATTGGGGGGCAAGGCTGGGACGTCAATTGGTTATATGGGGAGCTGCCGACGGAGTGCGTATTACGGACTTGGTATCACCCATGGATATGACGGAGTTCCTTGCTCAAGACTATGATGATATCAGATTGCCGGTAAATGCTCTGCGCCTGTTTTTTTTCAATGATAAGGTGAAGCTGGAGCTGGTAGGTGTACCCGTATTCCAAGGGTTTATACTTCCTACCGATAGCGCAAACCCATGGAATATTCTACCCAAAGATACCCCTCTGCCGGTAAAGTGGAATGATAATCACAGCCGACCTGCGATGAAAATATCCAATATGGAGTATGGCGGTAGGTTGTCCTTCAATTTGCCGGGTATTGACTTTGCTTTTGCCGCTTTACATACCTGGAATAAGATGCCGGTAATGCAGCCCGAAGTGACACCCCGGGAGGTCAAGATAAATCCCCGATACTATCGTATGGGGTTTGTGGGGGGGGATTTTTCCAAACCTCTTGGGGAGTTTGTGATTCGTGGAGAAGTTGCATTCAATATAGGCAAACATTTTTCATACAAACCTGAAGCCATGAGTATGGCTCAAAAAGGATTCAACACCGTCAACTGGCTTGTGGGTATGGACTGGTATGCTCCTGCCGAATGGATGCTGATGGCACAACTTTCGTCGGAAAGCATATTCGGCTACGAACCTTATGTAGCACAGTCCCATCACAGCACACTCTTTACACTCAATGTGTCCAAGAAGTTACTCAACAGTACATTACAGTTGTCCGATTTTACTTATATCGATCTCAATTATGGCGGGTGGTTCAGCCGTTTTGCTGCGGATTATGCATTGAGCGATCCTATACATGTCTCATTGGGATATGATTGGTTTGGCGGAAATAAAGGGATGTTTGGTATGTACAGCAAGAACTCCGAGGCTTGGATAAAAGCTAAATATAGTTTTTGATATAAATCTCGTTTTGGAGCAATGAATCCTCTGGTGAGTGTCAGTGGGGTAGTATCCCGTAACTCCCTTTCGGTTCGGTGATGTTTTTTTTATGATGGGAAGATGTTTTATCATCATCTTCCCAAAGATAGGCTGTCGGGTACAAAGGATAGAGCCAAAATGGGAGATATTCCCGACAAGAGACCGTTGAAAAAGTCGGATCTAGAGACAGAGACAGAAGACGAGCAGTTTTCCTCGCGATTTTAGAGAACAGACGAAGGAATTTTGATTCTAACTTTCTTGATTTAGCTCATTTTTGAGCTACTTGAGGGGGGCCCCTTCAATCGGAGGCTAGCTTACGCTTTGTTGCATAAGTAGCTTGGGCGCAAGTTGGAGATGGGACGCCAATCTACAATGGTGTCAATCTGATACAAAAAGTTGTTTTTGGTGGCTTGCAGACGACGTTCTACTGCTAGTTCTGCAAAAGATGGGGCCTTGGTGTTCTTTTCCTTACTCATAGAGACTGTTTTGATTGCTGTTTTATATATTAAATATAATGATATTCAGCGATATAGGCAAGATTAAAAGGACAATTCTCGTGCAACAGTCTCCAAAGAGGTAGGTAAGATGTTCCCTGTACCAGCTACGGATAAGGTATTGAGAGTTATTCTCAAATAAAATATTATATTTGGAATTGTATTGATCCAGAGTATCGGTCATTTTGTGATCATACTCTGGATTATCCATTATAATATTTAGAGACTGTTTTGATTCCTGTTTTATATCTCAAATATAATGATATTCAGAGATATAGACAAGGTTAAAAGGAATGTTCTCGTGCAACAGTCTCTATTGGTAAGCTTCTTAAGCTTCTCAGAGAGCTGGATATTCCCTTTCGTCTGCTCTGCAGATTTCTACTCAAGGTGATCTGTCAAAACGGGCGTTTCCATAACCATCTGAAGAATCGGAAAAGCGTGATCAAAGAAGATATGTGTTTGCGCACGATCGCCGGTTGTCTTGTTCAAGAGCTGAAACGTAATTTAGGGGAAAATCTACGTTATGAGTATCTCATTGCTCTCTTTGAACGGAGCCTCTCACAACGACGCAATTTTTCGCATAAGATTTACTTCATTCATGAGCCCGACGTCCAGTGTTTGAGGGAAGGTTAAGAGCATAAAAAATCGAATATGGCAACAAAGTCTCCATGATAAGCTCGAGAATAAGTGTAATTTTAGGAGACTGTTGCAAAAGTCAACAGTCTCATGGATTTTGGAGGCAAAGCCGACAAAAAACACTTTGATCGGGCAGAGAAGGTAAAGTGCAAGGCGCTAAGAGTGAGTGCACAGGGAGTTTACTTCAGGTAAATGACCAGGCGCGAATCTCGCAAGCAACGAAGCAATTTGCCTGCTATGCAACGGTCTCTTTAGGGGCCAGTCCTTCCCGGAATCCTTATGATGGTCATGCAATTCAGCCGAGTTTTGAGAAAGTAAGTCGGCTCACGAGGAAGAGCATTAGGCTATTGGTCGGAAATAGAGGCTAACGCGAGAAGAAAGCAGAGGTAAACGGCACAACAGTATTGATCCCGGATACACCGAAAGCCAAAGACAACTACTGTGAACACCGCAAGAAACACAAACTCTTCTGCAAGTGCGCCGACATACAACCCATCATCAGACATTTGAAAAGTGACCATTGTTAAGGAAGAAACTTCTAGAAAGGAATCGTTGGTGATGCTATCAACATGATGTTAGCTACTACTGCATATAACTTCAAAAGACCTATGAGCATTCTTTTGTGCTTGATCTAATCCCTACTAATCCAAACTAAAAAAGCGATACAAAGGCTCAAACAACACTAATTAATACACTCAACATCCCAATGAAAATTTATTCCAGTTGATGTAAATCCTTTTTAAGCGACGACTAACTAACCTTAAATTTATAATCATTGAGGGAATGCTGTAAAAACATGAAAGTAAACTTTAAAAATTAAATAAATAGTGCTATTTGGATAGATTTGTTCATTATGATGCTTTTATTTTAAAATAATTGGATATATTTGACGTTGTTATGTTTTTAAGTTTACTAATTGATAGGAATAATCATTTTAAGGAGAAATTTTGTTAGATGTATTTTGTATTTAAAAAAACAAACTGCTATATTAGCGGTACTAATACTATAAAAAAAAATAATGAGAAGCAAAAAATCGAATTTTAAATCATCAATAATTTCCTAACGTTATAATAATTTTAAAGTTTAGAGTATGAAAAGATTTACGCTGTTTTTTGCAATCCTTTTTGCCTCGATAGGGATTGCTTTGGCACAACAGAAGGTTGTGAAAGGTGTAGTCATATCTGCTGAAGACAATGAGCCTATTATAGGCGCATCTGTTTTCGTGAAAGGCAATACTAAGATTGGTGCTGCTACTGATATTGACGGTAAATTCACTCTTTCAGTTCCGGCTGATGCTAAAATTCTTGTAGTATCTTCTGTTGGTATGACTAATGTAGAAGTCAAAATCCAGCCCAACATGAAGATTATGATGAAGTCTGATTCCAAAATGCTCGATGACGTGGTCGTTGTTGGTTATGGTTCAGCTCGTAAAAATGCATCTGTAGTATCCTCTGTTGCCGTAGTGAAAGCCAAGGATTTGGAAGCTAAACCAGTTTCTAACCCTTTTGATGCTATTCAGGGTAAGGTGTCCGGCTTGCAGGTATTTAGTTCTTCTGGGGAACCTTCTGAGATCTCATCTGTAAGATTACATGGTACAGGATCACTCGGTGCAGGAAGTGCTCCATTGTACATTGTTGATGGTATGCCTGTATCAGCTAGTACAGTCATGAGTATGAACTCTAATGACTTTGCAACTTTCCAAGTTCTTAAGGATGCTGCTGCGACTTCTATCTATGGAGCCCGTGCTGCAAATGGTGTAATATACATCACCACAAAAAAAGGAGCTAGTGGAGATCGTGCGAAAGTAACAGTGCGTGGTCAATATGGAGTATCTAACCTTGCTAACCGTTCTTATTATGACTCTTTTATGAATAGTCGAGAGTTAGCTGATTTTTGGTTGGAAACTAAGCAGTTTTCACAGGCCGACTTGGACAAATTCTTGAAAAAATATCCCAATGATACAAATTGGGCGGACTATTATTTCATGAAAAATAGACCTACATATTCAACAGATGTTACAGTTTCAGGTGGTGCAGGTCGTACTAATTACTACATCTCTGGTGGTACATTTAGTCAACAAGGTCTTCGTTATGGATCCGATTATAAGAAGTATACTTTGCGCTTGAATCTTAATAGTGGTATCAATGACAAGATAACATTTGGAACTAACAATTCCTTGACAAGTGATGACTATAAGACCAACCCTTATGACTGGAATAGTCCAAATGGTGGTCTCTCTATGGTTGCTTTGCCAATGTATACTCCATATGATGCGGATGGTAAAGAATATGATCGTATCCCAGGTTGGAATAGATGGAGCCCTCGTTATCTGAGCGAAAAAAATCCCACAGATAATGGTAGTGTTACCTTCAATAATGCGTCATTCTTACAGATCGTACCTATTACAGGTCTTACATTGAGGGCACAAGCTGGTTTTGAGTTTTCAGATTTTCGCTCTACCAGTACAAGATATCCATCTTTTGGTGGTAATTTAAATAACGGTACTCGCAGTGAGCGTTTTGACAGATCTATCACTAAGACTTTTACTAACACAGCTGAATACAAATTCGATGTAGCGTCTGACCATCACTTCATAGCGCTGGTAGGACATGAATATAATTCTTACAAATACGATAGATTCAACGCTAGAGGTGAAGGTCTAGCTAACGACAATATGGTAGATCTGGGACTGACAACAAAAGAAAAGACTGTAGAAAGTAGGACCGCTGAGTATGCTTTCCTTTCTTACTTTGGTAGACTGTCTTATGACTATCAATCAAAGTATTTCTTAGATCTTACTTATCGCAATGATGCCTCCAGTCGTTTTGGTAAAAACAAGCGTAATGGTAATTTCTGGTCACTCGGAGCCATGTGGTCCGCAAAAAAAGAGAATTTCTTAGCAGATGTAGAATGGTTGTCTGATGCTAAACTGAAATTCAGTATGGGATCTCAGGGTAATGCTGACATCGGTGACTATAATTCTTATGCTCTCATCAGTAAAAAAGGTCAGTATGAAAATGGTTTCGGCTGGGGTATTTCTACGCCTGGTAACCCTGATCTCTCATGGGAAAACCAATTTACCACAACTGTAGGTTTTGAAATTGGATTTTTCAATAAATTAAATTTGAATGTAGAGTTTTATAATCGCAATACTTCTTCTCTTCTTATGGATGTACCTTATCCATATTACACAGGATTCATCGATGCTAATGGAAGAAATAATATCACTGAAAATATCGGTACATATCGTAATAGAGGGGTAGACATCAAACTAAACTACGATATCTTGCAAGGTAAAGATGGTGATGGTTTATCTGCTTATGTAAACTTCAATTACAATACAGACAAGATGATCAAACTATTCCAAGGTTTGGATCATTGGATTATACCTAATACCGGAGTTTGCTATGTAGTAGGAAAACCTGTAATGTATTTCTATCCTCTTTTTAAAGGTGTAAATACAGATACAGGTATGTCAGAGTGGTATTTACCAGGTGAAAATTTGGCAGTAACTACAAAAGATAAAGTCACAAGTGAATTTGTCGATAATCTTGACCAGAATACAGGAATCAGACGTTATGCTCCTATAAATGGTGGTTTTGGCCTTAGTGGCTCTCTCAAAGGATTTTATATGCAGGCTGATTTTGCTTTCACAATTGGTAAACACCTCATCGTCAATGATGCATTCTTCTTTGAGAATCCAAACCACTGGGGACGTAACTTTAACCAACGTAAAGATGTGCGGGACTACTGGAAAAAACCAGGTGATGTAGCTAAATTTCCCGGTTTTAACAAGAGCCGCTTTACTGAGTTTGACTCTCGTATGATTCAGAATGCATCATTTATGCGTATGAAGACATTTACCCTTGGATATAATGTACCTAAGTCTATCTTATCTAAGCAAGATGTGATCAAAGGAGCTAAGGTGTTCTTTACCGGACGTAACTTGCTTACATTTACTAAATTTGAAGGTCCTGATCCTGAGATCGACTCTAACCTCACGCTGGGAGCTAACCCTAATACCAAACAGGTATCTGTAGGTGTCGAAATTAATTTCTAATTCTAAATGATAAGAATCAAATGAAAAAATATATAATAAAAACAGCCTTCCTGTTTGCTTTGACTATTATCGGATTTACATCTTGTGACTTGGAACGTTTTCCTACTGATAAAGTCGCTCAGGACAAGTCCATGGAAACGTTTGAAGACGCAATTTCGTGGAAAAATGGTATGATGAACTCTTTTAGGGCACGCCAATCAGGAGATAATGATATCTTACAAGATGTACAGGGGGATGAGCTAAATGCTACCTCTGACTTCGGAAACAGAAGAGGGGATAATCATGGTTGGGAGTCTCTCAGGGCTACAAATTATGACACAAGAGATATTTACGCTTACTACTATAAATCTCTGAATGATGTGAATTTTGTTCTTGAGAAGATGCCCGAACTCATTAAAAAGATAACAGATAAAAAACAAGTAGAAGCCTTGAATAAAGTTTTAGGCGAAGCTTATTTCCTTAGAGCATATTATTACTCAAACTTGGCTATACGCTATGGTAAGTCATACAATAAAGCTACTGCTGCGAATGACCTTAGTGTGCCTTTGTTGCTGAAGTATGACTACAAAGTACAACCTGCTCGTGCTACTAACGAACAAGTATATAAGCAAATCCTCAAAGATATTGAAGAAAGTGCCAAAATGCTAGCTTCAGTAACCGGTTCAGCAAATTCAAATTATATCACCATTGATGCAGTTACAGCTCTTGAAGCTCGTGTGAAGTTGTATATGCAAGATTGGGAAGGAGCTTCTGTTGCTGCTAATAAGATTATCGGGAGCAAAGCATACGCTCTTATGACTCCTTCTGTAGAGAACATGACTGCTATGTGGCGTAGCGATGGTGCCGGGCTCAAGGAATCTATCATGCAAGTTTATATAAACTGGCCAGACGAAAGTGCATCAGGACATGGATTGTATATGAACCCTAATCAGAAAGAGCATAAACTTACTCCGGACTTTTTGCCTACCAAAGGAATTATTGATATGTATTCTGATAAAGATACACGTAAACCTCTTTATTTTGATAACAAATTTACTGTAGAACTTTCTGGTACTACCTATAAAGATTTGAGCGTTGTAACTAAATTCAAAGGTAATCCAGCACTTGCTGCTACACAAGATGCTATTTGGGGGGTTGTTCCTGATTCACGTATGGCTCCTAAAGTATTCCGCCTTGCAGAAATGTATTTGATCGCTGCTGAAGCTGCTTATAATTTAAACAAGAGTGAAGAAGCTGCTACTAATTTAAACGCATTGCGTAAATCTAGAGGACTTGATGTCGTGAATGTAGTAGGCGATGCTCTTTTTAAAGAGATCCGCGATGAACGTCAGAGAGAGTTAGCATTCGAAGGATTTAGACTTTGGGATTTACGTCGCTGGAATATGCCCATGAATCGTCTAGACCCTCAGAAATCTAAAGACTCTGAAGATGTTTCTGCTTATCTGACCAAAGGACAAAACTCTTATTATACACTTAAAATCAAAGCAGGTGACAATAAGTTTGTTTGGCCATTACCTAGCCAAGATGTGAAAGTAAACAAAAATTTAGTTCAGAATCCGGGTTACTAACTGATTTATCCCTTGAAATTATAGTGAGGCAGCCAGTTTTGGTTGCCTCATTTGTGTTTCATTCCAATTTATAATTTTATTTCGTTTTTTCTTAATCTCTTGTTTTTCGAACATTTCAATAAAGAGGGTGTTTATTTATTGAAATCGTTTTGAACTTGTTAAAAATGGATAGAACTCCGAATATAAGACCTCTTTTGGGATCACATCCATTGAGTTGTTTTCTCTCGGTAATTTTTTTACTGACTTTGATCCCTTTTGTTCCATTCGGAATAGCATATATAATTTCTTGGGTGACCTTTGTGTTGATATCAATAGCTCTTGTTGCATGGAGAATGCCTTGGGCTACAAGACCCTCTAGTATTGTTACCTTATTAACCCTTCTCACTTCAGGGCTATTATACCTCCTTTGGGGGGATTATCTTATTTGGTCTCTTTTCAGGCAAGGTATTGTTGTGCTTTGCTTCTTACCTACCTTATTCTTAGTCAATAAGTTTTTACTATCTGAAGTAAGAGAGGTCAATAGTCTGAAAAGCTTTAACCAACGTACCTTACATAACCAGATTGTAATTACAGAGTACACACGAGTGTCACGTTTCCTCAAGTTAATATCCCTTCTCTTTCTTATCCTTGGTCTTGTTATTTATTTTAACAAACACCACTCCGGAGTCTTTGGCCTATCATTAATAACAGGTTATGTATTCCTCGTGATTATTTGGGGAGAATATATTGTTGAGACAATTAATCTGGTGCTCATTCGTAAGAAATTGAAGACTGAGCAGTGGATCCCTATATTAGATTCCTGCGGTAATGTTGTGGGTAGAGTGTTTCGTTCCCAAGAAGCATTACATGTTGGTATTTTGCCTGTCGTCAGAGTAATAGTCGTGTCCAAGGGAATGATCTATCTTGTAAATCGTTGTGAAGATGATTTGATCGAGGACGATTGCTACGATACTCCTTTCGTTTCGTGGGTAACGGGAAATAACAGTGCCTCCTGCATAGCTTTGGATATGGTGAAAAAGTTTATTCCTGACTTCAAATCTGACGATTTACGCCCTATTGTAAAGTATAGACATACTACAAGCAATGGTGCGGCGGTAGCAGTCCAGCTTTTTTATTTCAATCTTTCTGATCCATCATTATTGAGTAATGCTGACTGTGAACCATTAGAGGCCAAGTGGTGGCCGGTAGATCAAATCATGCGACAACTTGACGGAACGCTATTTAGTAGTTATCTTCGCAGTGAAATGCCTTACCTTAAGCAGACCGTTCTGTTGGCTGAAAAGTTGAGGTTTAAGAGAAAAATAAAAAACAGTCAAAATTCAGAATAATATAATCGCATGTCGGATAAGCCGCAATTAGTATTGATACCTGTACCCTTGGGAGAAGTTGATGCAGCAACATGTTTGCCTGTAGTCAACTTGGAATATATCAATCATATCAATCATTACATTGTTGAAAACATAAGATCAGCACGAAGATTTTTAAAATCCGTCTGTCCCGATATATCTATTGACTCTCTTACTTTCTATGAACTCAACAAACATACTCGTTTTGAAGATATATCGGATTTCCTTTCACCCCTTTCCGAAGGGAAATCCGTAGGAGTTATTTCCGAAGCAGGATGCCCGGCCATAGCTGATCCGGGTGCAGATGTAGTAGCCATTGCCCAGGACAAAGGATATGAAGTATTACCATTAGTAGGACCTTCATCCATTATTTTATCATTAATGACATCAGGTTTCAACGGTCAGCGATTTACATTTCTCGGCTATCTGCCCATAGATGAAAAGGCTCGTGCTTTGGCCATCAAAGAGGCCGAAAGCCGGCTATATGCCAAAAAGGAAACACAGATTTTCATAGAAACACCATATCGTAATGTAAAACTCGTGGAAGAGCTTATCCGCAATTGCAAGCCCTCTACCAAGCTTTGTATAGCTTGTAATCTTACTTGTTCCGATGCTTATGCCCGTACCTTACCCCTAGCCAAATGGCGTAATAAGATACCGGATATTCATAAAAAGCCTGCTATATTTTTGCTTGGACTATGATGCATGATTATAACTTTCCTCCCGAGTTTGTCACTCGCATGAGAGCATTACTAGGGGATGATGCAGAGTCTTTTTTCAATGCATTAGGTGAGGATGCTCCATCTTCTGTAAGATTCAATCCTGCTAAGGTTGTTACACCTTGTCTGTCCGATCATAAGCTTGTTCCCATACCTTGGTGTGACGGCGGATTCTATGTATCCCCACGCCCTAATTTTACACTTGATCCCTCATTTCATTCAGGTGCTTATTATGTCCAGGAAGCTTCCTCTATGCTTCTTGCCCAAGTACAATCTTTTTTACCTCAGCGTTCCCTCCTGGCATTGGACTTTTGTGCTGCTCCGGGAGGTAAGAGTACGTTGTTAAACCAAATATTACCCTCCGATAGTATTCTCGTATGTAATGAAATCAATCATCATAGAGCCAATATTTTGTCCGAGAATATGCAGAAGTGGGGTAGTGATCGTATAATAGTTACAGAGAGTAATCCTATCGAATGGCGCAAGATGCACGACCTCTTCGACCTTATTTTGGTCGACGCTCCTTGTTCCGGCGAGGGCATGTTTCGTAAAGATCCTGATGCTATTAGTCATTGGTCTACAGCCAATATTGCGCTTTGTGTGGAGCGCCAAAGAGAAATCTTGGATATGGCATGGAAGATGCTCAAGCCCGGTGGTCTGCTTGTTTATAGTACTTGCACTTATAATACCCAAGAAAATGAAGAGCAAATACAATATATGAAGGATCATTACGACCTCCAAGCACTCTCACTTGAGAATGCATATCTAAATGAGCATGCACTCTCTGCTTTCAGCCCTTACCCTTGTTATAGGATGATGCCGCATAAAGTATGTGGAGAGGGCCTGTTCATGTGCTTCATGCATAAGGATGGTGCGACCAATACTTCCATAAGAGCAGAGAAAAAGAAAACGAAAAATAAACCCTCGGCTTTCGCAAAAGAGTGCGACTTAGTCAAAGATTGGTTATTGTCGTCATGTAAGGACACTTATAAACTGGAATTATTCCCCAATAGCCTGATATACGCTTTGCCCCCTCAAATGTTACCTTTAGTGGCTGAGCTCAATCAATCCAAAATACGCATCCATTATGCCGGTATTGTAGTAGCCGAAGTCAAGGGGAGATCTCTCATCCCTACCCATAGTCTAGCTTTGAGTACAAGCTTGAGACAAGAAGCATTTGTGCAGTATGCTGTAGACAAAGATAAAGCACTCAAGTTCCTGGCCAAGGAAGCCGTTACATTACCATCCACTGTGCCTCAGGGGTATATATTACTTTTATATGAAGGTGTGCCTATTGGTTTTGTTAAAAACCTAGGCAATAGATGCAATAGCCTCATGCCAAATGAGTGGCGTATTAGAAATTTAGACTCTATGATTTAGATTATATTATATGGAAGAATGAGCTTTAAAATATTACATTGTGTAAGATTTTACGAGCATGTATTAGTTGTTTTTATATCAAATAAATTACCTTTGTTAAGGAAGATAGTCTCTATTTTTTTATGAACGAATCGCTTGAAATCAATATTGCTGATATAATTAAACGGAAGAGTGGAAGAAATCTTCCGCAATGGCAAACACGCTTAATAGAGCGTTTGATTCACCAGGATGAAATCAATTATATATTACGAACCTATGGGCATTTGGATGGGGTGCAATTTATGGAAGCCCTTATCGAATACTTTCAGGTTGATATAGGATGGGAGCGTGAAGATCGCTTGCCCACCTCTCACGGGCGTTACATATTTGCATGCAATCATCCTTTGGGAGCTTTCGATGGTATCTGCTTGTCTTATTTGCTTGGTCGTAAGTATGGGGATGTACGCTATGTTGTCAACGACTTACTCTTTCATTTAAAACCCTTGCAGTCTATCTTTGTTCCGGTCAATAAGCTGGGGGCTCAAAAGAGAGAATCCATTCAGCGCATGCATGAAGTTTTGATGGGAGATTTGCCTGTGGGCACTTTCCCGGCCGGTATTTGTTCTCGTTTTATCAATGGACGCATACAGGATATGGCTTGGCAAAAGAGTTTTGTCAATCACGCTATTACCTACCGTAGAGATATAGTGCCTCTACATTTTGTGGGGCGCAATAGTATTCACTTCTATCAAATAGAATTAATAAGGAAGTTATTCAGCCTTAAATTCAATGTAGGGTCAGCATTATTGCCTGATGAGATGTTTAGGAGTAAACGAAAAAATTATAAAGTCATTGTAGGTGAACCCATTCCATGGCAAAGTCTCAAGGAAAGCGGAGAGAAACCTATCGATATTGCAGCCCGAATAAGAGATATAAGCTACAAGCTAAGGACTCAATCAAAATAATAGATTATGTTACAGCAGGAACCTATCAGAGAGTGTGTCGATATAGATTTGATCAAAAAGGAGCTTACACCTGATCGTCTATTAAGAAGGACCAACAAAGCCGGCAATGAGATATATGTATTCAGAGCTGATGAAGCGCCACATACCATGCAAGAGATAGGTCGCTTGCGCGAAGAAGCTTTCCGCTTTTACGGGGGCGGTACCGGCAAAGCTGTGGATATAGATGAGTTTGATACGGATCCTCAAGGATATTCTCAGCTTATAGTGTGGGATCCTTCTGAGCAAGCCATTCTTGGAGGTTATCGCTTTATATATGGTTCCGAGGTTGAGATCGATTCATCGGGTAGGCCCAAGTTGGCCACTGCAGAGATGTTCGATTTCAGCGAACAATTTATGCAAGACTACCTGCCTTATACGGTGGAGTTGGGGCGCTCATTTGTTTCGTTGCCTTATCAGTCATCTCGCATGGGAGCAAAATCCATGTTTGCTCTGGACAATCTGTGGGATGGTATCGGGGCTCTTACGGTATTGGATCCCGGTGTCAAGTATTTCTATGGTAAAGTTACTATGTACCGTGATTACAACCGCTATGCCCGCAATCTTATCCTCCATTTCCTCCAGAAGCATTTTGACGATCCTGAGAGGCTTGTTGTACCCAAAGAGCCATTACCTATCGAAGTGGATGAAGAGCAAATGAAGCAACTGTTTCCGTCAGACAACTTCAAACAAAACTACAGAGTTCTCAATCATGAGGTGCGAGCTCTTGGTATCAATATACCTCCTTTAGTCAATGCGTATATGTCCCTGTCTCCTGAGATGAGGGCATTCGGCACTGCTATAAATACAGAGTTTGGGGGTGTGGAAGAGACAGGTATACTCATAGCTGTAGATAAAATATTAGAAGAGAAGAAGCAACGACACATCCTTTCATTCAAGATATCCAAAAGAAAAAGGCTGGAATTATGGCGTCGCATATTGAGAAGGGTCAGGCTGGCGAAGAAGTAGCGTGTAGGCTATTGGAGTCCAAGGGATATACTATCTTGGAGCGCAACTGGCGATATAGACACAAAGAGGTCGATATCATTGCTTCCAATGAGCGAGAGGTAGTGATTGTAGAAGTCAAAACACGTGCTATGGACTCTCTGGTTGCTCCTCGTGAGAGCGTCCTGTATGATAAGATACACAATCTTGTACTTGCTGCCGACCATTATATCAAGCAACATAGCTTATTGCTCCCCGTACGATTTGATATTATTGCTGTAGAGACAGAGCTTGATGGAACCTTCACCACAGAGCACATAGAGCATGCCTTTGTAGCACCTCTCATGAGCCGTCGTCCTTACCCCAAGAAAAGGCGCTGATCCCTCACATTCTTATCTCTATTTTTACGAAAAAATATTCTGCAAAATCAACCTTTGAAATTGACCTTGTCAAACTTTGAGATCAAGCATGTCAAAGCTTGAGATTGATCTTGTCAAATTTTGAGATTGATTATCTCGATTTTTATATTCATCAAATTGCCCCCTCAGAGCTTATTGATCAAAGCCTATTCACTGCTCTAAATATCTCAGTAATATTTACCATATAGCAATCAATTAGGTGTGAACCTTATTTTTGTTTTAAGGATAATTTAGTTGTACTTTTGTTCCCTTAAATTGATAAATATCGGAGTCAGGAGATATTAATGTCTCGAGAGACATTATTTACAAGTCGATCCTCTGTTTTGAGGTAAAACGAATTTTTTATGAAGGAATGTCTTTGTGCATCCTTATAATGATGTATACCCCATGCGGCATATATATGGAGCCTGTTGCAAAAGTCAACAGTCTCGTGGATTTTGGAGGCAAAACCGACAAAAGACACTTTGACCGGGCAGAGAGGGTAAAGTGCAAGGCGCTAAGAGTGAGCACACAGGGAGTTTACTTCCGGTAAATGACCAAGTGCGAATCTCGCAAGCAACGCAGCAATTTGCCTGCTATGCAACAGTCTAATATGGTTTATGTGCATGCTTTATTCCCAAACCCTCCAATATGCTATTAGTTCAGTTGTAGCTCTTTTGCTATTCAAAAAACCAATGCGCCTTACTTTAATTTATTTATAATAATCTATGAAAGAAAAAATTTTTACATTTTGTGTCTGTTGTTTTGCCACATCGGGCTTTGCTTTGGCTCAACAATCTTTGCAAGATACTATTCATCTCAAAGAAGTCACTGTTACTTCTGACAAAATCTCACCTTCTACCGGTACAAGTAAAGTAGCTGCTCCGGTGAAAGAGATACCCATAGCCATAACCTCAGTAAGTAATGTGCAGATACATGATCTTAATTTTACCAATTTGGTGCAGGCCACGCGCAATGTCCCGGGAGTAAGACCCATGCGTACTTATGGTGCATTTCAGCGTTTTTATATGAGAGGTTTTTCCAATTTCGTTGTACTCAATGATGGGATGAGAGATGAGCGTCATACCTTATACTCCTCAGCTCCCTCTAGCACGTTGGCTTCCGTAGAGAGAATTGAAGTCCTCAAGGGTGCATCTTCACTTACTGTAGGTCACTCTGCTCTTGGAGGTGTAATCAATGTGATACATAAGAAACCTACATCACAAACTCATGCCAATGCCAGTGCTTCTATTGGGAGCTGGGGTACATACAGTGTGGCTGCCGGTGCCGGGGGAGCTATTACAGACAAGTTGCTTTTTCGTGCTGATGTGTCAGCCGGTTATGGAGAGGGCTGGCGTCATACACAAGAGAGGTTTTTCAATGCATATCTCGCATTGGATTATAAAATCAATACTCGTAATCTGCTGAGCTTTTCTGTCAATACCAATGATGATATGTATCGAGGTGATTACGGGCAACC
Source organism: Porphyromonas pogonae (assembly GCF_036320655.1). Classification (NCBI taxonomy): domain Bacteria; kingdom Pseudomonadati; phylum Bacteroidota; class Bacteroidia; order Bacteroidales; family Porphyromonadaceae; genus Porphyromonas; species Porphyromonas pogonae. The sequence goes on from NZ_CP143258.1 coordinate 998,629, forward strand.
TCATTTGTCACACGATGTATATGATATGGCGGGTAAGTTAGCTTTTAGAAAAGGGGATTTGCCCGCAGCTCCGGGTAGGCGCACAATCTATTCGGATCCCAAAGATCACCTTGGACATAAAAATGTGACAACTATGGCAAAGTGGACACATCACTTTGATAATCCTGACTGGGTACTTACAGAGTACTGCTCGTTTTTTCATGATGATATTGACTACTATGCTTCTGAGTCGCTCAAATACCTTACTTCCGACAAACCGATATATAAGCATTACTACCTCAATAAAGACAAGAAAGTGTACATCTCTCTGGACTCCATAGAGCGTGGTGGTTTTAATTTTGCTTATAAAACCGAGCTTGTTCAGAATCAGTTGGAACTTGCCGGTAAAGCCAAGTGGGGTGCTACGGTACACAATTTGTTGGGAGGATATGCTTTTTCTTATATTTATATCCCTCGTTACAAAGCTTCGTATGCGACAGATGCATCAGGCCCCGGGAAATATGCTCACCTGCCTCTTGTAAATCCCGAGCTTAATCAGGGCTTCATACACATGCCTCATACTTCTGTGAGGCTCGATCGTGAATATATTCATGGCTTATATTTACAGGATTATATGCGTTGGGGTAAATTGGCTGTTCTTGGAGGCTTGAGGGTCGATTTTTACAATCGTATCGCTCGTTTAGCTAAAACGGAGGATAAGAAAATTCTGTCCAAGGGCCCTCAAGATCATACTCACAATACGGCTTTGAGTTATCGTATAGGGCTGCTTTATGATATAACGTCTGATTTTAATGTGTATGCTTCCACCTCCAATTTCTTTAAACCCACGCGAGTGGCTGCTGCTCAGGATTACGTTTACATAGATAATAAAGGTAAAGTGATAGACCCAAGTGGCAAGAATGTATTCAAGCCTGAGTCAGCTGTGCAGTATGAAGTGGGAGCTCACTACGCAAAAGGCACTAAATTTCAGGCCAACTTTGCAACATATTATATACTCAAAGACAATATGGTAGTCAATCTCGGTAAGACTGCCGATGGCAAGCGTGTCTCCGGACAGGTGGGTAGAGCTGAATCCAAGGGTGTAGAGTTTGATTTGACTTATGCTCCTTGTGAGGCATTGGAGTTTAATGCGGGTTATGCCCTTACTGTTGCTAAGTTGAAGTCGTATGTTCGTAATGACTATGCTGAAAATGTATCGGCCGGAAATTATCTCGACCGTGTCCCCAAAAACACAGCTTTTGGTTGGGCCTTTTACAATCTGCCATTATGCAAGATTAGTAAGATAAGAATGGGATGCGGAGTAGAATATTCGGATAAAGTATATGCTGATGTATCCAATACACTCCACTTCCCAGCCTACACTCTTATGCATGCCATGGTCAATTACAAAAGAGATAATTGGAAATTACAGCTGAATGTCAATAACATTTTTGACAAAACGTATTACGTGACTTCCGTAAACTCTACCGGATTTATACCTGAGCCCGGACGTAATTTCACAGTATCTGCATCTTACGAATTCTAAGATGTATTTGTATCTCAGGGATGCGCTACAACACTCCTATTGTGGCGCATTCCTTTGTTGAGTATGCAGTGGTAAAGCCCCTGTTTGCTCTCAAGAAGTTGATGCCTCAAGCAGCTTTCCGTCCTTTGCTAATCCAAATATTTATGACTTATGGAGGAGGCAATTATATCTGTGGTGTAAAAAATAATTCATTCTTATTGTTTTTTACAAAAAAGCTATTACCTTTGCATCACCTTAACGAACGGGAAAGTTCGGAAGAGGTAATCGGGGTGTAGCGCAGTCCGGTTAGCGCACCTGCTTTGGGAGCAGGGGGTCCCAGGTTCGAATCCTGGTACCCCGACTTAAATAAGGTATTCGATATGTTGTAAAACATCGAATACCTTTTGTTTTTTCCTATCTCCGCCACAGTAGAGTTGTGGGCGGATAGAGCCTGGTGCGAAATGAAGATAGCAATAATCCTTCACCCTAATCATATTTAAACGGAATGAGCGACACTAACACCCAGTCTATCGAGACTACTCCTATTGCCAAAGCTGATCTTATTTATCGCATAGAAGATAAGCCCTCTTTCAAAGACAGTTTCTTTGCGGCAATACAACACCTTCTTGCTATTTTTGTGGGTATTATTACGCCCCCTCTTATTATTGCTGATGCTTTGGGCTGTGATGTCACTACCAAAGCATTTTTGGTATCTATGTCTCTCTTTGCATCGGGTATATCTACATTTATCCAGTGTCGACGGGTGGGCCCTTTGGGTGCCGGGCTTCTTTGTGTCCAGGGTACTAGTTTCTCTTTTATAGGGCCTATTATATCAGCTGGTCTTGTGGGCGGGCTTCCGCTTATCTTCGGTTGTACTATTGCTGCCGCACCGGTGGAGATGATTGTAAGCCGCACTTTTCGTTACCTCAAAAAAGTAATCACTCCCTTAGTTTCAGGTATTGTGGTACTACTTATTGGCCTTAGTCTTGTCAAAGTAGGCATATTCTCATGCGGAGGCGGACAGACAGCTATGCAAACCGGGACCTTCGGTACTGCTGAGAACATACTCATAGCAGCCGTAGTGCTGGTGAGTGTGCTGTTGTTTAACAAAAGCGGGAATAAATATCTCCGCATGAGTTCCATTGTGCTGGGCCTTATCTTGGGGTATCTTCTTGCCTTGGTAATGGGACATGTCAGCTTTGCTTCTTTCGGACAATCAAGCCAAGCTTTGTTCAATATCCCTACACCCTTTAAGTATGGGCTTGATTTTAATATTTCCTCTTTTATCGCCATGGCTTTGATTTATATGATCACCGCTATTGAGGCTACAGGCGATATTACCGCCAACTCCCTCATCTCGGGTGAAGATATTGAAGGGGAAAAGTATCTCAAGAGAGTCTCAGGCGGTGTGATGGCTGATGGTTTCAACTCTTTACTTGCGGGTATTTTCAACTCATTTCCCAATTCCATCTTTGCACAAAACAATGGTATCATACAGCTTACAGGCGTAGCCAGTCGCAGGGTGGGATATTATATTGCAGCCATGTTGTTGATCTTGGGCATATTCCCCGGTATTGGACTCGTTTTCTCTCTCATGCCTGACCCTGTATTGGGAGGAGCTACATTGTTGATGTTTGGCACTGTGGCAGCAGCAGGTATACGTATCATAGCATCACAGGATATCGATCGCAAGGCCACTATGGTTTTAGCCATCAGTTTGTCTCTCGGTTTGGGAGTGGAGCTTATGCCCGATATCCTCAAAGCCGCACCGGAGAGCATCAGGGCAATCTTTTCTTCGGGTATCACTACCGGTGGTATAGCTGCTATTATATCCAATATAGTTGTTCGTAAATAGATTGCCTATAACCAATAAACTTTAAGTGAAATGGAACTTTTAAAACAGAGAATTTTGCAAGACGGGAAGTGTTTCCCCGGAGGTATCCTTAAAGTAGATAGCTTTATTAACCATCAGATGGATCCTGCTCTGATGTACAATATCGCACAGGAATTTGCCCGTTTGTTTCAAGATAAAGGGATCAACAAGATTGTTACCATAGAAGCCAGTGGTATAGCTCCCGCTATATTTGTGGGGTATATCATGCATTTGCCCGTGGTATTTGTAAAAAAGAAAGAGCCCAAGACGATGCATAATATGCTTAGTACTTCGGTACATTCGTTTACAAAGGACCGAGAGTATAAGGTATGTATCAGTGCAGACTTTCTTAGCTCGGATGATAAAGTGCTTTTTATCGATGACTTCCTTGCCAATGGTAATGCTGCTCTGGGTATGTTGGATCTTATCGAACAGGCCGGTGCCGAGATCAAAGGGATGGGATTTATTATAGAAAAAGCTTTTCAGTCCGGAGGCACTATCCTCAGAGACAAAGGTATTCATGTCGAATCTTTGGCAATCATCGAAGATCTAAGTAATTGCCGCATTGTGATACGCTGATAACAATATACGTATAGAATCCTTTACGACTATTAGAGGCAAACTGCAATGCTATGCTGTTTGCCTCTAATAGTTTTTTATTTGGTAATACGATATTTACATTATAATATATCGATTGATGATTTCTTTTTGAATCGCTCTTTCGATTGATCCCATTTATCATCTAACGTTTTAGGTGTTTAAGATTAGTCTGAAAATGCTTACCTTAGCGACTCAGATTAGAATAGATGTAGATTATTAATTAGGTTGGTTAAGGGAGAGATGATGAAAGATAAAGAGTTTTCTTCAGAAACGTTTTATTCCCGCTGTGTAAAGGCCGGTCAACGATATTACTATATTGATGCCAAACGGGATAGTAAACAAAACGAGTATATCGTATTGACCGAGAGCAAATCCTCTGAGCCGGGAGGCAAGATGGAGAGGCACCGTATATTTATCTATAAGGAGGATTTTGAGAAATTCAAAGAAGCTTTTGGCGATGTGATGTTGCATATCGGTAATGAGCAGGAGGAGATTGATTCTACTTTGGATTTGATAAGCCCTTTGAAAATGAATTTGGGTGAAGCGGATTCGGAATCTCTGATAGACGACGATTCATTACCCATTAAACTCGACTGGCCCGAATAAAACAATAAATGAGATTTAGTTATAAAACTCTCTATGCGACGGCTGCTATAGTGTGGCTGATTGCAGGGGGCAATGTTTTGCGCATTGGTATTAAGTCATGGAGTGCTACGGACTCTTTAGTTATTCAGTTACTTTGGCTCGTAATATCGATATCTTTTTTCGGGTTCTTTATATTCCCGAAAGTTGTAAAGAAGAATGTTGCTTTTATTGAAAAGTCTGAGGAGAATAGACTACCTCTCTATAAATGCTTTACCAAGGAAGCTTGGTACATCATGATATTTATGATATCATTGGGAGTAATGTTGCGTGTGTTTTCTTTAGTACCGGATGTGTTTATTGCCGGTTTTTACACGGGACTTGGCTCTGCTTTGATGATAACGGCTACCCGATATATTCGGTTGATATTCTAATCGTTATTATCTTTGTACCCATTGAGGGTTTCTCACAATTACTTTTTCATGACTGACAATTCAATATTCGAGAATAAGAAAGCTGCGTATTTTACGCTGGGGTGTAAGCTCAACTTTGCCGAGACTTCTACCATTGGTAAAGCCTTGTTTGACCAAGGTGTAAGGAGAGCTCGTGAAGGTGAGGTGGCTGATATATGTGTTGTAAACACATGCTCTGTCACGGAACTGGCGGACAAAAAGTGTCGCGGTATCATACGCAAGATACAAAAAGACCATCCCGGTGCATTTGTGGTAGTCACCGGTTGCTATGCACAGCTCAAGCCTGATGAAGTGAGCCATATCAAGGGGGTCAACTTGGTTCTGGGAGCTGAGCAGAAGCTTGATGTGGTCAAATATCTGCAACAAATAGATTCGCTCAAGAAAGATAAGCATGAAGTTATTTCTTCTGCAACAAAAGATATCCGCACCTTCCAACCCGGTTGCTCATCAGACGACCGCACACGTCATTTCCTCAAAGTTCAGGATGGCTGTGACTATCACTGTACTTATTGCACCATACCCAAAGCACGCGGACGTAGCCGCAACGGTACTATAGACTCATTGGTACAGCAGGCTCGTGACGTAGCTGACTCCGGTGGTAAGGAGATTGTTCTCACCGGGGTCAACATTGGTGATTTCGGTCGCACCACAGGTGAGACGTTTATCGATCTTATCAAAGCATTGGATGATGTGGAGGGGATAGAGCGTTACAGGATTAGTTCTATCGAACCCAATTTACTTTCAGATAAAATCATTGAGTTTTGTGCCTCTTCCAAGCGTTTTGCTCCCCACTTCCATATTCCGCTCCAAAGCGGGAGTGATGAGGTATTGCGTTTGATGAAGCGCAGATATGATACAGATTTGTTTCGTCGTCGCATAGAGCATATCAAGAAAGTAATGCCTGGTGCTTTTATCGGTGTAGATGTTATTGTGGGTACACGAGGCGAGAGCCCTGAGCTTTTCGATGAGTGTTTTGAATTTCTCCAAAGCATTCCATTTTCCCAATTGCATGTTTTCAGTTATTCGGAAAGACCCGGCACCAAAGCTCTCGAAATACCTTATGTGGTAGATACAAGGGAAAAGCATCGACGCAGTCAACGTTTGCTTGAACTTTCTGAGCAGAAACTCGCAGTTTTCTATGCTGCGGAAATTAACAAACCTCACAAGGTCCTTTGGGAAAACTCGGAAAAAGAAGGATACATGACCGGTTTTACCGAAAACTATGTGCGTGTAGGTAAGCCTTTCGATGCAAATTCCATCGGTAGGGTAGAGACTTGTATACCGCGTGAGTTCAGTGAAGATAAAACCTTTTTGATATAATAAAAAGCTTATGACCTTCATTGAAAAACTCCGTTATATTTTTTACAAGCAACAAATAAAGCGTGTGGCTCACAACCGGTCGTGGTGGATTTATTATAAGAGCCTTATCCTCGCTTTTATTATAAAAGATATTGTACGCTATAGGCGTTCCACTGTAAGGACCAATTTGCTTCAGAGTTTTCCTGAAAAGGATCTAAGGCAGATAAAAGATATAGAGAACGGGTTTTACAAGCATTTTGCTCTACTTATTCTTAGTTCTCCCAAACTCCTCTATTTGCCGGAAGAAAAGATACGTCAGCACTTGATTCTTGAGAATGTGGAGCTCTTTGCAGAGCTTAAGGCACAGGGATTCCCTGCTGTGATGATGATGATGGGGCATTACGGCAATTGGGAGCTTTTTAGCGGAGCACAATCTTATTTCGATCCCATAGGCGTACGCCAAAACCAGATCTACCGCCCACTCAAAGATAGAGCACTGGACAAGCTGATGAAAGAATTGAGAGAGAGAAACGGATCTATATGTATTGCCAAAGATGATGTAGGTCGGTCTTTACTCAGCTTTGTACGACAGCCACAGTCAGAAATGCAGATTCTTGCTTTTATATCTGATCAGACGCCAAGTAAGATTAATATTCATTATTGGACAAACTTCTTGAATCAGCCTTCAGCTTTCTTTACCGGGTCCGAACGTTTGGCAAAAAAACTAAATCTGCCTGTTGTTTACATGGATGTTTCAAGACAAGGCCGTTTTGAATATAAAGGGCGTTTCGAACTCATCACCAAAACGCCTCGTGAATGTGCTCCTAATGAGATCATAGAGAAATATGCACGCCTTATGGAGCGTACTATACTCCGTGCCCCACAGTACTGGCTCTGGAGTCACAAGCGCTGGAAGCATGATGTGAACAGCTTTCCGCATGTCGATAAAGTTGCAGGCTTGTAGCATCTTTGTAACAAGAACGATAATAGTGTTGATTTAATACCCAAGTCATATTCATGGAGAAGGAAGTAGCCGTAATAGTCCTCAATTGGAACGGACGTAAGTTGTTGGAAGAGTTCATGCCGTCATGGACTCAATATACACCGCAGGATGTAGCAGAGCTTATCCTCGTGGACAATGGTTCCGATGATGACTCGGTCGCGTTTATGCATGAGCATTACCCTGATGTAAAACTCATCGATTACGATCAGAATTATGGCTTTGCCGAGGGGTACAACCGCGCTGTACAATCCGTCAAGCATCCTATTGTAGTATTGCTCAACAGTGATGCCGCTTTGTCCCAGGACTGGCTTTCCCAACCTCTACAGCTCCTTCACAGTGATAAGCGCATAGCAGCCGTACAGCCCAAAATACGTGCTTGCCGTAATCCTGAATATTTTGAGTATGCCGGTGGTGCCGGTGGCTTTATTGATAGGTTGGGCTACCCTTTTTGTAGAGGACGCATTTTTGATACGGTAGAGAAAGATCAGGGACAATATGATGATGTCACTGATATCTTCTGGGCTTCGGGTGCTTGCCTCATCATTCGTCGGGATGTATACATCGAGTGCGGGGGATTGGACGCGCGCTTCTTTGCCCATCAGGAAGAGATAGATCTTTGCTGGCGTATCAATGCTCGTGGCTATCGTATAGTATATGCTCCCTCATCAGTAGTATATCATGTAGGAGGAGCCAGCTTGGATATGAATAGTCCTCGTAAATGTTATCTCAATTTCCGCAACAACTTGGTGATGCTTTACAAAAATATTCCTTCGGACAAACTTCGTCGTGTCCTTTCGCGACGATTCTTTTTGGACTACATGTCTGCCGTGATGTTTCTGCTCAAGGGCAACACTGCCAATTTCAAAGCAGTACTCAAGGCACGTAAGGATTTTATGGCTATGAGATCTACGTTCAGACTTGCCCGAAAGGAGAACTTGGCTGCAACCAAACAATCTCAACCTCGTGCCATAGCTCCCTTTTGTATTGTGAGCCAGTATTACCTGTTGCGTCGCAATACATTCTCACAGCTTCCACACAAGCATGTGAGTAAGTAATTGCTTTACTATTCTTGCAGCATTCCCTTGGGGGTATTGACCAGATAAAGCTTTTCCGATGCTCGCGTGATAGCTGTATAAAGCCATCTCAGCAATTGTATATCCGAGGGTAATAAGCTCAGGAACCCCATATCTATAAATACACAAGGCCATTGCCCGCCCTGTGCTTTATGGCATGTAAGGGCATAAGCATATTTGACCTCTATCGCACCCCAAAAAGGATCTTTTTTTATCGCCTTCCGTCTTTCTGTTACGGAGGTTATATGCTCATAGTCTTTCTCTACTTCCCTATAGAATCGTTCGCGTGCATTGTATGACAATTGCGCTTCTTCCTTGGTCAACGAGCTCAAGAGTAATCTGACCTCCATTTCTTCATCCCGCTCATCCGCCAGGATAGTAACATCTGCAAAATGAAGTCCGTATAGATCATAATATTTATGGATCCTCCGTACTGTGATAGTCTCACCGTTGGCCAGAAAGTCCGATTTATCTTTGTTCTTGGCATAGCCGTAATTGTTACGGGCTATCATCAGTCTTTCTCCTCTTACCAGCATCTCCTCATAGTTGAGGACTTGCCCCCTGATCCCCATGTTGTATGCCAGCGCTCTTTTGTTGGAGTAGGTGATGATATTGCAATTTTCAGGTTCGTAGTCACGGTAAGCGAGGTCGATAGTCTCGATGAGCTCAGCTCCCGTAATCGCCTCTACATCTCCAAAGCCTTTTACCTTGAGCGCAAAGCTGATGTTATCTGTACACCCTTTTGACACACATTCATCTTGCAGTCTTCTCAGCATGGTGGCGTTGTAGAGTATGCCGCTCTCGCTCTCTTGTCGCACCACATCGGTAAGTTCGGCTTCATATATCTTCATTCCATAGGTCTTTTCCAGCAGAGTAGCGTTGAGAGCGGGGCTTAGTTGAGTGCCTACGGGGGGCAGCTGAGCCGTATCACCTGATAGGATGAGTTTGCAGCCATTACTATTCCACACAAAAGCCAAAAGATCTGCCAAAAGATTACCTGATCCGAAGGGAGTAGGCTCATGGCTGCCCTCTCCTATCATCGAAGCTTCGTCTACAATAAATAATATACCACCTTTGTTGCTACTACTATTCAGTTTGAAGCTGCCACCCTCCTCCGGGGTTGCGGCTGAGGCTCTGTATATACGGCGGTGAATGGTATGCGCAGGTCTCCTTGACGTATAAGAAAGAACCTTGGAAGCCCTGCCTGTAGAGGCCATAAGTCCTACAGATACACCTACTTCTTCCATTACTGCTACTACGGCAGATAGCAGGGCTGTTTTTCCTGTGCCTGCATATCCTTTGAGTATAAAAAGTGAATAAGGAGAAGGGTCGTTCAAGTAATTTTGAAGCTGTAAAATGGCTTCTTTTTGACTTGATGTAGGAATAAATTGCAATTTTTTTATAATTTGACCCTCTAAAGAATTGTCCTTCATACTACAAATTGTATATTTGTGCTTGCTAAGTTACTCTTTTTAGAGATTATCGGCTAATTTTGTACACTAACTAAATATTTAAGGCGAGAATTAATATCAAATTAAAAATATAAAGATGAAAACAGTTTTCAAAGTATTAGTAGGGCTTGCTGCCGTTTTGCTGGCATATCTTACCTTTATGAGTGTGTATACTCCTGTACAGTTTGATAAAAAGCAGACAGAACGTGAAAAGTTAATTGAGAAGAGACTTAAGAAAATTGCCAACTACGAAGCCGCTTTCGAGAACGTGTACGGACGTTACGCTACAGGTCCCGAATTGGTGTCGTTTTTGGAAAATGGTAAAGTGTTCTATGTCAATGCTGAGGGTGAGTACACCGATGCTATGCGTGAGAAAGGTCTTACTGAAAAACAAGCAGCTGCGCAAGGTTTGATCAAGCGTGATACTACTTGGATCAATGCTAAGGATTCGCTGGTCAAGGATAATACAGACATAACCGACCTTCTGAATGTTCCCGGCGTTTCCGGCAAGACTATCGCTGTGGATACTGCTTACATCCAGCAAATCGTAGGTGTGGACACTATAGCTGTACCGGTATTTCAAGCAAGTGTGAAGTTTGAAGACTATTTGGGTGATTTGGATAAGGTACGTTTGCAACAGAAGGTTACTCAGGCCAAGTCTAAAGCTCATGGTTTCCCCGGTTTGAAGATCGGTTCTTTGACAGAAGTTAAAAACACCGGTAACTGGGAGTAATGTCCGAGGATAGAATCAAATTCGATCTCAACGAGTTATCCGTCCAAACGGCGGAGTTATACAATATGTCCATCCGGCTTTTGCCGGATGGACTTACTTTTACTTTGTCTCTTGCTTCGGACGGTGAGGTATCGTATGCTGCTTTTTTACCTGCCGAGTCCGGACATCAATCCTATGAAGCTGCCATCAAAGAGCTTTTTTTCAGGCATAGCATGCTGTGTTTGCCATACAAGTCGGTAAGCGTGTACTATCAGCCAGTATGCTCCGTTGCCATCCCCGAAGAGTTGTATTCCCAAGGCCGAGTAGCGCAGTGGCTCGATGCCGTATTTGATCCTGCTACTTGCAACCTGTCCAAAGGCGATCTCATTGATCTCATCTATCCGCTGAAGTCTGAAGGAAAGATTTTGGCGTTTTATTACTACCGTGACTTGGTCAATTTCCTCAAACGCACCTTGCTTGTAGTGCATGCTGTTCCCTATTTCATACCTTCTTTAGAGAATATTCGCATAGAATCGAGGGTGACGCAGGGGAAAAAACTATGTTTGTATCTGCGACCCGAGAGGATCGATTACTTACTGGTCGATCAGGGAAAAACGGTATATACCAATAGTTTTATACTCACATCAGGGGCGTTGCCCGCCGAGAGCATCGACGAAATTATTTTTTATACTTTTACTCTATGGCGTTCATTGTCGCTGGATAGTCAGGTCGACTCCGTCAAGATTCTTTATGCTCTTTTGCCTGAAGGTGCACAAGAAACTCTCGAACTCCAAAGCATGGCAGAGCAGCTGCAAAGCCTTCTCGAGGCCTATATCTCACAGGTATCCCTCCAGTCTTATCAGGCATTCTAGTCAGGTTGTGTTATAGTTTCTCACATACTATAGTACGCTTAAGTCTTTGAGTTTATCAATTATAATCAAATATTTTACTTATGAGAATTGTAGGTGGTGTACACAAAAGCAGACGTTTTGATGTCCCTAAGTCATTCAATGCGCGCCCAACCACTGATTTTGCAAAAGAAAATCTCTTCAATGTACTCAATAACATGATAGAGTTTGACGAGGCTGTAGCCTTGGATCTCTTTGCGGGTACAGGCAGCATCACATTTGAGCTCATTTCACGGGGTTGTGACAAGGTTGTCTCTGTGGAGCTACGCCGTGAGCATAGTACATTTATTGAGAGTGTGGCTCAGAAACTCAAAGAAACCCAACGCCTCAAGATGGTCAAGGGCGATGTTTTCAAATTCTTGCAAAGCTCGTCATATCTCGGAGCTTTCGATTTTGTTTTTGCCGACCCTCCTTACAAGCTCAAAGAGCTGGGCATCTTACCTCGTGCCATACTCGATAGTGGCAAGCTCAAACCGGGCGCCTTACTCATTGTGGAACATCCCGGTACCTACGACTTCAAGAATGAGCCGGAGTTTACCGAGCATCGGGAGTACGGTTCCGTCAATTTTAGTTTTTTTGTGGCTCCGGTAGCGGGTGAGTGATGCTCTTGTATTGACTTCTCTTTTGTGATTTTACAATTCTTTACATTTGCCTGTTGACAAAGGGGTAGGCTAAGATGTATATTTGCAATAGGCGAGCTTTTATTTCCCTTACTTTACTTTTATTCATCCACCCACCTCATTGTTCTATTCAATATGTTTTATACTTCCCTATAATTGCTAATGTGATATCATTCCTACCACTCATTGTTCTATTCAATATGTTTTATACAGCCTTTACCTCTCCGTTCACGCACTGCCCAGTTCAGAACATCATTATATCGCCAGATCTGCTCTTGTGTAGGTATGTCTGTCAGTACCAGTATTATATGGTTGCTGGCTTATAGTGGTTGTCGAGCTCATATAGTTATAGATACGGCATTTCGCTACAAAGCGTAAATATTTCTCACTTATACATGGATATAGCGAATTCGCAAGTCTTACGAGCTTGGGTATTCGCTTTTTTATTTTTATGCTTTTATAAATGTTATGGTATCACTGTTAAAGCACGGTTGTATTTTAACTAAAACACCACCGTATCTTAACTAAAATACGATTGTGTTTTAACTAAAGTACTGTGACGTTTTAACTAAGATAAAATCGTGTTTTAACTAAAGTATGGTAACGTTTTCAATTGTGATGCAACATGGAGTTATGTCAGAAAGAGGGGCAATCACGCTCATAAATTATTGTAGCAATGGATACATTTTTCAGAAAGTCAACTCATATATGCAGCTATTTATTCCATAGTTTTTGGCAATGTTAGTGGGGTTACCGCTTTTTTTTTAGAAAAAGAAATGTAGGGGGTGTGTTAAATAATCCCAAAGAAAGTATTACTTGAGTATCGGGTTGTTAATTAGTGTTTGTTACATCGCTTCACCGCATGGTTGTCTGTAATGTAGTCGAGAGATAAAATATCAAGGAGCGTAGTAATGCTCTATAGAGACTGTTGCAAAAGTCAACAGTCTCATGGATTTTGGAGGCAAAGCCTACAAAAGACACTTTGACCGGGCAGAGAAGGTAAAGTGCAAGGCGTTAAGAGTGAGTGCACAGGGAGTTTACTTCCGGTAAATGACCAAGCGCGAATCTCGCAAGCAACGAAGCAATTGGCCTGCTATGCAACGGTCTCCTATAACAAACAATCCCTTATAGCAGATCGGCAAGTCCTAGGTGGATATATCGTAGTGAACTTGCCGATCATGTGTTTAAAATCTCCCGCATTACACGGAGACTATTCTATACAAGGCGCTTTACCTCTATTCTTTGCCTACAGGTATGATCTCGAAGACATAATTGTCGTTTTTAACTATCTTGTTATCTGCCGTGCGTAGCTTGTCTTTTTCGATTTTCCAGAAGTAGCTCAGAGCATCGGGTGAGTTTTGTATAGCATATTTGTTACCCTGTTTCCATAGTACAAAGGATGCCGCTGTGGGGTTGTAATCACCCTCCTGTAATTCCAGTTTGGTATTCAGGTTGCGCTGATCCTGCGTACTGGTGATTTTATACCGCCCTGTTTGCTCCTGCACTCTCAGTTCCCAGATCTGTCGTTGAGGGTTGATACTGTCAGGGGCAGAGACAAGCTCAGGTTTATTGGACTTGTTACCAGCGATATTGGAGAGGTATTTGCCCTGGTACTTGATGTAGTACTTACCGTTTTCTATCACATTGACAGGCAATTCTCCCAAAGCGTAAGTGTATTTTTTGCGATAAGACGCCAGGAGTTTGCGTTTGAACCCATCTATAAATGGAGCTACTACTTCGTTGGCGGGCTTGGGGTAAGGTGCGTTGATAGAGCCTTTGAAGTCACGTGACCTGATGGTGAGTTGCTTTTGTTCCAGTAGCTTTTCGTTCTTGTAAGTCTCTATAAAAGCTTTGGGATTTCCTGCTTCCAAGTAGCGTTGCATATCGAAGAGTAGCTTGCCTCTGCGACTCATCAGGTCTAAGACTTCTATCCAAGGCTTCATCTCTGCTACAAGTTCAGGGTTGTCGCCACAGTGCAGAAGGGTGTGGCAGGAATTGATGAAGGAGTCGAACTGCTTTATTACCGCTGCGGCGTCGTGGCGGGTGGCAGTGCCCTTGTCATACGCTGCTGTAAAAGCTTCCGATACTTTGCGGAAAGTCATAGACTCACCTTCCATGCGGAAGCGGTGTCCATTGGGTCCTAAGTCGACGTTGTTTTCACAGAATATCTTGAATGCTTCCGTACATGAGGGCATGAGGAAGGGGAGTGCTGCCTTCCACGACTCCTCCGGCCGGTATGCTCTCATGTTCCAGGTATAGTCCGCTATGGAAAAAAGTGATACTTTGGAAGCTTCGGCATATTCCATGGGATTGGCAGCGAAGCCTCCCAATAGGGGGGCTATATCTTGGCTGTTGCCATATGTTTTGCCCATGAGCAAGTGATCTACCACGTAGTCTGTGACAGGATAATTGAGCCAAATATATGCTTTACGCTTGATGCGATTGTTGATCCAGGTCATCGTTTCATGGTCTATCATGCTTACTACCGTTTTACCCGTCCACATGATGCGAATTTCGGGCAGCATATCATTGCCCAGTATATCCAGATAGTTACCATTGGCCCATGCTTGATTGTATTGCGTGGGGCAGAGTATCAGCGGCTCTACATCCTTATGCTTGTGTACAAACTCTGTTTCAAGATAATTGAGCAATTGAGCCTGTTTCTTTGCAGACTCATCGTCCGCACTGATATCGTCAAAGAATACGGCGAAGGCTCTTACCCCCAGAGTATACATGTCTTGGAATTTGTGTAGGATGGCAAGGCGGTCTTCGTCGGTCCACTTGATGTCGAGTCCAGGATGTATCGCCCATACAAAACGTACTTTGTTGTGTGTTGCAGAGCGTATCAGCTCCTTCATCCTGTTGCGCTCGGAGGCGGGGTAAAGTTCTCGCCAGTGGGAGCGATGGTAAGGATCGTCTTTGGGGCCGTATATATAGGTGTTGAGTTTGACTTTGCCGTAGAAGTCAAATTGCGACAGTCTGTCTCGGTGACTGTAGGGATTTCCGTAGAAGCCCTCTATTACTCCTCGATCGGCCACATCAGGGTAATCTGTAATGGTTGTCTCCTTGACACGTGGTGATTTGAGGATGCTGAGCAGTGTTTGCACACCATAGTACGTGCCTCTGTCGTCATACCCCGCTACTACAATGGTACGGGGGCGGACTTCGAGGTAATAGCCCTCAGGCTTTTGAGGGATCATACTTTCGTATTTTGCCACATGAGTATCTCCCTTTTTACCCAAGATGATTTTGATAGTGCCTTGTGAAGCTGTTTTGAGATTGCTTTTGATGAGACTCAATGTAGCGGAGTCGGTATGCGCTGATATCACAGGCTCATAGACGGCATGGGATAGGTTGATTGTATTTTTGCCCACAGTCACCTTCTGAGGAGTAGGGTGTATGGATGGTACTGACTGTCCGTAGCAATTGGGTGACAATGCCAGGGGCAAAAGGAAAAGAATAAGCGAAATAATCTGTTTACTGTTCATAGTGTAACGAATTGAACCGGCAAAGCGGAATTTGATGAAGAACAAAAATAATAATCTTAGTTCAATTAACAACCCCATGATACGAGAGTATTGTGTCGCAATTACTTCATGCGAGCAAAAGGGCTACGAGTTTTACTCCGGATCAAAAAGCATGAGCTGTAGCAGGCGGTAATTGTTTGCGAATATAAATTTGTGTGTATATTTATATACATAAAAATAAAACCGATCGTATGAGTCAGATAGAAGATATCTATGATATTTTTTGTGAACACCCCACTGTGGTAACTGATAGCCGGGCTATAGTCCCGGGGTGCATATTCTTTGCACTCAAAGGAGCCAACTTCGATGGTAACCTCTTTGCTTCGCAAGCTCTGGAACAAGGCGCTGCATTGGCCGTGGTGGATGATCCTTCTCAAGCCCGAGACCATAAATACATTGTGGTGGAAGATGCGCTGAAAACACTGCAACAGCTTGCTGCTTATCACAGGCAGACGATGGGAATTCCCATTATTGGCATCACAGGCACTAATGGCAAGACTACCACAAAGGAATTGGTAGCTGAGGTACTATCTACTCAATATAATATACTGTATACTCACGGCAACCTCAATAATCACATCGGGGTACCACTCACACTCCTGCGACTCACCCAAGAGCACCAATTGGCTATTGTAGAGATGGGAGCCAGTAAGCCGGGTGATATCAAAGAGCTTGTAGATATAGCACGCCCCGATTACGGACTCATTACCAACGTGGGCATGGCTCACTTGCAAGGCTTCGGTAGCCTCGAAGGGGTGAAGAAAACCAAAGGCGAACTCTATGATTTCCTAAGGCAAAATAGTGGGATTGCTTTTCTCAATGAAGATGACTGTACGCTCAAGAGGATGCTGGAGGGTATTCCTCATATTGCTTATGGCACCAAAGGAAATGAATTGGTTGTTGGTAGTATGATAGAGGTAAAAGATAATCCGTTCCTCTCCTTTAGCTGGCATACGGCAATGGAACCTCACAATGAATATGTGGTGAAAACAGGACTTGTAGGCGGATATAACCTGCCCAATGCATTGGCCGCTGTGGTGATAGGTTGCTATTTCAATGTAAGTGCAGACAACATAAACCGAGCATTGGAGACTTATGCCCCCTCGAACAACAGGTCTCAACTCATACGTACAGAGCATAATATACTCATCGCTGATGCGTATAATGCTAACCCCACGAGCATGACCGCTGCTGTGGACAACTTCGAATCACTGCAAACAGACAAACCCAAAGTGCTTATCTTGGGTGATATGAACGAACTGGGAACAGAGAGTAGCCATGCCCACACCGAGATGCTCAAACATATTAAAGAGAAAGGTGTGTGGAAGGAAGTGTGCCTTTGTGGTCCGTGCTTCTCGAAAATAGGTGAGCATGACGGCATCAAGATTTTTGCAGATGTACAGGAATTGGGCGATTATCTCAAAAGCAATCCTATAGAAGGAAGTGCAATATTGGTAAAAGGCTCTAACGGCATACATTTAGAAAGGATATTACCTCTATGTTGAAACAGACACTTATACAGAAGCAGCAGCAGGTACTGACAGCTCAGCAGATACAGCAGATCAAGATGCTGGAGCTGCCTACGATAGAATTGGAAGAGCGGATTATCAAAGAGCTGGAGGAAAACCCGGCTTTGGAAGAAGATTTTGATAAGCATGACAGTCAGGAAGAAGATGATCGGGACGACGGTAATGATGATATGATCATACATGAGGATTTAAGTGATTACTCTATCGGAGATTATCGGGACGAAGATGAAATACCTGAATACAAACTGAGGTTGCTACAGGAGAAACTTTCGCCACGTGAAGATATCCCTTTTGCAGCAGGTGCTCCATCCCTCAACGAACAGCTTATGGAGCAACTCGAGCTTACGTTACTTACCCCTCGTGAGGCTTTGCTGGCTCCTTATGTTATAGGTA
Organism: Porphyromonas pogonae; assembly: GCF_036320655.1. Classification (NCBI taxonomy): domain Bacteria; kingdom Pseudomonadati; phylum Bacteroidota; class Bacteroidia; order Bacteroidales; family Porphyromonadaceae; genus Porphyromonas; species Porphyromonas pogonae. The sequence goes on from NZ_CP143258.1 coordinate 1,016,176, forward strand.
ATATTGATGCTGACGGATACCTCTCGCGCAGTGTGGAGGAGATTGAGGACGATTTATTGTTTAGGGCGGGCATAGAGGCCTCGCCTGTGGAGATACAGGGCATTATTGATAAAGTACAAAAGTTGGATCCCGCAGGTGTGTGTGCACGTAACCTGCAGGAATGTCTGCTTTTGCAACTGGAGCGTAAACCGCGTAACGAATTATCGTTGCTGGCACAGCAGATTTTGAAAGATAACTATCTTGACTTTGCCAATAAACGCTATGATAAGATTATCACAGGATGTAATATCAACGAAAGTGACCTTGCGGAAGTAATAAAACTGATTATGACTCTTACTCCCAAGCCGGGAAACGGATTGGGTGATGAGGGTGAAGCAGCCATGTCTCGTGTGCACCCTGACTTTATTGTAGAAGAGCAGGAGGGAGAGCTTATCATCAGCCTTGCAGACGAGAAAGATTTGCCACCGCTTCGCATCAGCAATACCTATACTGCTATGCTGAATGATATACACCGGGAGAAGGTAAAAAGAACCCGTGAGGATCGTAAGGCCATCACTTTTATCAAGAAGAAGGTGGACCAGGCCAAGTGGTTTATAGATGCTATACGGCAGAGGCAAAATACGCTCCAAAGTACCATGAGAGCCATTGTGCGCAGACAGGAATCTTTTTTTCGTACAGGTGAAATCTCGGATTTGAAGCCTATGATACTGAAAGATGTTGCTGAAGACACCGGATTTGATATCAGCACTATATCACGTGTGAGTAATAGTAAATATGTACAGACGGACTTCGGTATATATCCCTTGAAGTATTTTTTCAGTGAGGGGATTGCTTCGGAGAGCGGAGAGGAGGTTTCTACTCGTGAGGTGAAACATGCACTACAGGAGATCGTGGCGTGTGAAGATGGTCATTCTCCTTTTTCCGATGCTGTGTTGGTGGAGAAATTGGCAGAGCGTGGTTATCCCCTTGCCAGACGTACAGTGGCTAAGTATCGTGATGAGCTGGGTATTCCCATAGCACGGTTGAGAAAGACTTTATAATATTGATGTTATAAATGTAAAAGGATTGCTGATATTTTATCAGTAATCCTTTTATTATAGATGGATAAAATTAGATTGTGCACTGTCAGGAATTATACTTCAAAATAAAAAAGATCATTTCCTGAAGTGCACAATCTTACTGCCGTGTACAATAATTCAATAAACACAATATAATTTCGGCAGTTTTGGGGCAATTTCCTCCTCTTCCTTTCGTTAGCGATACAACACATTGTTGCTCGTAATCCCATACTTCGCTGCACATCTCAAGGTATACGTTGCTCATTGCAAACGTTGGAAGAAAACTGTATGAAATAGAAATGAGGTGTAAAATAAAGTTGCGTCTTGGTTGAGTAATCCCTTGGTAGAGGTTGTTTTACACTCACGTATGAAAGGCCGGACAAATAAGATGCATAATGTCAAGTAATAGTCATAAGTTAATACTTTGGCGATAGGAAAAAACTAAACTCAGATCTTTTCGTGCTCTGAGCAAGAGGTCGATTAATCTCTAAATGTTTTAGAAAATTAACAGAACTAATCAATATTAGCTCCCAAACAAATAAAGCAAACATCAGCATAATAAAATTAGAGATCAAATACACCACAGTAAAAAGTTAAATAAAACAAACTTGTTGCGTTTTGTAAAATCTATTTTGGAGATAATATATAATTAGTCCTGTTAATTACCAGCAGAATTTAAACAGAACCCATCCTGCTTTTCTTTTACTTCTTAATTTAAGCTAATAAATTCTATTTTTGCAGGATTTTTAGCAAAAATATAACAAATAGCTACATTAAACAAGAGCTTGGTTTCATTATATAAGCTGATTACCGTTATGATTATTCAAAATAATAGTCTAAAACAAGCAGTAAATAAAATACTTAATGCCGATAAATAAGCTCTGAAAAATAAATGCTTCGGCCTGTTTAAAATCTAAATTTTAACATTTCAGGGCTGATAAAATAAAACATTAACCACTTTTTCAAGGCGTAAAAAAGAAAATAGCTTCAGGAAAATATCCTGAAGCTATCGTTTCACGGAGATGGTGGTGTGGTGATATTACACGATCATTTGTCCCGTTTTAAGCTTGAGCATATGGGGTGGTATACTCATTCTGATGATCTCACAAAGCTTGTCCAGTAACTGATCTTTCACAAAATCGTTTCTCAAAGCCACTCGTATTTCTCTTGTAGGCTTGGGAATTGTAAACGGTCGCACAAGCTTCTTTTGTTCATCAGAAAGCATCTCTATACTCAGTTCCGGAATGAAAGTTACACCATTACCTTTTTCAACAAGTCGCATGAAGGTCTCCATACTACCTTTATGATAAGTCATTTTCCTATTATGAAAGTCCTTGAGATGACAGAATTTTACCAACTGGTCTCTAAAGCAGTGACCTTCATCCAGCAACCACAACCGCTTGCCGTTTACCTCGGAGCTCCTGATGGCTTCATGCGTAAAGAGATCTTCATTGCGAGACACATAGCCGAAAAACTCTTCATAAAAGAGTAAGCGATCATTGAGTCCCTCCGTATCTGCCTGTGAGGCTATGATAGCCAGTTCTATCTCTCCCTTTTTCAGCTCGCTGAGACACTCCGACGTCATCAATTCTTTGATGTTTACGTTGAGATTGGGCAAGTGTTTCTCCAGATTAGGTAAGATCAGAGGCACTAATGAGGGGGCTATGGTAGGAAGCACAGCCAAAGTGACGGTTCCTTCCAGTGCATGCTCCTCGTAATTGATGATCTCCTGCATCTGACTTGATTGGAAGAGAATCAAGGCCGCCTGTTTGAGTATCTTCTCACCTATAGCTGTAGGTTTGATGGGTTGCTGGTGACGGTCGAAGATCTTTACCCCTAATTCATCTTCCAGCTTTTGTATCATAGTGCTCAAGGTAGGTTGTGTGACGTTGCAGAGCTCAGCAGCCTTCCCGAAATGACGGAGTTCGTTTACGGCGCAAATATATTCAAGTTGTTGTAGGTTCATAACACGTAAGATTATTGTATTTATTACAAAGATAACGGAAAATCGCTACCTTTGTCACAGACAGAATGTCACATCTCAAGGATATTAAAGAATTAATAAAATAGTGCCACAATGAACATAGATATTCAACAGATCAAGCAACGCTTTGGTATTATCGGTAATAGCCCTCTGCTCGACAGAGCTATTCAGGTAGCCGTGCAGGTTGCTCCTACTGATATGTCTGTACTCGTTATCGGGGAAAGTGGCGTAGGGAAAGAGAATTTCCCTAAGATTATTCATCAATATAGTGCTCGTAAGCATCAGTCTTACATAGCTGTCAACTGTGGAGCCATACCTGAAGGTACTATAGACTCAGAGCTCTTTGGGCATCGCAAAGGTTCTTTCACCGGTGCTGTTTCTGACCGTAAAGGTTATTTCGAAGAAGCATCAGGGGGTACTATATTCCTTGATGAAGTGGGCGAGTTGCCTCTTCCTACCCAAGCCCGTTTGCTCAGAGTGCTCGAGAGCGGAGAGTTTATCCCCGTAGGAGCAAGTCATCCGCAGAAAACTGATGTACGCATCGTAGCCGCTACAAATGTAAACCTAAAGGATGCTGTGAACAAAGGTAAATTCCGTGAAGACCTCTTGTTCAGGCTCAATACAGTTCCTATTGAAGTGCCGCCTTTGAGAGAACGCTCTTTCGATGTGCCGCTACTATTCCGTAAGTTCTCTGCCGATAGTGCGGAAAGATACCGCATGCCACCGCTCAGACTTACCGAAGATGCCAAAGAAATCCTCATGCATTACCGCTGGCCGGGCAATGTAAGAGAGCTCAAAAATATTACCGACAGGATAAGCATTCTGGAAGAAGATCGTACCCTTACTGCGGAAGTACTCAAAAAGTACCTGCCGGATCAGTCAGAAATGTCATTACACCCGGTACTGCTTTCCCGTCAGAAAGATCAGGAGCGTTCTTTTGCCAACGAGCGTGAGATACTCTATCAGGTACTCTTCGATATGAAGCATGATATGGCTGAGCTCAAGAGTCTTGTCAATGATATCATGCAAGGCAACGTGCACCTGCCCGTTAATACTAAGGAGCATCATGTGCGTCATACCGACTTGCATGTAACAGGTATGGCAGAGAGTGGTAGCGGTGCAGCTCATACCACAGAAGCGCCTTTTCTTGTTATCAATCCTGATGCGGGAAGTGACTTGCCCAATAAAATCCCCCTCAAATCTTCATCGGAGCATGACGATCCCGAGTTTGAAGAGCAGCCACTCTCTCTGGAGGAAGTGGAGCGCAATATGATCAAAAGCGCCTTGCAAAGGCACAATGGCAAACGCAAGCCGGCTGCCGATGACTTGAAAATTTCAGAACGAACCCTTTACAGAAAAATTAAAGAATATGGGATGGACATCTAAGTACGGAGTCTTTGCTCTTCGTCTTGTCACAGTGGTACTGCTCTCTACAGTCCTTGCAGGGTGTAAAGTATCCTACAAATTCAATGGTGGTACCATCGATTATACACAGATCAAGACTATTACCATCACAGATGTAAAGAATCAGGCACCTATGGTGTACCCCTCTTTTGCGCCTAAGTTTACAGAAGGCCTAAAGGATATATACACTAAGCGAACCAAACTCGAACAAGTACCCAACAACGGTGATTTGCTCCTGGATGTTACTATCGTGGGCTATGATACCAAACCGGTAGCTATTCAAGAGAATGCATACGCAGCCAAGACGGCGTTTACAGTCACGGTAAGTGTTACTTTTGAGAATGCTGCCGATGAGAAGCAAAATTTTACGGATCGCACATTTACGGCTTTCCGTGAGTTTGACAGTTCTGTCATATTTACCAGTGTACAAGATGCGCTTCTGGAAGAGATTACTGAAGATCTGATCAAGCAGATATACAATGTTACCGTAGAGAATTGGTAGGAGATCATGAATAAAGAGCAGCTATATAAATACATTGCCGATCCTATGTCGCTTTCGGCAGAGACTCTGCCCGAGATAAAAGCTTTGGTCGAGGCTTATCCCTATTGCTCCACTTTCGTTTTTCTATACCTTACCAATCTGGCAATCACAGAAGATGTGCGCTATACATCAGAGTTGCGTAAGTGGGCTATATTTCTGCCCGATAGGCGCAAACTCTACCGCATGGTAGAGGCCAAGCGCGGTGCTGATGACTTCAATATCGACAAGCCCGAAGAGCAGGACAAGTTTGATCTCATCGAAGAGTTCTTGGGAGAGATGCGTGCCGCAGGAGCCGACTTGCCTAATGAGATCAACTACATGACTGCTCTGGAGCAAGGCGATTACTTCCGCACCACTGCCGTGCTTTCTGATGAAGAGGCCAAAGACTCTACAGAGAACGAGCTCAATGTGCTCAAGGACATACATCCCCTTAGTCTCATAGGCTCATTGTCCCAGCGTAAAATGTCCGGTAATACTGATATAGAGGAGCTCGAGGCTAACACCTCTGCCATGTCCCAAGAGGATAGTCTCCGTCAGGAAACTACTCCATCGACAGAAACACCTACGGAAGAAAACGAACTCAAAGAAGAACTATTTACGGAAACTCTTGCCAAAATCTACATCAAACAGCAGCGATATGACAAGGCTCTAAGAATAATTCGCTCTATTAGTTTGAATTATCCGGAAAAAAATATTTACTTTGCAGACCAAATAAGATTTTTGGAAAAGCTGATTAATAACAATAAATAAAACATATAAAGAATTATGTACATTTTTCTTACTATCCTTATTCTATTAGCTTCAGTACTGTTGATTCTGGTAGTTATGGTTCAAAACTCAAAAGGTGGCGGTCTTGCTGCCGGATTCGCTTCAAGCAATCAGATCATGGGTGTGCGCAAGACTACCGATTTCCTCGAAAAAGCTACTTGGTGGTTAGTAGGCTTGGTGGTTGTGCTTAGCATTTTGTCTGCACGTTATCTCCACGCTTCCAAAGAAACACAAGAGTCAAAATATCAGCAAGCTATCGAAAAGAAAGCTGTACTTCCCACTCAAGCTCCCGCAGCAACTCCTAATTTTGGTAACGAAGCTGCTCCTGCAACTACAGCTCCCGCTACTCCTCAGACAGCAACCGAGACTAAAGCTCCTGCTGATTCTGCACGATAAGCAATTTACAAGCTCGAGTAAGAGATTGTATCTATCTCACATAATTCTCTCAGCCGAGCTTTCACATATACCATACAACAAATAAGAGAAAAGGCTACTCCCATTGGGTTGTAGCCTTTTCTCATATCTTTTTCGGGGCTTGTTTGTCTTGCAATAGTTCTCTGTGTAATCTGCCAGATGAGTGATTAGAAGCCCTTGTTCTATGCCGGCATTACTTGCCTTCCTTATTTCTTTTCGTAGAACTTCACCCAGTCTATATACATATTCACCGGTAATTCTTTGTCTTTGACTGCTCCTACCCAGCTACCTCCCAGTTGCATGTCCACAAGTAAATAGAATGGGGTACCGAAGGGATATTGCCCTTTTAGCTTGGTATCTATTCTTGGATATTCAAACGTCAATGAGCCATTGACATAAAACTTCAGTTCGGTAGGGCTTATTTCCACTCCATAGACATTGTATTCATTTACTTTGAAAGGTGCAGTAGTATGGTATTTGGGATAAAGTCTCATAAAGAGCTTGTCTATGTAGTATGAATGCACCGTTTGGTATACTTTTTTATCATGGTTGAGATGTTCCATGATATCTATCTCACCCCCCAAAGGCCATTCTCCTGTTTCAGGCAACATCCATATGGCAGGCCATGCTCCGCGAGCATGTTCGAAGCGGGCACATACTTCTACTTTTCCGTATTTGATGTTCTTTTTGGTTTTGGTATAGACGCCCCCTGTAAGATATTTTGACTTATCAGTCGGATCCACGGTGTTTTTTATGCCTTTGAGAATAAGTTTGCCATCTTTGAGTTCATAGCAGTGGTCATTGTCACTCATATGTTTGTTCCAGTCCGAAGTCCCTCGTGGTATCTTGCTCCAGCATGCCGTATTGAGTTCCGATCCTGAAAAATCATCTTGCCATGTAATCTCCCAATGGGGAGTTGCTGTGGATAATTCGTTTGACAGTTGTGCATTACATGAGCTGAGCGTGGTACATGCAATAATACCTACGGTAACAATTATTGTTTTCATATTCATAGTTCTTTATAGTTAATAAATATTGAGTATAATCTCCACATAAAAGTAATGAAATATCCTTATCAGAAATAAGATTATTTGCCCCATTGAATCATTAAAAATGAAAAAAATCTTTATGATTGTAAGGTATATGTGGTTTTAGATTAATCTGATAGGTTAAATTAATCTAAATTCCCTCTTGACAAAGCTAATCTTTATACACATCTTTTAATATTTTTGTTTCATGAAAGATAGTACAGTGAGGTGCTCATGGAAAACCTTTAGACCTTTGCACATGGTATTATATCCTGGAGGTCCGCCAGATTTTACATAAGCTTTCCATGATCCCAGTCGGGCTATTATCCACGAAGCCCAAGCTAACGAATCTTCCCGAAAAGGATTATTCCCATCTTTTGATCGAGGAGACTCTTTATGTAGCATTTCCATCTCTAGATGCAGCATCTCGCACTCTTCCTCTGTAAAGAGTCGATTACATGAAACGCTCTCATTGGCAGTGTCATATTTTTTCTTTAGAGTCATACACTTTAGCACAACATAGAACCCCATTGCCATAAGCTTTTTCATCGCCATACCGTTTTCTAATTGGGCAGAGGTAATACCCAAGCCTTTGGTTTTCATTAATCTAAAGACTTCTTCGATATGCCATCGATACTTGTACCACTGTATAATCCGGAGTGCATCTTCCTTACTCTTTACTTCGTGCGAGGTGAGCAAACGCCATTCGATAGGCTTTTCACCCTCGGGAACGCTACCGGCATCTTCTCTGACATGAACGTAGTGGCAGCTAATACTCTTTGAAACATCGTCTTTACCATTACCTGTGTTGCCGAAAGTGACTGGTGCATATTTGACGTCGAACAACGCCTTGCGAGGTTTACGCCCATTTTGCCTAGTGATCTGGGATGTGCAACTGAAACTAACCGGTTGTTTATCCAACCATTCGATGATACGTTCTTTTTTAGATTTTGAATCTCCCTCGAGAAGCCGATTGTGAATGGAGCGAATCAGAAAATCACATCCTTCTTCCAACGTCTTACTCATGACGGTGTAGATATCATTCTCACGATCACCCACCATGGTTTTACGTAAATTTTCTGGCAAATTCGCGTTTGCCATTTTAGCCGATGCAGCCCAACGAGACGATTCTTTCTCATTAAATCCAAGTTTTTTACGCAGCTGTTTCTTCTGGCGTGCGTCTTTGCGATCTCTGTTATACAACTCAATCGAACTATAACCCATAGGGGTTTCCGTCTCAGGGTCAAAGAGCAAGCAAGGATGAGCAAAGATGCTGTACTCCGAACTCTTGTTGGTTCCATACCCATAATCTTCGTCATTAGGGTTTAATCTGCCACTGATATTATCAAAAGTAAACTCTGTAGTATCCTGAATGCAAAGCACATGCTTAAGATCTTTGCAACATTGTGCGCTATTTGCGGTAACGCAGTCCAAAAACTGATCCATTTTCCATCTTTTATTATTTAGGAGTCGATAAGCCCCCTGCCTTTCTGCATGATTCTTAAAACAACTGTTCATGACCCCGTCCACACGACGTGTCATTGCTGCCAAGACGAAATATAATCGCTTAGCGATACGTGCATCTTTTATGACGCCTGAAAATGTTAAGTTACATATATAAAGATACGAAAAAACAACGAGAATACAATGCAAGAAATTGAATAAAAGTATGTTAAATCGTTGAGATATGTGTATAGATTAGTTGACAAAGGGGGGCTGAATGTTGTATCTTTGCACAGTCACATCCCTTTTAGGGGGATGCCTAAATAATATACTCATCTCTTTATTCCATTGATTATGATACTTGCTATTCTAAGGATTCTTAGTTTGATTATTATATCGCTTTTGATTATTGCCGTGCAACCTATCGCTCTTATAGGCTGTACTCTGTGCCATTTTTGTCGAATGAATAGGGAAAAGATGCAAAGTATCCGTTGTTATGTCTCAACGATTTCAGCAACTACACTCTTAGTGTCGATGAAGAGCCGGGTAAATAGAGTAGCAGGCTATTTGAAATACGGTACTACGAAAGATGCTTGATAGCTGCGAAGCGATATAAGATTACATACAAAAGTAATACCTTGGGTATATGACGGGGGTGAAAGTGTAAAAGCGCTTTTGCTCCCGTTTATTTTTTGTGTCAGAGTTGAAGCTTTACCGTAATATCGTTCATTCATGGCGGTGATGTTACAGTTAAGGTAGAGTTGTATCTTAGTTAAAACACTTTTGTATTTTAGTTAAAACACCAAAACATTTTAGTTAAAACGTTTTCGTATCTTAGTTAAAACACGGAATCATTTTAACTAAAGTACGGAGATACTTTCGCTGATGTGTAAGTTAGCTCTCGAATTTCTGATTCCTAAAAGTTTTTGGAGACTAACCGCACCTTTTCTTACCTTACAAAATCCGCTTTGTATGAATTTTTCTGATTTTCAGCTTTCATATTGATAGAGTATAGTGTCTAATACACCTTTTTTGTGTATTTGTAATGCTATTTTCGGGCGTATTTAGGTGTTTTTGTTTACTATTTAATAGCTCAATGATGGCGATAAATTGGATTTTTTATCACTTTACTGCACTACGAGTGATATGACATAGTAGTGTTTGATCTTGAACTTTTTGTACCAATCAGCTGTATTTTCTGAGCCCAAAATACAATAAGAATTCATACCATGACCTGTGTCAAATGGGGGGCAGTAGGCGAGTACGGGCGTGAGTTTTCCTACGAGGATCTGTTGTTTTTCGTTATGGTCGCAGGATATGGTGCGCAGTGAGTAGTCGGCATCACCTTTCAACTCTTTTTGCTCCTGTATTTGCGGATATCTTATGAGGAGTTTAAATGTTTTGTCCGTTAACTTACCTGCAATATCAATCTGAAAGATGCTGTCGCCGGGGGTAAACATCTTTTTGTCGCAGAGCGAGAGTTTGTAATTGACCATCCTGCCGTTTACTTCAATGGGTATCAGCTCTTCCTCGCATTTGAGAGCTGTGGTGTCGGAGAGTATGAGTTTGCCCTCACGGTATTCATCTATGACAAACCGAAACTTTTTGTCATGAGCGTGGACATCCTTGCATACGATACTTATGTATTGGATGTTGTTGAGGTCATTGATGATGGCATTGTACCTGTCGGGTGAGTTGTAGTGGATCAGGATACTGTCTTGAGCATAAGACATGGATGCGATACCCAGTAGCAGGGTTACTATTGTAAATAGCCGAGTCTTTATCATGGGATGAAGTTATATTGGGTGGTTATAGACGGCATATGGATTTCTTTGTAAATATCATAAGAGAGAGTATCAATTTTTTCGATGATTGAGCAACTATGTAGCGGAGCCTCATTTCCAATAGTCTCATAGTCCCTCTTTCGAAGACTTAAATTTAAGTATAAAAAATGATTTAGGACAAAGGGAACAATGTGGCACGTAGGAGAATAGAGAAGTGTGATGTTGCACCTCTCTACCATAGCGGGAGCATTGCACTGACGGGGGATAATGATTAATTTTGAGGTTACTGTAAATAATAATGAAAATACCGAGAATAAAGATATGGCAAAGAAAATAGCTAAAACCAATGTGGCTCGCCTGTTGGATGCTGCTGACATCAAATATGAACTGGTACCGTATGAAGTGGATGAGAAAGATCTCTCTGCCTCACATGTGGCAGAGCAGCTGGGCGAGGATGTGGAGCAGGTATTTAAGACTTTGGTGTTGCATGGCGATAAGTCAGGGTACTTCGTATGCGTAGTTCCGGGCGATAGCGAAGTGGACTTGAAGAAGGCTGCCAAAGCATCGGGTAACAAAAAGGCTGAGATGATAGCCCAGAAAGATCTGCTTGCCGTAACGGGATATATACGTGGAGGATGCTGCCCTATAGGGATGAAAAAGGTCTTTCCTACTTACATACATCCTACTTGTATGGATTTCGACGAAATCTATGTGAGCGCAGGTGTGAGGGGATTGCAGTTGAGAATCGATCCTGACAGGCTTGTCTCTTACACTCAAGCAACCATGACCGAGTTGATCGCAGATTGATGCATCTTACAGCTCTCCGCAGTGGCGTATAAAAAGTAAAGGGGAGATTGCCTATTTGTGTAGCAATCTCCCCCTATTCTTATAATCAGGTCGTTAGTATCTGAACTTCACTAATAGGCTTGCGAAATAAGTACGTCCCGGATTGATGGTAGCATAGTTGGTACCGTAAGGGCGGTCGTCCTTGTAATTGAGTATATTATTGACACCTACCGAAGGCTCTAAGATAAAACCCTTGAACCCTGAGAATGTATGGCGGGTAACGAAGTTCCACAACCCGAATCCCGGAGCAGAGCGGTCTTCATCTCTCAATACATAGTATCTTTTGCTTTGTACACGCCCCAACAGATTAACATTGAGCTTGTAGTGATCCCATGAGTGTGTATAGTTGGCATTGAAAGTACCGGTGTGGCGGATGCTTCTCTCGAGAGGTGTCCACAAGTACTCTTTAGCCTTAGTATCATAGGACTTGCCTTTGGCACTTACATAGGAGTAGTTGGCGGATAAAGTGAGCCCGAAGTTGAAGAAATAAGAGGCGTTTGTTTCAAAACCCTTGATCAACGCTTGGTCGAGGTTGCCATATTGCTTCACATTCTTTACTGCTTTGAGTGCAGCATCGCCAAATTCCTTCGCCACTCTCTCTTTGATCGCTTTTTGTTCGTCTGCAGTCATGTTTTTCAACATTTGGGTAGTTCCTGCTATCATGTCTTTGACGTGATTGATGTATCCCGTGACACTGAAGTTGAAGCTATTGCCGGCATACTCTGCGTTGAGTGAACCATAGTTGCTTTTCTCCGGCTTGAGGTTCTCATTGCCTATTACCAAAGTAGAGCCTTTGATCAGGAAATAATTCAGTTCTTCGAGTCCCGGAGCTCTGAACCCTATAGAGTACTGGGCGCGGAAATTAAATTTCCCGGGAGAGTACATGAGTAAGGCCTTGGGTGTGAATGATGATCCGGCTGTCTCGTGCTTCACAGCTCGTGCTCCCAATACAGCTTTGAATTTGTCGGCAAAGGATACTTCTTCTTGCCCGTACAGCGCTATGGTGTACACTCCTTTGTCGAGGTTGGCATCCGGTCTTTCGAGATTCTCACGGATATACTCTGCACCCAAGATAGCTTGTCCCCAATCCCAAGTTTTGAATGTTCCTTTGAGATTCCCCGAGAAATAGCGTTGTTTCTTGGTCAGAGATACGTCCCCGGGATTGATTTTTGCTTTCTTATTCTCTTCGCGATAAGTTTTCTCGCTTTTGTAATTGTCCGAGTGTATATCAAGCGAGATGTACTGCTCGTGTCCCCAGTAATATTTGCTGCCGAAGTCGATGTTGTGCCCTGCATAATCCATAGAGTAGGGGTAGCCCTCGTGTACATCGGTGCGATCGAAGAGTCCACCGCTCAAATAGAATGATAAGGGTTTGATAGGCGTGAAGGTAAACTTCTGGTTGAAGATATTGTTTCTGCTGCCACCCGATGCCATGAACGGTGTAGGCTTACCGTCGATATCAACATCGCTAAGTTGCCAACCTTCGGATTGTTCGTGGGTAAATGAGGTGTACGATCCTATCTTTTCAGTGGTGATGTCGGCATTGAGCTGTTGGGTAAACTGCTTGTGAGTCTCTATTTTACTGTTGGATGTAACTGAAATGAGGTTGGAGGGCTCGTTGGTGATGATATTGATCACACCACCTATGGCATCAGATCCGTACAGAGCTGATCCCGCACCCTTGAGTATCTCTATCTTACGTATGTTGCTTACGTTGATGCGTGAGAGGTCTATGTTGCCGGCAGTATCGCCTGTGAGCTTCTTGCCGTCAATAAGGATGAGCACATACTTATTGCTGAGACCATTGAGCGTGAGGTATGATCCCATGCTGTTGTTGGAAAAAGACAGGGAGGGATCGAGCATAGTGAGGGCTTCCTGAAAGCTGGTGATGCCTGCCCTTTTGATGTCCAAAGCTCCCAATACTTTCACGGGTGAGGGTGTGTTTTTCAGAAAATGCTTGGTGCCTGTACCCGTGACTACCACCGTGTTTAGGTTGATAACCTCATCAGTGTCGCCTTTCTTGGCATGATGTTTCACTTCTGCATTCTGAGCAAAAACTGCAGAAGCAAGACTTGCACTCACACAGAGTGTACAGAGTAATTTTTGTACCATGTAAAAATGATAGAGTTAAACTTGTTTTTATTGATCGTCTTGTCCCGAGACGACTCTATATATCTCATAATGGTTTGGCAGGTCTCCTGACTCAGCGTTTTGCGGAAGAGCCTTCCCATCCGTGGTTTTGCGGACAGTGGCTTGTAGAGATTCTCCCCTTGATTGCGTGATGATGCAAGCAAGCGCATTACAGTAGCGGGCACTGCTCCGGTATCTAACCGGATTCCCTTGAACAACGAATCCCGAATGGACTCATCATTACCAAACAGTGCAAAAGTACAATAAATAATTATATGATAGGTTTTTATTGTGCTCCAATTTTCAAGTCCAGTTTGTTTGAAAATAGCATTTGCACGGAGATATTACCATAAAACGAGCCATCCCCGACATCGATATTAAGGCTGCTTTGTAGCGCTTAACGATGTCGGGGATGGCGATATGTGAGGTGAGGTTATACTAAGCCGATACCCTACGGCATTAGAATTGGAAATAGATAAAGGGTTGCACGCCGCTACTCTTCATTTGGTAAACAATGAATATCGCCACCATGAGGTAGAGGCATTGCAATACAAAGGGAGAGTTGGATATGATACCACGTGCTCCGTTGTGAAATCTTTTGGGAAGGAAATGCAGCACGTAGCCTATCAGCATGAGGATAAATACGCCCTGATAACCTGATATAAACTGAGGCAATATCTCTCCATGGAAATTGTAGAATATTTGATGCAGTATGTTTGCTGCAACATCCATGGAGGACGCTCTGAAGTATATCCAGCCGAAAGCTACGAGGTGGAAGGTAATCATAACACCGATAAAACGCCTCAGCGGAGACATCTCAGCCCCCGTCTTCTTGAATGCTTTGAAGTGTGAGAGGAAGAACTTGTGTACGGCAAGCCCCACTCCGTGAAGACCACCCCAGATGATAAACCGTGTGGCTGCACCGTGCCAAAGCCCGCCGAGTAGCATGGTGATGATGAGGTTGATGTAAGTGCGGATACGCCCTTTGCGATTACCGCCGAGTGAGATGTAGAGATAATCTTTGAGCCATGATGATAGCGAGATGTGCCACCTGCGCCAAAATTCCGTTATCGTTGCTGATTGGTAAGGAAGGTCGAAGTTGATATTGAACCTGAATCCCATAAGTAAAGCGATACCGATAGCCATATCAGAATATCCCGAAAAATCGCAGTATATCTGTAGTGAGTAACCATAAACCCCCAGCAGGTTTTCAAGTCCGGTGTAGAGATTAGGAGCATCGAAGATGCGGTCTACAAAGTTAAGGCTGATGTAATCAGAGATAACAGCTTTTTTCAGAAGTCCTATGATAATGAGGTATAGAGCCTCGCCGAACTCATTGCGTGTGAGGCGTGGTTTCTGGTATATCTGAGGGATAAAATCATGAGCCCGCACTATAGGACCTGCCACTAATTGCGGAAAGAATGATACGTAGAAGAGATAATCGATCCAACGATTGAGCGGTTTGATACGACCTCTGTATATATCGATGATATAACTCATGGTCTGGAAAGTGTAGAATGAGATGCCCACCGGCAGGAAAATATCGGCATGAACGGGGGGGATACTCTCAAGCTGGGGAATGAGGAACCATACACCCATATGATGCAGAAGGTCGATACCTACGTCAGCAAGGTAATTGAAATATTTGAAATAAGATAATATCCCCAAATTGATAAAGACACTCAAGGTGGCAAGCGCTTTCATCCGACGCTTGCTTTCAGTGCGGCTCATAGTTTTTCCTATAATGAAGTCACTTGTAGCAGCGAGGATAAGTAGTAATACAAAAACACCGCTACTCTTGAAATAGAAGTAGAGGGAAAATAGGGTAACATAAATGATGCGCAGTGATTTACACCGGCGCATGAGGATGTAAATGGGGAAAAACAGGATAAAAAGTGCGAAAAATAATCCGCTTGAAAAAAGCATAGGCGATTGGCTGTCGTAATTCAATATTTGTACAAGCTTTGACCAATCGAGGTTCTCTAAAAATGTCATATATATACTTTAAGTTGCCGCCGTCTGAATTGACTGACAAAGATAGTCAAACGGATTAATTCGTACAGTGGTGATGGCCTGTTTATTTGTCAAAAATACATTTTGCGCTCCTATACGGTGCAAGGGTATTATAATGATCAGATTAATTAGTATTATTGATTATTTATTGTATATTTGACGCGGCAATAATAATAAGCATATATAGTTAGCGGTGCCGGGAATTGTAGCGGTGCAATTCTTTAAATGTTGAGGTACAATATCACAAAGTTATATAGTCCATGAGAAAAATCTTATTATTCGCTATGGCTTTACCATGCTTGTATAGTATGACGAGTGCGCAGAAAGTAGAGCTAAGCAGACAAGTTTACGGCGATATCACGGAGAAGATTACACATGCTCCGGCTTCATTTGCTACCGTGCGTATCAGCCCTTTGGGTACGAAAGATTCTCTAACATATAATCAGGTTGCTGATAGTAAAGGGCGGTTCCATATAGCCTTGCCTGAAGCTCCCAAGTATAGGATACTCGTTACTTCCGTAGGCTTCAAAAACTATATGCATGAGTTTACATTTCCTGCACAAAGTAATAAATACAAACTGAAGGATATCTTACTCGATGAAGATGCTCATGAACTTAACGAAGTCTCCGTGTCAGCGATGAAGCGCTTGGTAAGCTCTGATGTAGACAGGCTTACTTATAGCATCAAAGAAGATCCTCGAAGTCGCACCTCAAGCTTACTCGAAATGCTACGCCGTGTACCTCTCGTCACAGTAGACGGCAAAGAGAATGTACAGATCAAGGGATCTTCCAACTTCAAGATCTATATGAATGGTAAGCCATCACCTATGATGAACGGTAGCCCTAAGGATGTACTCAGAGGCATCCCCGCCTCGAGTATCAAGAAGGTGGAGGTGATTACGGATCCCGGAGTTAAGTTCGATGCTGACAACCAAGGTGCAATACTCAACATTGTTACCGACGATATGAAGCTCGGGGGCTATACTGCCACACTCAATGCTCATCTTGGGACTAATAAGAGCTGGAGCTTAGGTGGATTTTACACTGCTAAATATGGCAGACTGGGGGTGACGCTTAGGTATAACCATGTGCTGAGTAGAAATATCGACGGATTATTTTTTACAGAAACGGAGACGAACACTACTAAGTCAAGGATCGATGGTAGTCAAGAAGATAAATTTAACGGTAACTTCGGTACCGGAACCATCACTTATGAGATAGACTCACTAAACTTAATCTCGGTATCCGGAAAACTGGCACGTTACAACATGAATACAAGTAAGGATTCACGCGACAAACTATGGGTAGGGGACGTGCTCTCGCGCATTTATAACCAGCATACTGATCTGTACAGCAAGCGCGGAGGCTATAATATCAATGTCGATTATCAGAGAAATACCCGCAAGCCTGATGAATTATTCACATTCTCGTACCTCTATGACCACTCGCCCCTTGATACGCGTACGGAGCTGAGCCGCTATCTGCTCAGTCCGGACCATGAGGTAGAGATTGCCGGAACTTATCAGGGACAGCTGTCGAAATCCAGCGGTAAGATGGACGAGCATACCTTCCAGGTCGATTATACTACACCATTTGGTAAGGGGCACTCCATCGAGACAGGACTCAAATACATCTATCGTATCTCTACCAGTGATCCGCTCTATTTCATACGCAATGAAGCTATGGCGGAGTGGAAGCCGGGATCCATCTTTGACAAAGGTCTCAGAGGAACGGAATTCAAGCATACCCAAAACATCTTTGCAGGTTATCTGGGGTATGGATTCAAAACAAAAGCTTATAGCCTCAAGACCGGAGTACGCATAGAAACAGGTAATTTGAAAGCTCAATATATGAAGCAGAATGATGCCGACTTCAAATATAACTTTACCGACTGGGTGCCACAGTTCTCTCTCGGATATAATATCAATCAGTCACAGCAGCTCACTCTGTCATATAATTTCAGGATAGCACGGCCGGCTCTTGTCAACCTTAATCCCTATAGAGATCAGAATAATGAGTACGCCGTGAGTTATGGCAATCCTGACCTGAAGTCTGTAAAGCTACACGATGTAGGGCTACGCTACAGCATATTTTCTCCCAAATTCAACATCCAGTTTAGCACAAACTACAATTTTACCAATAACTCCATCGAGATGTATTCTTTCAAGGACTCTGTGAACCCCCAACTCATCCACCGTACTTACGGTAACGTGGGCAGAGTCAAGAAATTGAACTTCAATTTATATGGTGGTTTTAATCCCCTGGATTGGTTGCAATTAGGTATCAATGCCAATGGCGGTCACACATGGGCAAGAAATACAAAACTCGACATCAGTGATCACTTCTGGACAGGTATAGTGTACTCCAATATCAACGTGACCCTGCCACATGACTATTACCTCTCTCTCTACTATGGTTTTTTCAGTTTTGACCGTGGTTTACAAAGCCCTGTAGCATATTACAATGACTTTAACAGCATATCAATATCAAAGTCACTACTTCAGAAAAAGCTCTCTATAGGCCTTGAGCTCAATAGTCCTTTCCGTAAAAGAGTGACTTATAAGAGAGGTTTGGTAGGAGAGGGCTTCAAGAGCTATTCGGAATCTACTAATCTTGACAGAGTGTTGACAATGACGCTATCCTATCGCTTCGGTGAGATGAAATCACAGATCAAACGCGTCACGCGCGGTATAGTCAATGATGACTTGATGAAGTCTGGTAGTGACAACCAGGGCAAGGGTAAGTGATTCGGAACCATACTCGCTGTGTACGCACTCTCGCTCATGGATATTCAATTTAGTCTTGCGCATACGCCCTGTGTGTGCGAGACTTTATACATGGGATATTCTATGCTGAAGAATGCTGAGAGGGTAAGCTGTATTCTTTGATATTATGATGGAATATAAGTCACTTTCCTTACAATTTGATATCTCCCTTCTTCTGATGCGGGGCTTGACAAAGGGTAGGGTGATGTTGTATATTTGTAGAGCATCCCCTTAAAAGTAGCGCCATGTCATTATACTTATTCATATGTAATACCATTATTTCCCTTTTCTTGACGATTAGGGTCATTGAATCTATTGGGAGCTCCCCTCTAATTACCTACTATCATGTAGTATGTGCGGGTAATGCATTGTGCTCTATATTTTACCTCTATGTAGTATGCTACTTGCCTGAGATAAAGTGGCGACCTAGGCCGCTTTACAAACGATGCCCGCCGGGTATAATGACATATCGGCCTGTGACAGGGTACTCTCATCCATATCTTTTCTCCTAAGCACCGTCTTTGCTCGTAGCCGGAGTATTAATCAGCCTTAAATTTTGCTCCCCGGTTCTATACGTATTCCTTGTGACGGAGCGTGCTAAAGCAACATTCTTTCCCAAAAAGCACATGTTTCTTAGCTAAAATGCGACTGTATTTTAGTTAAAACTCGGCGGTGGTTTAACTAAAATGTTTTCATGCTTTAACTAAAATAATTTGGTGTTATAACTAAAATGTTTTGGTGTTACAACTAAAGTATCGAAACGTTTTAGTTAAGCCACTCTAGCTTTTCAGCTGTGATACATATGCCCCTATATTGGGTGCGGAATGCTGTGCAAATTGTTTTTTGATTCCTAAATATTTATAAATAAATCAAGAGTACATTCGCTCTCAATATATCCTTTAAGAAAAATAAGATTTGAATATAATTTAATTGGCTTGTGGTTAATGCATTATAAAAAAGTTTTTCATTCTGTCATGTGGGGTTATGCTGTCATAATGATTGGGATATTGCCGATATGGTGACTTTTTGTTATATCTTGCAGTAGAGGGTAAATCAAAATCGGATATCCTTTCCTGTAAAGATTATTGCCTGTCAGAATAAGCTTTACCGCCCAACAATAGTTATCTTTGTATCACTCTTAAGCAAAACTTGAGAATAGACCCAATGGATACAAAATTGATTGACACCGCTGTGGGAGAATATCTTTCTGCCGGTAATTATGCCCCACGCCCTCTCAAAGCAGCCTTTTTCGATATGGATGGAGTGCTGTTTGATTCTATGCCGGCACACTGCTGCTCATGGATGGAAGCCGCGACAGAAGCAGGACTCCAAGCTAGCCCCGAAGATTTTTATATGTACGAGGGGCAAACCGCTCCTTTTACCATAGCTGTACTTTTTCGCAGAAACGGGCGTGGCATACCCACTCCGGAAGATGTGCGCAAGATTTACATTCGCAAAACAGAGCTTTTTACCAAGTACAATACGGGCAATGTAATCGCAGGATCAGACAAGGTGATCAATTACATGGCTCCATATAAACGTGTGTTGGTTACGGGGTCTTCGCAACCATCTTTACTGGAACGTATCAATGTAGCTTATCCTGGAGTGTTCGATACGGGCAATATGGTTACGGGACACGACGTGAAGATTGGGAAACCCAATCCTGAACCATATCTCATAGCCATGAAAAAAGCAAATTGTAATTGTGAGGAGTGCATCGTTTTTGAGAATGCTCCCATGGGTGTACGCTCAGCCGTATCTGCGGGTATATTTACTATTGCCATAAATACGGGACCTCTCAAGGACGAAATACTTATCAATGAGGGAGCTAATTTGCTCTATCATAATATGGCAGAGGTTTTGGCAGATTTACCTGAGATTGTAAATGCTTTTTCTCAGTCAACTTTATATGTACAAAAGTTTTAGCAGAAATGAAATTGAAAACTGCACAGTGTGCAATTTTTTGAGAAAATTAACGTTTTAAGTTTGTATTTGGCTATCTTTGTAGCCGAAAAAGAAATCTAAAGAAATTCATAGAAAAAATATTTACGAATAGATAACATATGTATAATAGATATTTTAGACTAATTGCGTGTTTGGCTTTGGCATGTATAGGTTCATGGGCCGGGGCGCAAAATCACATGAGCGAGTGCATCAAGCAGATGCCTCAGGTCATGATGCCTCAAGTGTCGGATCAGGACAAGGCTAAACTTGTAGATACTTATTCCGTAGGTAAGCCCTCTGAGGTAGATTCAAAATTGACAGGTAAGATCGTGTTGGAGAAATTGACCGATAACTACGCCAAAGTCAAGACAAGTGAGGTCGGATATACCGAGATGAAACTATTGCCTTTGGTCAACAATACCTCCGTTATAGCCTTGGTGAAAACAGTGACCAGACCCGTGAAAGACGGTAATATTGCTTTTTATTCTCCTGACTGGAAAAAGATAGAAACACCCATCATTGAGGGCGAGCCGGTTGCAAATGATTTTTACCCTGCTGATCTTGACAAAAATTCTGTAAAAGGGAAAAAGATGTCGGAACTGCTCAGTGTCCTTTACCTGAATTATCAGGTGAAGCCCGATAATAATGAGCTGGTAATTACTGCTAATCTTGATACTGATGAAGAGGATGCACGATTACTGAAGGATGAGATAGATCATATGCCTGCTATTACCTATAAATGGGATAGCGGTAGATGGATGAGAAAATAATTAGGTATAAAAAACAAGAGAAATATAAGTATTAGATAAACCGTATGGAAAGAAAACAAATCAAACTCATCGGAGCTGTTTCTGTAGGTGTAGTGGCATTATTGGCAGCTTTCTTTTTGCTTTTGCACAGAGAAAAAGCCAAGCTCGAGCAAGACCGTGTCAACTTTGCCAATCTGGAGAAAGAGGCCATGCAGGATGAGTTGGATAAACTTTCGGAAGAGTATGACATTCAATACAACAAGTTGGCAAGTGTATCCAATGGGGAGCAAAAGCTACAGTTTTCCAATGATTCATTGGCAAGCCAGCTTATCAGCGAGCGTGCCAAGGTGGGTAAGCTGTTGGAGGAACTGAGTGTCGTAAAATCTACTAACTCTAAGCGCATCAATGAGCTTCGAGGCGAGGTGAATACGTTGCGCAAGGTACTCAAAACCTATGTAGTGCAGATCGATTCCCTGAATGCTGCCAACCAAAGGCTCAGAGCAGAGAATACGCAGGTGAAGCAAAACTACGAGCGAGTAAGCAATGAAGCTTCCAAACTAATGGCTGAGAAGAGAGAACTCACAGGTAAGGTGAACCTTGCTGCCAAGTTGCAGGCGACATCGATACAAGTGAGACCTCTGGACAAAAGAGGTAAATCGACTAAGAATATCGGTAGAGTGAGATCTCTGGAGATCAGCTTCACTGTGGCCAAAAACATTACTGCAGCGGTGGGAGAGAAAACTTTTTATGCTCGCATCTTGCAGCCCAATGATGAGACTCTCACCAAAAGCCCCGGCGATGTATTTGCTTTTGAAGGCGGGAAGATCAACTTCTCTTGTCGCAAAGTCGTAGAGTATGGAGGTGAAGAGGTCTCGATAGTGATGTATTGGCCTATTGAGGAGACTTTGTTGCAGGGGCAATACCGTGTGGATTTGTTTGCAGATGGAAATCTTATCGGACAAAAAGTATTTAGTTTATAATAGAGATGAATTTTATTAAAAGAAAGGTCTTCGTTAGGCTTATCAGTACTGCTATTTTGGCTTTTGCCATGCTTGCAAATGCCAATGCACAGAGGGTGCTTTCGCTTGATTCGTGCCGAGCATTGTCGGTAGCCAATAATAAGGAATTGGAGCAGCAAAATTACAAAATTGAAGCAGCAAAATTCAAAAAGGCGGAAGTAGATATGAACTTTTTCCCCAAGATATCAGCACAAGGGGCTTATCTGCATTCGCAGAAAGCACTCAATCTGGTAGACTGGGATGACATGCTGGGCCCCTTTAGTATCTTGGTACCGTACAAGGTGCAAGATATGACACACATCGACATGAGCAATGCGTGGGTGGGCAATGTATCTTTAGTTCAGCCTATATTTATGGGGGGGAAGATTGCTGCCGGGCATCGTATGGCTTCCTATGCAGAGAAGCTCACATATCAGATGAAAGATACTAAGTATGATGAGGTGGAGAAAAAACTAGACGAAACATACTGGCAGGTTGTATCTCTCAAAAGTAAAGAGCGGCTTGTAAATCAGCTTATTGCCTTGCTACAAAGCACGGTGAAAGATGTGGATGCTTCCATTGCTGCAGGTGTAGCTACTAAGTCGGATGGGCTCACAGTGAGAGTGAAACTCAGTGAGGCGGAAGTGAAGCTGTCCAAAGTCCAAAACGGTCTCAAGCTTTCGAGGATGTTGCTCTGTGAATTGTGCGGGCTGGATCTCGAAGAAGATTTTGTATTGCAAGACGAATTGAACCTCGACAGTATAGCCCCCACTCCATGGAAGCCACGCGCATACAACTCCCAACAAGTGAACTCCAGTGTAGAGAGACGATCTGAGATTAAGAGCCTCAAGCTTGTCGACAGTATTTACGGAGCAAAAGAAAAATACGAGGCTGCTACCATGCTGCCCAAGTTGGCTATGTTTGGGGCTTATACTACGACTAAGCCCAACTCATTCCACGGATTCAAGAATGAATTTGGGGGGCAGTTCCAAGTCGGGCTTATGATGCAGATACCTATTACCGATATACTCACGGGGCGATTCAAGGTAAAACAGGCACAGGCCGAGCGTGTGATTAAGAGACTGGAACTTGCTGATGCAAGGGAGAAAATAGAACTTCAGATAAGGCAAGCTTTGTTCAGCAATACTGAAGCTCACAAGCAACTCCAGGTTGCTCAGAAAGGCTTGGAAACGGCAGAAGAGAACCTCAGATATGCCAAAGTGGGGTATGATGAGGGGGTGATACCTCTGCTCAACTATACTATGGCTCAGACTGCTTGGCTCTCAGCCAAAGACTCTTTTATCGAAGCACAAGTAGGTGTGAAATTATCGGAAAGTAATCTCAAACGTATATTAGCAGAAAAATAGATTGTGACATGGATACCAAGAACAATAGAAATATGGAAGAAACACAGGGACGCGACAAAGCTTTGAAAAACAATATGCTCCTTACCTTTATCGCTGTTTTGGTAGTGATCGTATTAGTAGCTCTCGCCGGTTTTATTTTCTTCAGACCTAAAGAAGATATTATTATAGGACAGGCAGAGGTGGATGAGGTAAGAATATCGGGTAAGGTGCCCGGACGTATTACGGAGTATTTGGTAGAAGAGGGGCAGTCCGTGCGCCAAGGCGATACGTTGGTTCGTATTTATTCTCCTGAGGTATATGCTAAGCTGGAACAGGCCGAAGCTGCAAGGAGTGCTGCTATTGCACAAAGCCAGAAGGCACAGGCCGGAGCCCGTAAGGAGATGAAGGAGGGTGCTTTCGAGATGTGGCAAAAGGCTAAGGCCGGAGTGGAGATAGCGCAAAAGAGTTTCGACCGCATAGCCAAGCTATATAAAGAAGGAGTGGTTCCTGCTCAGAAATATGATGAAGTCGAGGCACAGCTCAATGCCATGAAAGCAACTGAAAGAGCGGCACGCAGCCAATACGATATGGCTATGAATGGTACCCAATGGGAAGATAAAGCTGCTGCTAAAGCATTGGTGGATAAAGCCGCCGGTGCAATATCAGAGGTGGATGCTTATCTCAAAGAAGGTGCTTTGATATCGCCCATAGATGGGGTAGTGTCGGACATATTTCCTCACAAAGGTGAGTTGGTGGGAAGTGGAGCTCCTATAATGAACATCTCTGATACCACTACCCTGCATGTGATATTCACGATACGAGAGGACAAACTCAATAAGGTGCGTCACAATACTGTACTCAAGGCTTATATCCCCGCTCTTAATGACAGGGAAGTTGATGTGCGTGTCACAAAAATGAAAGATATGGGTGAGTATGCAGCCTGGAAGGCTACCAAGCCCACAGGACAGATCGATGTGAGAACCTTCGAGGTGACAGCCAAACCTGTTAACTCAGTGGAAGGCTTAGTCTCAGGAATGTCGGTAGTGCTTAAGAAAGGGCAGTTGTAATGCGTAGGAGGTTATATATAATCGGGGAGGTGATGAAGCGGGAGTTCCGGCGTATCACTTCAAAGCCCATTTATTTCTTCGGAATGATTGTAGCTCCGGTTATATCCTTGTTTTTTCTGATGTCTATTATGGGTAATGGATTGCCCACGAGTCTTCCTTTGGCTGTAGTGGATATGGATAATACATCTACATCAAGAGCTCTGATCCGTAATCTGGATGCATTCCCCCAAACCGATGTAGTGATGCATGCGGGTTCGTACGATGAAGCTCTTACTGCTATGCGCAAAGGTGAGATTTACGGTATATTCTATATCCCTAAGAACTTTATGTCTGATGCTGTTGCAGGTAAGCAACCCAAAATTACTTACTACACCAACAACTCGTATCTTATGGCGGGAAGTTTGCTGTTTAGAGATATGAAAGTGATATCAGAGATGGCTTCGGGAAAAGTGGGATTACAGATCGGTGAAGCAAAAGGTGAACGCAAGGCTGTGACTATGGCCAAAGTGCAGCCTATAAAAGTAAAAAGCGATATCATGGGCAATCCGTGGCTCAGCTATTCTATTTACTTGAATTCTCTGCTTATACCGGGGATATTACAATTGCTCATATTTCAGATGACCGCTTATTCCATAGGGGTTGAAATCAAGGAGCGCACATCGAGGGAGTGGCTACGCCTTTCCAGAAATTCTCTTACCCTGGGGCTTTTTGGTAAACTCACAGTGCATACCATCATTTATTTTATAGTAGGTCTTTTCTGCCTGAGTTATATATACGGATTCTCTCAATTCCCGCTCAATTCAGGCTGGTTGCCTATGATTATAGCTCTGTTTATGCTTATTCTGGCTGCCGAGGCTATGGGCATATTTTTTATATCCGTATTGCCTATCTTGAGGTTGGGTGTGAGTTTCGGAAGTTTGGTAGGGATGTTGGCATTCTCCATTACAGGTTTTTCTTTTCCCGCTACGGATATGGATCCGCCTTTAAGAGCTATCTCCAATCTCTTTCCGCTCCGGCATTATTATCTGATTTATGTGGATCAGGCTCTCAATGGGCGAGCTTTCTTTTATTCCATAATACCCTATAGCGCACTCATGCTGTTTATGATACTGCCTATGCTTACTTTGAAGCAGTTGAAGCAAGCGTTGCTAAAGATTAAATATATACCTTGATGCGATGAAAAAGTTGAGAGATTTTCTTTACCATAGATTTTCTGATATATTCTATATCTGGAATCGTGAACTCAAATATATATTTGCCGATCAGGGAGTGATTATATTCTTCATAATCGTGCCACTGATCTATCCCATACTTTATGCTTGGATATACAATCATGAGACGGTGAGGGAAGTGCCAATGGTGGTGGTGGATGAAGACCGTTCTTCCTATTCAAGGGAATTTATTCGCCGTGTGGATGCCACGCCTGATGTCTTTGTAGCTTACAATGCCCTTGACTTGCAGGAAGCCAATCACTTTGTAGACTCCCGTGATGCTTTCGGGATCTTGATTATCCCTAAAGGATTTGCTAAAGATCTTATGACCGGCGTGCAGACGCATGTAGAGCTTCATTCAGATCTCTCAGGTATATTATACTATAAAGCCTATATGATGGCTCTCAATGAAATATCATTGAGGATGGGGCGTGAAGTCTCTGCCGCTTTGAACTACGGCCCTTCAGGAGAAGCTACAAAAATACAGGTAAGACCTATCGAAAGCCATTCCATAGCAGTTTTTAATCCTCAAAGTGGATTTGAGTCATTTTTGCTTCCTCCTGTATTGGTTCTTATTATTCAGCAAACAATGCTTTTGGGTGTGTGTATGCTTGCGGGTACTGCTCGCGAACGTAATAAATTTCACTATCTCGTGCCGGTAGCTACACGTCACTACGGAGGCCCTATGCGTATTGTGTTGGGCAAAAGTCTTTCCTATATTTTCATATATATGATCAATACTTTATGGACATTAGTGGCTGTGCCTTGGTTGTTCAACCTACCCATGCTGGGCTCGGCGGGGACTTATACACTCTTCCTGATTCCGTTTTTATTGGCTTGTACATTCTTCTCTCTTTTTATTTCTTTGTTCTTCAAGAATAGGGAGACTACGCTTATTGTGTTGGTATTTACCTCTGTGATCTTTCTTTTCCTTGTGGGTGTATCTTGGCCGAGGTCTGCCATTCCTCCTTTCTGGCGAGCTTTTGGTTTCCTCATCCCATCTACTCCAGGAGCCCAGGGAATGATAGCTATCAATACTATGGGTGCAAAGCTATCCGATATAGAAGTGCATTATAAGACACTTTGGCTTCAAACTGGTTTTTACATGATCCTTGCTACCATAGGGTACTCCAACCAATTGACACTGGGTAAAAAGAGTCTGCGCAAAGCACTTATAGAGCATCTGAGAAATAGATACAGAAAATCAATGGAGTGAAATTCATTTGGATGTTGTATCTTTGTGCCGAGTATTACCTATTATTTACAAATTATTATTATTGTCAATGAGTAAAGCAAAAGTTGTTGGAAATCTCATTCCACACACATTCTTCATTACTAAAGGCAGTGGAGAATCCGATTTGGAAATGCATGCCGGTTCTTACCATATGGCTTTGTATGACGCCGGGATTTCAGATTTCAATATCATGACTTATTCATCGGTTATTCCGGCTACGGCTCATCTTGCTACGATGGATGAGATCGATCTGCCACCTTTTGGTTCGGAACTCAAAACCATCATGGCAGTATCACACGGACAACAAGACGAGTTTGTTTCTGCCGGAGTAGTATATGCATGGATGTATGCTGATGAGAATTTCGATGAAAAAGTCGGCGGTTTGGTTTGCGAAGTAAGCGGTCGTTATCGTATCGAAGAGTTGGAAGCTCGACTTATTCGTGTAATCAACGATTTGCACATCAAAACATATTCACAATATTATTTGGGTGAGTTGAATTTTATTACTGAGGGTATTACAATAGAAAAACGCTACGGTAGTGCACTTGCCGGCTTGTGTTTTGTCGATTTTGTGCAACCGGAGGTAGATAAGAAAGCTGAATAAACAGAGGTTTTCTTAAATATATATAAAACGGCTTTGGCAACCTGTATAGTTGCTTGAGCCGTTTTTTACTTTTATCCACACATTGATCATACTTTCTTTTTCATGAAAATATCTATAAATAATCTTTTCGTATTTGGGTTGTTGGTTGCATTTTTATCCGGGTGCGGAGAGTCACACAAAGCATCAGTCGGTAATTATTCCACAAAGGTAAACCCTTTCATAGGCACTGACTGGGTGGGCAACGTATATCCCGGCGCCACAGTACCCTTTGGTATGGTTCAGCTAAGCCCTGACAACGGCTTGCCGGGATGGGATCGTATTTCAGGTTATTATTATCCTGATAGTACTATTGCTTCTTTTAGTCATACTCACCTTTCGGGCACGGGGGCAGGAGACTTGTATGATATCGCATTTCTTCCTGTAGTAGAACCCGCTTTGATTGGAGACGCTCCATTGGGTATTCATGCCAAATTCAGTCATAAAACAGAAGAAGCTTCGGCAGGGTATTATTCTGTAATTTTGGAGCCCTATGATATCAAAGTCAGGCTCACTGCCACCCCTCATTGCGGTATACAAGCCTATACCTTTAATAAAGCTGCCGATAAGGCTTTTATCAATCTTGATCTCAACCGTTCTCTCAATTGGGACAAAACTGTCCAAACATCTATCAGCCTCCTCGATAGTACTACAATATCGGGATACAGGTATTCTGACGGCTGGGCCAGAAATCAACGCGTTTATTTCAAAACGAAGTTGTCTGAGGCTCCTGATTCTGTCAAGATCGATTCCATACCTTTTTACAATAATCAAAAAGAAATTGTTGGCTATGGGTATACGGCCAGGTTATACTATCATCCTTCTGCCAATGACTCTATTGTGCTTGTTACAGCTCTTTCCGGCGTAAGTGAAGATGGTGCTGCCAAAAATCTTGAAGATGAGTTTTCTGGATTTAAATTCGACGATTATCGCCAAAAGGCCGCCCAGCTATGGAATAAGAAACTCTCTGTCATAGAAGTTCGGGAGCCTATAGGGCATAGTGATACCGTATTCTATTCCTCTTTGTATCGTAGCATGGTTTGTCCTACATTGTACAGTGATGTCGATGGTAAATATTTAGGCCCTGATGGAGAAATCCATGAGATGCAGAAGGGGCATTCCAAATACAGTACTTTCTCCTTGTGGGATACCTATAGGGCGGCTCATCCCTTATATAATATAATTTGTCCTTCGATCAATGCGGATATGGTGCAGTCTATGATTGATTTCGGTAAACAGAACGGAGGTCACTTGCCTGTATGGAATATGTTCGGTTCCGAAACGGATATGATGATAGGACATCATTCCATCCCTGTTATTGTGGAGTCTATACTCAAAGGTGTGTACAAAGAAAATGCAGCTGAAGTGATGCCATTACTGCTCTCTACTGTAAATAGAAAGGATTACAGAGGTATGGACGAATACCGTGATCAAGGCTATATATCGACCAAAGAATCTGAGAGCGTATCCAAAACGCTGGAATATGCATATGATGATGATGCCGTGGCGCAATATGCTCACTATGTGGGTAATGATTCTCTATACGCCGTATTCAGTAAGCGTGCGCGATATTATACCAACCTTTGGGATGCACAAACAGGGTTTTTCCGCCCCAAAGACTCAAGTGGCCAGTGGCTGTCGCCTTTCAATCCTTATGAATACTCCAAGCATTTTACAGAAAGTAATGCCTGGCAGTACCTATTCAGTGTACAACAGGATATCCCGGGACTGTCACAACTTATGGGAGGTAGATCTGCCCTAAAAGCCAAATTAGACGAGTTCTTTACTCAGCCTACCCCAAAGAATATCGAACTGCCTATCTTCTCTACAGGGATGATTGCACAGTATCCTCAAGGCAATGAACCTTCGCATCATGCCATTTTTATTTATAATTATGTGCGAGAGCCCTGGCGTACTACAGACCTTGTCTATAAGGTATTGAACGATTTTTATAGTAATACACCCAAAGGATTATGTGGAAATGAGGATTGTGGACAGATGTCTGCTTGGTATGTTTTTGCTTCTATCGGGTTGTATCCTATCAATCCTCTTGATGGAAAATACGAAATTTTTAGCCCGTCATTCAAGGAAACCGTAATTCATCTTGAAAATGGTAAGACCTTTACTATAAAAGCTCCTGGTTTATCTGCCGATAACAAATATATTCAGTCTGTAAAAGTCAATGGGAAAGCTTACAATCAATCCTTCCTGACATATGATCAGATCATGTCGGGAGCCACAGTAGAACTCATCATGGGTGACAAATCCGGGGTTGTTTGGTATTAATATTTTAAAGAGATCAGGGTACTTCCATCTATCTCCATTTATTGTACACAGTAATAGATGTTTTTATGGGAGCTAAGCCATAGAGCCTAAATTTACACTTCTACGTTAAGCTGATCACTTTTTCGCAATTATAGATAGAAATGGGTGGAGCTCATGATTCATAATCATGAGCTCCACATTGCTTTTATAGAAGTATTCCGGTTTATAGGAATGAGAAGTTCGGATTACAAGTTCGGATTTACTGTTTTCCAGTCTTCTACTGCAGGTATTACACCCATTCCAATTACTTCATCACGCATTTTTACAAGGTGATTGTAGCTTGTCTGTAATGCAGCTTTTTCTTCTGCTGTTCCGTTGATTTCTTTGCTGTATGAAACACCGTCTTTATTGATTGTAGTCTCCATACCCATCATGATATTTTCCATGCTGGGGATATTTACGAAGCAACCTGCAGGCCAACGGAAAGCTTCACCACCCATAGCCGCTCTGATCATTTCTATAGATACATATGCAGGGCTTTGGAATGAAGAACGTCCACGAAGTTTGATGATATTTGCACCACCTTTTGTTACACGTTGTTTGAGATCTTCCCATTGTTCATTAGTAAGCTTATCTGTTCCGATAAGTTCGCTCAGTGGAGTACCATCGACTTTAGCAGTGCTTGCAAATACAGCCATAGCTTCTCCATGTCCACCATATGTACGGGCGCCTGTTACTTGGCTTTGTTTTACGCCGAAGTGTTTTGCAAGCTCGCTTTGCAAACGCGTACTGTCAAGAGCTGCAAGAGTAGTAACCTGAGAAGGTTTGAGACCTGAGTGGATCAAAGTAACCAGGCCTGTAATATCAGCGGGGTTGAAGATGATCACAACATGTTTTACATCCGGGCAATAAGCTTTGATGTCTTTGCCCAGTTGAGCAGCGATTTCAGCGTTACCTTTAAGAAGGTCTTCGCGTGTCATACCGTCTTTACGGGGTGCACCACCTGAGGAAACGATGTATTTAGCTCCTGTAAGGGCCTCTTTCATATCAGAAGTAAATGTTAGGTTCAGGCCTTCAAATCCGCAATGACGGATTTCTTCTGCCACACCTTCAAGACCTACTGCAAAGGGATCATAAAGACAAATATTCGGGGTAAGGTTCATCATAGCAGCTGTCTGTGCCATGTTTGAGCCGATCATACCTGCTGCACCTACTATAGTGAGCTTTTCTTCTGTCAGGAAACTCATAATACTATTTATTAAATGTGTTACAAAATATCTTATTAACTAAGATGGATATAAAGTCTGTATTGTGAATGATTTTTCGTTCAAACAAATATACACTTTTTTCTTCAATTAATGTATTTAGCTAAGTTGAAAAAGATATTCCTTCCTATCTCTTTTCTTTTCATTATTATCGGTTTATGAATTTTAAACTTTTTTGACTCTATTTTATCCTCTTTTTTTATTTAAAATTCATTAAATCTTCTCTAAAGGGCTTCAGCACTTAAAATAAAATGCTTTTCAATTTGGATAGATAGAAAAAATTATTACTTTTGAACAGAAGTTTTACAAACTAATTGATTTGTTATTACATAGGAAATAATTGCCTTTTAGGCATTTTGGTAGAATAGATTTGGATTATTTAACAATTTTAAATGTTT
This sequence comes from Porphyromonas pogonae, assembly GCF_036320655.1. Taxonomy (NCBI): domain Bacteria; kingdom Pseudomonadati; phylum Bacteroidota; class Bacteroidia; order Bacteroidales; family Porphyromonadaceae; genus Porphyromonas; species Porphyromonas pogonae. Next base: position 1,047,471 of record NZ_CP143258.1, read on the forward strand.
AATATTAATAGAGTTTAATTATGAACAAAGCAGAATTTATCTCAGAAGTGGCTATGAAAGCCGGTATGACTAAAGCCGATGCTCAAAGAGCAATCAACGCATTTACTGAAGTAGTCGGTGAGCAAATGAAAGCAGGTGAAAAAGTAACTTTGCTAGGTTTCGGTACTTTCTCAGTAACCGAAAAATCAGCTCGCAAAGGTATAAACCCCAAAACTAAAGCTGTAATCACTATTCCTGCACGTAAAGCTGTGAAATTTAAAGCAGGTTCTGCTCTTGATATGAAATAATCATTTGTTATAATTATTTCAATGCTAAAAATAGGGATTGGCCGTTCTAGGTCAACTCTTATATGAACCTTCTAAATACATCTTTTCTTTCATATTCGATGAGCTTAAGTGTATGAAGGATTAAAATTGTAGTTGTTAGGTTCATGATAGACAAAAAAAATCCTCAGAGTTGTTTACTCCGAGGATTTTTTCCTTTCAGACGAAAATGTTTTATCAATCCGTTTAGTTTTCAGGCATAAACATGGGATCCCATGCCGGCAGTCGTATAGGTTTAGTTCCCATCACCTCTTTTACTTTATCCGTAATGTATTTCTTGTCTACTACAAGTCTGAAGGTATAAGCATCAAACCAACGATCGGTCATAATGAGATGCCCCTTAAAACCGTTTGCGGCTCCCCAGCTATTTTCTACTTTCCACTTGATGGCTTTGCCATTGGCATCAAGATCTACTGCCATAAGGGTCATGGCGTGGCTGGAACCGCTATCATAAGTTTGTATGCGTTCCTTTTTGTTCATGTCCAGTTTGATGCCGAGCAAGGACTGATAGTCAAAGTTGTCCAAATCAAGATATCCTTTCTTCCGATCCAACTCTTTACCCACATCGCAAGAATAATACATCATTGTGCTGTCTTTTATTGATGCTATTGCCATTCCTTTGATATCTTCCATAGGCAGGTTTACGTATGTCCAGTTTTTCCCGTCATAGCTATGCCTGTCATAGTCTATTTCATATAGCTTGTAGTAGTCTCTGGATGGGTCATTCATGAGCATTACATAATTGTTGCGAAGATCTCTACCCACAAACTTTTGGTAAAAACTCTGTGGCGTGTATGTCTCAGTCGATATTGCTTTGCCGTTAGCATCTTTGAGTGTCCAGCTAAACTCTCTCGGTGGCACTCCCAGATTCATTACCAGTATGCGGTATACATCCTTTAGTACAGATACTTTTTCAGCTTCCAGTTTTTGCATCGAAGTTCCCTTCGCTGCATGCTCACGTATACGTATACCGCCTTGACGCAATACTTTGGCAAGAATCGATGACATAACAGCCGTACTGTTGCTAGAAGTGGTTTCGGGCATTATTTCCGCCGGTACTACACCGTACTTCATTAAATTTTCTGATACTCCGGTAAACTGGCCACCATCACCTATAGGATTCTTGAATAACCATTCCACCATTTTGTCATTTATTGCCTTGTCTCGTGTATCTATTATGCCCTGTAAAAAGAGATTTGCTTTTTCGAGCTGATCCCAAAAGAAAGAATAGTTATGGGAAAAGAAAAATTGTCCCATATTGTTTTGGGTGATCATGTGTGATCTTAGCACATTCAAGCCGGTAAAAAGCCAGCACCTTCCGCTGTTGTGCTGATCCGTAATCCCTTTACCTTTGACCTCGTTACTGAAATGATCTTCGATGTCATAGCTTTTGTCCGTGTTTTTTACCAAGTCTTTCATGCCGGTATTGATTACCGCATTTCTCAAAGCCTTGTCTGTTGGTGAGTTTTTGTACGAGCCTCGGATTTCTTTGAGCATCTCGGGAGTCAGCGCTCCCTTTTGTGCCCAAGAGTTTATGGACGCAAGGCTGCAAATAGCCAAGGATGCAATCAGGAGTTTCTTTTTCATTCTTTCTCTGTTTTTATTATTAATAGTATAGATTTAAAGTTTATTCCTTTTATGTAGATAGTCTATAAGTTTTGCCACAGCCTTGCCACGGTGACTCATTGAATTCTTTTCGTCCTCGTCCATTTCAGCAAAGGTAATATTGTATCCTTCCGGTATAAATACGGGGTCATACCCAAATCCGTCCGAGCCGCTTTTCTTTTCGGCAATCGAGCCTTGCACATCCCCTCGAAACAGATGTTTACCATCTTCGTCTATCAAAGCTATTACAGTGCTAAAAATAGCTTTTCTGGGTGTTGGAATTCCTTCCAATTCTTTCAAGAGTTTTCTGATATTGTCTTCGGGTTTGCAATCTTCGCCAGCATATCGGGCTGTATAAACTCCCGGTGCACCCCCCAAGGCTTCTACTGCAAGCCCCGTATCATCTGCAAAGCAATAATGCCCGTATTTGTCATAAACAAAATCAATCTTTTGTAAAGCATTGCCTTCGAGAGTTTCTTCCGTCTCGGGAATCTCTTCATTACAATTAATATCTTCCAGACTGAGTATTTCAATTTTATCCCCCAGCATTGCTTTTATCTCATGTAGTTTATGCCGGTTATTAGTCGCAAAAACGAGTTTTTCCATTAACTTTGTTTATATCATTAAATTCATTATAAGAGCTTTTATGGTAAAAAATATTACCATGCTTGCATAAAACAAAATTAGCTAATATTTTATGGATATTGAGCAATTGAGAGAGGCTTGTATCTCTTTGCCCCATGTAGAGGAGACTTTTCCTTTTGATGAGGTTACTTTGGTGTTTAAGGTGGGTGGGAAAATGTTTGCTCTCACACCGCTCGATACCCCCGAACACTCTGTTTCTCTCAAGTGTGATCCGGACTATGCCCTTGAGCTTAGAGACCGTTATGAAAGTGTGCGATCTGCTTTCCATATGAACAAGAAGCACTGGAATAATATTATATTGAATGGAGATGTCCCTGATAAACTACTCTTAGAGCTTATCCGACACTCATATGATAGAGTAGTGGAGGGACTTACACGCAAAGAAAAAGAAAAAATCAAATCTAAATCACCTGAGGTATGAAGACATTCACAAACTTTACGCTTCTTGACGAAGTAAACAGTACCAATAATTATCTGGCAGACATGTTGCAAAAACAGCCGGATCTACCCGAACTACACGGTGTTTTTACGCGTTGCCAAACATCCGGTAGAGGCCAAAGAGGTAACTCATGGTATTCTACTCCCGGACAGAATGTAACTTTCTCAATACTTTTACGTCCTCAGTTCCTTGAAGTAGATGAGCAGTTTGCAGTATCTGAGTTGGCAGCAATCTGTGTAGCTCGTGCCATAGCTTACTTCCTTTCCGAAGAACAGCGGGAGATCCTTACCATAAAATGGCCTAATGATATTTTCTATGGTGAAAAGAAGATAGCGGGCATACTCATAGAGCATAGCATTACGGGCAATATTATAGACTACTCCATAGTGGGTATGGGTATCAATATTAATGAAAATAATTTCCCGTCTGATTTGCCCAATCCTATTGCTCTTAAAGACATTATAGGCCGAGAAGTTGTATTGAAAGAGTTTATGGAGGTGCTTTTACAAGAGTTTCAGGATCAGTACCGTTATATCAAAAAAGGGAGGAAGGTGGAGCTTCATGAGCGTTTTCTGAAACACATGTATCGCAATGACGGACAGTTCCATCTTTTTCATGATGCTTATCAATCATTTGAAGCTCGGATCAAAGGAGTAGAACCCAATGGTTGCCTTGTCCTTGAAAAAAGAGACGGAACCGAGCAGACTTTTGCTTTCAAAGAAATCGTTTTTGATGGTTACTAAATCGGACATTAAATGGATCAAAGGTCTTCAGACCAAAAAGCATGATCGTTTAGAACAAAGGCTCTTTGTAGCCGAAGGGCCTAAGCTTATAACTGAAATGATATGTGCTTATCACTGCGCATTGCTCATAGGTACCTCCTCGACCCTGCAAGGATTTAATAAAAAGGCTGTTGAACGGGTCGAGGAAGTTCCCGATGCATTTGATTTTACCCGCATTAGTAGTCAGAAGTCTCCACAGCCTCTATTGGCAGTGTTCCGTTTGCCCGATCAAGGCGAGACTTCGGAGCTTTTTCCTTGGAGAGGTGTAGCCTTATTTCTTGATGGCGTACAAGATCCCGGCAATATGGGGACTATCATTCGTACAGCTGATTGGTTTGGTATACGATCTATATATGTTACCCCCGAGACAGCCGATGCTTATTCGCCTAAAGTAATGCAATCTGCCATGGGTGCTTTAGCAAGAGTGGGGGTTTTTACTATACGTGAGGCAGATGTGTTTTGGCAATCGATTAGGGATAGAAACATCCCTGTTTTAGGAACTTTTCTGGATGGGAAAAATATTTATTGTGATAATTTCTTGAATACCCCAGATCACCCTATACTTATCGTAATGGGAAATGAGGGTAACGGTATAACCGCTTGTGTAGAGCAGTATGTTACTCGCAAGATCACGATACCTCCCTTCGAAAACAAAGCACATACCGAGTCACTCAACGTGAGCATAGCTTGTGCCATCGTTCTTTCGGAGGTAAGGCGTCATACATTGAGTCAAAAGTAGAATGTAAGCACCTTTCTTTGATTTTCGTCTGATTGCTTACTCATGGCTTAATACTGCTAAACAGCGTAGCAGAGATTTTTTCCCGAAGAGTAGTACAATTATGCACCGGCTCTTGACAAAGGGGGGTGTGATGTTGTATCTTTGTGAGAAAAGATAATACAAATCGAAAGACTATGAATGCTCTGAAAAATGAAATATTCCACACTATACTCTGTGGTGAGAAGCACCTTTCTGTGTCTGTTACAACGAGGCAGTATAAGTCCCGGAACTTACATTTTGTCAAAATCAGACTCGCACCGTAAAATATCAAATTGTCAGAATGTAGGAAATATCTATTAAAATCATGAACAAAAGCCGTATAGAGGATATTTGATCCTCTATACGGCTTTTTTATTGATGCGCTGTAATGTGAGTTTTTCTTAGTTACGTTTCATTATTTTTCTAACTATATGATGATATTTTTCTAACTACGTCATTCCGGTTTCTCAGTTACAAAAATAATGAAACGTAACTAAGAAAATAATGCCGCTTAGTTACAAAAATATCAAGAGGGTTTTTAGTCCACTTCTCATTGTCTTAAAGATTTTATTTGGTGGTAATATGTGTCATTTGGATTTGTTTTGGCGGTGTTATGTATCTATTTGGTATTTTGTAAATATGGACTAAGGGGGGGGATAAAGCAAAATGAAACCAACCTATTGGTTTGGTTTATCTGCTACAAGCTCGGTTTAGGTAGTATTTATTGCTTATTGAGACTGTTGCAAAAGTCAACAGTCTTGTGGATTTTGGAGGCAAAGCCGACAAAAGACACTTTGACCGGGCAGAGAGAGTAAAGTGCAAGGCGCTAAGAGAGAGTGCACAGGGAGTTTACTTCCGGTAAATGACCAAGCGCGAATCTCGCAAGCAACGAAGCAATTTGCCTGCTATGCAACGGTTTCTTATTATGTTGCTTTTATTGCCTTTGCAATGACGTATTTTCGTACTACTTCATCTCCCAGTTTGCTGATAGTCTTTTCTGACTTCTTTATCATTACAATATCGTTTAGTCTCGCATCTTTCAGCATTTTTTCTACTTCTTTTGTGCAACTATTAGAAGAAAGGGTATTAGTGTGAGGATTGAAGGTAAGTAAATGGAAATGAGAGAGATTTGCATCATATCTCGGTGGTTTGCACAGAGGGGTAAAGTGCAGAAGATGTGGATTTGTGCAGAAGTTCCGTTACCAAATCGTTAGCCCATTCCTCGAATGGTAACGAAGAGGTAGGAGAAGGTAACCGACAGAAGAGTGTTCGGTAACTCTACTTTCTACTATTACGGTGCTTATGCTTTGTATCACAATGTTTTGCGTAGCTGAAAACGCTTCGGTAACGGGTAACTTTGCCCATAAAAAAGAAGCGTATGCAAACAGACAAATTCAAGGTGTTGCTCTACCTGAAAAAGAGCGGATTGGACAAGTCGGGACAAGCTCCGATAATGGGGCGTATAACCTACGGGCGAACCATCGCCCAATTCAGTTGTAAACTCTCGTGCGACCCGAAGTTGTGGAATGCTCGTGAGAGCAGGTTGAACGGCAAGAGCCGTGAAGCGGTGACAACAAATGGCAAGTTGGAACGCTTGCTTCTCTCTGTGCAATCGGCTTATCGAGTTCTTTGTGAGCGAGGGAGTGTCTTTACGGCAACAGACATCAAGGAGCAGTTCCAAGGAAGTATGCAAAGCCAAACAACCTTTTTGGAACGATACGACCGAATGGTCGAAGAGTTGGAACAAAAGGTGGGCATCGAAATAAAGGCTACGACTATGTATAGTTACTATACTATCCGTAAGCATCTGCAAGTCTTTATCGGAGAGAAGTACCATATGGCAGACATTCCTTTTGGACAGATAGAAGAAGATTTCTTGGAATGCTTGCAACACTACTCGGTCGGAAAACTACGCCATTCGCAAGCCCATTATCGTAAGATGGCATTGGTGGTAAAGAAAGTCTGTCGTTTGGCGTATCGTGAAGGATTAACAGAACGACAACTGTTTGCGCACGTGGAGATAGAACGAGGAGAGAACAAACAACCTCGGGCTTTGGATAAGGTTTCGTTGGATAAGTTGCAGGGCTTGACTTTTGATCCGTATGAGGTGGAGTTAGAAACCGCTCGCAATCTCTTCCTCTTCTCCTGTTATACGGGCGTTGCCTATTGCGATATGGTTGCCCTTAATCGGGAACACCTCTTTACGGACGATGAGGGGGCTTTATGGCTGAAGTTTCGTAGACAGAAGACCAATACCCTTTGCCGTGTGAAACTCCTATCCGAAGCGGTGCGTTTGATAGAGCGGTATCAGTCTGATGAACGCAGCACGCTCTTTGCTCCCACTGCCTATTCGGCTTATCTCATTCAACTCAAAGCCCTGCAACTTCGAGCCGGTATCTCCATTCCCCTTTCGGCACACATTGGTCGCCACACTTTTGCCACCTTGATTACTTTGGAACGAGGCGTTCCCATCGAAACGGTAAGCCGAATGTTGGGACATAGTAATATCCAAACGACTGAGCGATATGCCCACGTAACCCCGAAGAAGCTCTTCGATGAGTTTGAACGATTTCTCTCTTTCACTGAAAACCTAACCTTAACCCTGTAAGACCTATGCGCAGTACATTCAAAATCCTATTCTACATCAATAAGAACAAGACCAAAGCGGACGGCACAACGGCAATCCTTTGCCGTATCACCATAGACGGAACGAACGTAGTGATAAGCACTGGGGAAAGTGTCGTTCCTTACGAGTGGAAGGTGAAGCGAGGAGAAACAACAGACAAGAAGACCAACCAACGCCTGCAAACCTTTCGGGAGGGAATAGAACAAGGGTACAATACCTTGCTCTACAAATATGGAGCAGTGAGTGCCGAGCTTCTGAAGAATTACCTACAAGGCATCGGGAGGACTCCAACAACACTCCTTGCCCTTAGCGCAGAAGAACTCAAAGCCCAACGAGAAAGCAAGAGTGAGGGAACGTATAGCAACAATCGAAGTTCGGACAAACAGCTCAACTCCTTTGTACGAAGTCGTGGAGAGAAGGATATTCCCCTAACGGCTATTACGATAGATTTCTTTGATGATTACCGTTTCTATTTGAAGAAAGAGGGCTATGCTCCTGCAACAATAAACAGGCATTTGTGCTGGTTGAGTAGTTTGATGTACCGAGCCGTCAGTCAGGGAACAATACGCTTTAATCCATTTGAAGAGGTGAAGTACGAAGCCGTAGAGCGTAAACCTCGATTTCTAAGTAAAGGAGATGTGACAAAGCTCTTGGCGTTCCCTTTACAGGACGAAGGGGCGGAACTAAGTCGAAGAATGTTTCTTTTCTCCGTCTTCACGGGTTTGGCATTTGCTGACTTGCAGAGCTTGCGAGCTTCGCAAATCGAAACGAATAGCGAGGGGAAGCGATATATCCGCAAGGCAAGACAGAAGACAGAAGTGGAGAGTTTGATCCCCCTACACCCGATAGCGGAGCAGATACTTTCGCTTTACACAAAGGAGGAAAGCAAGGAAGATTACAAAATATTTCCCGATACGATGAGCAAGGGCAAGCTACTTACTCACCTCAAAGCTGTGGGCTTGGCTTGTGGTATTCGTACTCCACTGGGCTACCACGTTGCAAGACATAGTTTCGGCACGTTGACTTTGGAGGCTGGTATTCCGATAGAGAGCATTGCCAAGATGATGGGACATTCCTCCATTGCCAGCACACAAATCTACGCCCAAATCACAGACCAAAAGATTGCAAGGGATATGGACAAGTTGATGGACATTAATATTTTGTAATTTGAAGCATGTGAAATACTTGTATTCTTAATTATAGCCATATGTATGTAGGGCTTTTTCTGATTTTGCACTGAATCTCTTTGTTAGTTCTGTTTTTATTATTACATTCTTGACATGTTACATTGTTTATTTGAACGATGAAATCTGGCTGAATATTCTCTTAGGTGTAGATTAAAACGCTATCTTATAAGATAAAAAAGAATAGTTCGAGATATTAGCAAAACTTGAGATTGTCAATAGAAGAGCAATAGACAAGGTTTACCAAAGAAGATTTATAAATATGGAGAAGTCAATAGTTTGCCCATATACCATCTCTCTTATAATAACTAGAAAATGCTCCGCTGCATGCTTGAATTGTTGCTTTAAATGCTCTCCAAAAGAGACAGCCGAAATATCAGAAAAAGATGCTTATGCGTTCATAGACGAGGCTCTCCAATCTTTTTCCACAATTAAAGTTTTAGTTATAACAGGAGGGGAATGCACGCTGAATATGGATAAACTCTGTCGGATAATATCCTATGGAAAAAAGCAAGGCTTAGTGGTCAGAGTTGTAACGAATGCTCATTGGGCTCGATCTTTAGGCGAAGCAAAGAAGATTGTTGATCGACTTAAGAAGTCTGGATTAGACGAAATCAACTATAGTACAGGAGATGAACATCAAAAATTTGTACCTGAAAACAATATCGTAAATGCAATTTTTGCGGCAAATTGGGCGAATCTATTTTGCGCAGTAAATGTTGAATACAAGAGAGATGCGTTGTATACGAGTACTAATCTCATAAACAATCCGCAAGTTAAGCGTATTTTGTCGGATAATTCAGGAGGTCGGCTTGTTATTAAAAATGGTTTGTGGGTAACATTTGAAAATGCGGAATCATTGTCATACGGAGAAAGCGTACTTGGTGACTTTAACGATGGGTGCGACAATTTATTTACAACAATTTCAATAAATCCGTATTCGAATTTAATGGCTTGCTGTGGTATCACTGCTGAATACATTCCGTTCTTACGCTTAGGAAGTGTAGAAAAACGAGGGCAGATGTCTCAATTGCACGAAAATCAATTTTCCGATTTTCTTAAAATTTGGATATATTGCTATGGCCCTCATAAAGTCTTATCAATCTTGAAATCTGATATGAAAATACCCGAGAAAAACAAAGAAAGAAGACATCCTTGTGTTGACTGTGCAGAGCTTTTTTTAGACCGAAGATATGCTAATTATATAGCAGAGAATATGTCTAAATATGCAGGAAATGTCCTTTTAGAATATGATATTAAAAGAAGAATGCTAAACAAATAAAAAGGAATCGATATGAGTAAAAAGAATAACGCATTAAAAGGTGTTGCCGCCGTTTTAGCGACATCCATATTGATTGAATCATGCGATATGGGGTCTTATATGAATGGTTTGGACATTGAGGCTATGAATATTGCTATTAAGGCGAAGGATTACGAAAATAATTCCGTGTCTGTTCCAATTGACCTTAAAGCGTCCATTTTCTTAAACCTAATCACAACGCTATCTGAAGAGTTTATCAATAACCCCAAGTCTGCTGAAGAGTTTTTGAACAATAGGCAAGAATTTCTCAATGCAAGAGGGTTTGAAAATGTTGACGAAAATCTGATTCGAGATAATCAATTAATTGATATGATTGTGGCATTCTCTGATCCTATTGTAAACAAGGCTGTAAAAGGACAAGACCTAAAATTATTCATCGAAAGACTAAAAGAACTAAATCTTTATATTGACAAAAACGATGATAGTCAATGGTTGATGCTTTTGAAGGAAGAGATCATGAATAACCCATCTTTGCTAAAGGCAATCTCTACAATGACAGGTAGCAATGTCGATTTTACGTTGCCATCTCCAACTCCTCATCTTGGAGCTGTTGGGTTTACGATTTTTGTGATTACTGCGGCTGTTGTTTTCCTTGGTGCCGTAGTTGTCAACTACGCACTTGGAGCTACTCTTGCTGCGGGGGCTGCAGTTGCGATTACTAAACATGCTCTTGTGACATCTGGCAATAAAGAAGATAAAATCGACAAAAAGGGCGTGGGCGTGAGAAATACTGCTCTAAGGGTCTGGATGTTGAAAAATGGAGATCCAACGCTGTCGTCTATTCTTTTAAATGAACAATTAAATGACAAAGTTGAATCATTCATCAATGAAGTAGAAAGAGCTTATCCAGGGAGTATCACAAATGCGAATAGAGAAGTTGTAAAAAATATAGTGGTATCCAATATCTATCTGCCATGAGAGTAACTGTATTTAACGCTTTGGCGACAATTACCGTGATTGTAACGCTGTTTTTTTTTATTGCATTCTACGAGAAAATTCCTTCTCTGATCCCTACACATTATGGTTTTAATGGAGAAGTTGATTCTTGGGGAAGTAAGAACACATTGTGGTACTTTGTTATTGGTAACATAGTCATTAATATTTTTCTTGGTGTTTTGACTAAATACCCACAAGTATACAACTACCCTTTCAAAGTAACGGATAAGAATAGAGAAAAGGTTTATGCTTCAGGATCTCTATTTGTTGCCGTATTACGTCTCGTTGTCAGTTTAGTTGTGGCATGTGTTATTCTCTTTATGTCATTATCGGTAGAGAAGATTCCTATTCTTCTTTATGTGTTTATACTTTCACTCCCTATCATTAGCGTGCTTTATGGAGTAATCCAATTGATGAAAAACAAGTGAAAATACACTAACTCCTTTTGTGATAATTCTCTTGCAGTAATCTGTTGATGTCGGAGAGACGATAGAGGATTTTCCCTGCGATTTGGGTGTAGGGAATAATGCCCTTATCCCGATAGTCCTGCAAGGTGCGAGGGCTGATGAAGAGCCGTTCACAGACCTCTCGCCCTGTGAGGTAGATTTCTCCCTCGAATAGCGGACGATGTGTTTGGGCAATCTCCCGAAGACGTTTGCTCACTTCTTTGATGCCTGAGATGAGTTGTTTCATCTCGGGCGTTTCTTTGTTAATGGTTTCATACTCCATAGTTGCGGTTATTGACGGTTAGACTTAGTAAGGAGTGCTTCCACATCCTCACGTTTGTAATAGCACTTATGCCCGATTTGGATAAAGGGCAGCACGGACGTGTCCCGATAGTGCTGGAGCGTTCGCTTGCTGATGTTTAGTATTCGGCACACGTCCCCGTTGTGCAACAGGTCGGGGACTTCGGACTTTGTGCCGAACTCTTCTCTCATACAAAGAGCCAGCTCTTCGATGCTCTTTTTCAATTCCTCCCAAGCGGAGGTGTCAATGGCGGTAAATCTCATATCAATATCGTTTTAATTGTCATTTTCACTTCGTTCGGTGCAAATGTACGCAGGCGAATCCCTTATTTCCAGACCTGATGAAATCAAGGGAAATAGAAGGAAGTCTGAGGCAAAAGTACAAGCACAAACCGCCTGTTTTACCCCCTTTTCTCTAAGTGCGTACTTGTGGCTCTGATATGGTTAGAAGTGGCTCTCTTACCGATGAAAACAAACGCCCCTCTCTTGCCTGAAGAAAAAGGATGCAGATTTTAGCAATCCGATGAAGTCGCTTATAGAGCCGTTCCCCTCTCTGTTCTCACCTTTCGTGCGTTTTTGTCCCGATTTCCATTGTTTATCCCCTCCATTCTCGGAGCATTTTTCTGTACCTCGAAGCAACAGACACACTAACCTTGGGACTCTGTATTCGCCTCTGTAACTTGGTTTCAGCATCCCATTTCGGATGAAAGTTCAAAACCAAGCAAACAGAAGAAGTACGAACAATGAAAAAAGAAGAGAAGGACAATCCCTCCAAGAACGCCCAAATAGAGGAGTTCCTTTTGGCACGGTATGAGTTTCGGTACAACACCGTGTTGCATCGAGCGGAATATCGTCCACGAGGAACGAGCGATTACACAGCCATAGACCGCTACCGCATCAATACCCTCAAGCGAGCGTTGGACAAGGAAGCCGATGTACAGACCTCGCCCGAGAACCTGTACAGCATCATCGAAAGCGATTTCTCCCCACGCATCAATCCCGTGCAAGCCTATTTCCACGCCTTACCGCTGGCGGATAGGAATACAGAAGCGATTACCGCCCTTGCCGACTGCGTGAGTGTAACCAATCCCGAGAAATGGAAAGAATACCTTATCAAGTGGTTGGTGGCAGTGGTCGCCAATGCGATGGACGACAGACAATGCCGTAACCATACCTGCCTTGTGCTGACAGGCGAGCAGGGCAAGTTCAAGACCACGTTCCTTGACTTGCTCTGTCCACCGCCCCTCTCCGATTACCGCTATACGGGGAAGATATATCCGCAGGAGAAGGACGTGCTGAGCCTTATCGGGCAAAACCTCATCATCAATATTGACGACCAACTCAAAGCCCTCAATAAACGAGACGAGAACGAGCTGAAGAATCTTATTACCTGTCCGCAGATAAAGTACCGTATTCCTTACGAAAAGCACATCGAGGAGCGACCCCACTTGGCAAGTTTCGTGGCTTCGGTCAATGGCAACGACTTCCTTACCGACCCGACAGGAAGCAGACGCTTCCTCCCCTTTGAAGTGCTGACGATAGAGATAGACCGAGCCAAGAGCATTCCGATGGATGCCGTTTACAGCGAAGCCAAGACCCTATTGAATGAAGGCTTTCGCTATTGGTTCAATGATGAAGAGATTATCGAGTTGCATAGAAATAGCGAAGCCTTCCAAGTCTATACGACAGAGATGGAGCTGTTGCTCCGCTATTTCACCTTTCCCACGGAGGTGGAAACGGCAACGAAACGCTTCTATATGACCAATTCGGAGATAGTGGGGTGTCTCTCTTGCTATACCCGACAATCGCTCTCCACCAAGCGGATGGGGGAAGCCTTGCGAAAGGCAGGTTATACGAGGGAGTGTCGCAGGATAAACGGCAATCCCGTGTATGTCTATGCCGTCCGTAAGGTTTATCCCGAGCAACCGCCATAGCACTCTGTATCCCCCTTGTAATAGTCTTTTCTCTTTTCTTTCCTATTCTCCTTACTACGTTACTACAACTAAGGATAACACAATGAAAGAGAAAGGATTGCAGTAGGTGTCCATCTTGCGACACAGCTTACTACCATCTTTCTACGCTTCTACGGCAGAATGAATGAGCGAAGGTGTAGACAGGAGATGTCGAAGGATAAAAGCGAACGAAGTGTTACACCTTTCTCTTTCACTGTCAATTACTTATCACAGTGTCGAAAGGTAGTAAGATAAAAAGGGGAAAATTCCAAAAAGAGAAAATAGAGCGAACAATGAAATAACGAACAATGAATACGAATAATCCAAACCCAACGATAACAACAATGAACAACGAATATTACGACCTCCTCTCTATCAAGGCAATACCGATAGCCGATTACCTGCACGCATGCGGTATCGAGCCTGCCAAGCGTTACAACGGCTATGCCCTTTATCACGCACCCTACCGAGAAGACCCCAACGCCAGCCTGAAAGTGGACTTTCGGCAAAACCTGTGGCACGACTATGGCACGAGCCAAGGCGGAAGCATCATCGACCTTGTTATGAAGATGCAAGGATGCAGTGCCTACAAAGCAATGGCGCATCTTGCCGAAAGAAAAGCGACACCCCTCGCCCCCTCTTCTTTTCATCGTGAAAGAACAACCATTACTACGACCAATTTCACAAGTACAAGGCGGATTCTCTCCATTAGCGAAGCGTTACCCCTACATCTGCAAAGCTATCTCCGAGAGATACGCAAGATAGACCTTGCCGTGGCAAGTCCCTATCTCCGTCATATCCGCTACGAGGTAGGAGGAAGAGAGTATTCTGCCATCGGCTTTGCCAACCGTGCTGGAGGGTATGAGCTTCGGGACGACAAGACATATATTAGTATTTGTCTGAAACATTTTTTCTGCCATGTCAATACCTTCTTTCCCCTCAGGACAGCGTAGTTGTGAGGCTATTCGTTTCAGTTCTTTTTCAGTATGTTCTATCTTTTTCATTATTTCATTTTTAGGGGTTCTAAATTATGTTGGAGAAACTTTGATCGGACTTTATTTCTTCAAGTTTCTCCTAATTTAGCATAATTATTGTCTCCAATTAATGCCTGATCCGAAAAGAAAATTCTATTTAACATCCCTTTCTTATTTTATGACTTAGTATGAATAATGGATGGTTTTTTATTAAGCAAGTCTGATAGATTACTGAATAAAGGTGGGTGTGGCTTTCTTGCATTTAACATTACTTTTTGCAGATTTTGTGATATAAAGATACAGAGACTGGCAGAGAAATCACAGAGTAAGATATATTACTTTATTATATATCAACATATTAAGTATTTTTTGATGGCTCATTGTTTATACAACAGCAATATTTGGAGTATTTGTATTTTTAAAGTCATTCTTCGTGGGTAAGTGTGTTTTGCCAAAGTGATAATCTGTATCTTTACGGACAAATGGATCAATTAATGTTATCACGATTTTCTCAAGAATTACAGCGATTGGATGAGATGGGGCAAAGGAGATCTTTGCACCACATTCTACATGACGGAGCTTATGTAATAAAGGATGGAGCCCGAATGCTCAATCTTTCGGGTAATGATTATTTGGGATTGGCTGCCGAAGAGAAGAAGCCTTATGAAGGAGAGCTTTACGGTAGTGCGTCGTCTCGCTTACTTACCGGAAACTACGAGATATATGATAGGCTTGAGAATGCTATGGCAAAAACTTTCGGTAGAGAAGCTGCTCTCGTATTCAACAGTGGCTATCATATGAATACGGGTATTTTACCGGCTTTGGCAGATGATCATACTTTGGTTATTGCCGACAAACTTGTACATGCCAGCATGATTGATGGCATCAGGCTCTCAAGATGTAAATTTGAACGATTCAGACATAATGATCTGAATCACCTAAAAAAGATATTGCAGAAGAGTGCAGGAGATTATGAATCTGTCATCGTCATGGCAGAAAGCATCTATAGCATGGATGGTGACATCGCAGACTTGCGTGGACTGGTGGCTTTGAAAAAGCAATTCCCACAGGTAATGCTGTACATAGACGAAGCTCACGGCATAGGTGTACGTGGACAGAATGGATTGGGACTCGCAGAGGAAACCGGAACGATACAAGATATAGATTTTTTGTTGGGGACTTTCGGTAAAGCTCTTGGCTCTATGGGTGGCTATATAATCTGTGATGCTGTGATCAAGGAGTATCTTGTCAATAAATGCAGATCACTTATCTTTTCTACAGCATTGCCTCCCCTTACCATGAGTTTCAATATGCATATATTCACCACGCTCCCGACGCTGGGAGAGAAGAGGCGTATGCTGGATGAATATGCAACCTTGTTGCGAAAAAGCATTGAAGACCTTGGTTATCCTATGCCATCCGAAAGTCACATCGTACCCCTCCTGATAGGTGACAATCACAAAACAATCCAAGTAGCTGAGCAATTGCAAAAATTGGGTTATTATGTACTTCCTATACGTCCTCCTACAGTCCCTGCAGGTACATCCCGACTTCGTTTTTCACTGACCTCAGCTACACCTGTAGCATCTCTAATCAAAGATCTTCAAGAAATATTAGTTCACTATGCAATATAAATTGTATCATCAGGAGGAAAATAAACAGCTCATTCTTTTTTTTAACGGTTGGGCCATGACTCCGGAAACGGTGGAAAGACTCATCATTCCTTCAGGTTATGACCTGCTTTCGGTATGGGATTATAGGGAGGATAACCTTGATTTTGATTTTACTCCGTACCATAGCATCATATTATGTGCGTGGTCAATGGGAGTATGGGCTGCGGATAAATTTTGTAATAGTTTATCTTTGCCTATAGAAAAAGCTGTGGCGGTATGTGGTACCGGATATCCCTGTGATGATGCTTATGGCATCCCCGAGCAAATATTTAGAGGAACTTACGATAGCCTCTCGCAAGAAAATCGTGCGAAATTTAATCGTCGTATGTGTGGTGGAAAGTCGTTGAGAACGCTTTTTGAAGCGTTGGAAAAAAGACCTACTCAAGAAATAAAGGATGAGCTTGGCAGGGTCATGAGCGATGAGATGGGAAAGTCTCATCCTGTACCCAAACTTCTTGCTCAAGGATTATGGACAAGGGCTTTTGTGGGACTTAAGGATCGTATAATACCCCCGCAGAATCAGATAAATTACTGGTCTGGAATGAATGTAGAGATCGTAGAGCTGGATGGTGAAGCCCACTATGCCTTCTCTTGTTTCGAAAGATGGGAAGAATTATGGAATTGAATAGAAAAAAGATAGATAAAGAAATTGTGGCACAGCGATTCAAAGCGGCCATAGATACCTATGATAATAATGCTGTAGCCCAAAAGCATATACAACATGAACTTTTGCGCATCATCACAGCATATTGCCCTGAGATTAAATTTAAGTCTGCTCTCGATATCGGTTGCGGGACTTGCGGGATGACCAAATTGCTGGATAATGAGTTTGGTATCAAGTATTGGACTCTCAATGATCTTAATGAGGAATGCTATGATCATGGGTCATTTCGTACGAATACCAGGAGTAAAGTAAGGTTTATAGCAGGCGACGCGGAGGAGATAAATTACGGAGGCACTTATGATCTTATTGTGTGCTCATCCACTATGCAGTGGTTTCATGATCTGAATGCTTTTTTTCTTAAAATCAAGAATCATCTCAAAAAAGACGGATACCTCTTGCTTAGCACCTTCGGCCCTGATAATCTTAAAGAAATTAAGACGCTGACAGGGCACGGTCTGCATTATCCTAAGGGTGATGATTTGAAAGCAATGCTCGAAAAACATTTTGAGCTTTGCTATTTTCAGGAAGAACACTATAACATGGAGTTTACTTCTCCACGCGAAGTGCTGGAACATCTCAAGCATACGGGAGTAAATGCCGTGTCCGCAACTAATAACTTTTGGACACCTTGCAAACTTCGATGTTTTGAAAAGGACTATAGAGATCTTTTTGGCAATGCTGAAGGTAAAGTATCTTTGACTTACAATCCGATCTATATCCTTGCAAGATTGTAATATAGCGTCATTATTGGTTAGTCAGGGGACTTCCATTTTTATTATATAATTGTAGGGCAAAATCATTTGTAGACTTTATCGACTCTTTGATATTTAGTTAGTGCAAATGAGTAAAAGTGATCTGAATGCCCTTGGCGTTTTCTTGATCTTCAACTTATGCTTACAGGGATATTATCGTGCTTGATGGTTTGCCCCATCAAAGGCTGATGTACTGATTACATGCAAAATATTCAGCCTTTTCATTTTAGGATACCTTCATTTATAAATAATTTTTATTTAGGACAGGCTAAATATTACAATAAACTAAAAAAATGATTAAATTTGAACCTTGTAGATTTAATACACTATTAATTTGCAAGGATTTAGAGGGCGTTTAATAAAATATTTTAGTTCTGTTTTTATTTTTTTAGGATGCTATTAAGAACTTAGCCTGATAAAGCCACTATTAAATTAGTTTAGGAATAAAATTCTCTATAGATTGCATTGTGCAGTCCTATGGATGGGATTATTCTTAATTTTATAAATTAAGTAAATGGATATGGAAAATAAAGCAAAGTTGTCTCCCGAAAAATTTAGCGGTAAGATAGACAGCAAAGAGGTGCGTCTTTATTCTCTTGTAAATAAGAATGGGGCCGAAGCTCATATCATTAATCAAGGTGCTAAGATTGTATCATTGATGATCCCATCAGACAAAGGGTTTGTAGATGTAGTGATAGGGCATGACTGTCTCGAAGATTATATCCACTCTGAGGAAGCATACTTCGGTGCGATTTGTGGCCGGTATGCCAATCGTATCGCTCGAGGTAAATTTTCAATCGATGATAAAGAATACACCCTTGCCGTGAACAACGGCCCCAATGCATTGCATGGAGGTATAAAGGGTTTTAATAGTGTGATTTGGGATGCTAAGCAACTTGCCGATAATAAGCTTGAGCTGAACTACACGTCAAAAGACGGAGAAGAAGGATACCCCGGCGAACTCAAAGTGAAAGTAACTTATACCCTTTCTGACCAAAACGAATTAGCTATCGATTACGAAGCTACGACTTCTCAACCTACAGTCCTTAATCTCACTAATCATTCTTACTTTAATTTGTCTGGCAATGGAGATAGCTCAGTGCACGATCACATCTTGGAAATCAATGCCAAGCAATATCTCCCAACAGATGAAACGGCTATTCCCTATGGAAAACCTGA
Organism: Porphyromonas pogonae; assembly: GCF_036320655.1. Lineage (NCBI taxonomy): Bacteria > Pseudomonadati > Bacteroidota > Bacteroidia > Bacteroidales > Porphyromonadaceae > Porphyromonas > Porphyromonas pogonae. The sequence goes on from NZ_CP143258.1 coordinate 1,066,029, forward strand.
GGATGTAGCCGGAACTCCCATGGATTTTACTACACCCAAAGAAATAGGGGAGCGTATAGATGAAAAGACAGATCAGCTCGTATGGGCAAGGGGGTATGATCATACTTATATATTGGACAAACCGCAACGTAAGCTGGGTTTCTGTGCCAGATGCTATTCTCCCAAGACCAATATAGTTATGGAAGTGTATACAGATCAGCCCGGAGTGCAACTCTATACAGGTAATTGGATGAGTGGTAATATGAGAGGAAAACATGATGCTCGCTATCCGGCTCGTGCAGCTTTTTGTTTAGAAACTCAGCACTACCCTGATAGCCCTAATAGACCTGATTATCCCACTACACGCCTCAACCCGGATGAGAAGTTTGAGAGTACTACAGTATTTGCTTTTTCAAAAAAATAGAAATCAAAATTAATTATTAATAATAAATAAGATTCATCTACAAAATGTCTCAATCAACAATTCCACAACAGAAACAAAATTACATGGGACCATTTATTACCATGGTAATTTTGATGGCTTTGATCGGGTTTATTACCAGCATCAACCAGCAATTCCAAGCGCCTATGCAGGCCGCCTTCCTTCAGGATGCGGGAGATATGACGAATACGTTGACCACGTTTATTAATTTCTCGTTCTTCTTGGCATATCTGATTATGGGGCCTACAAGTGCACGCACTTTGGAGAAAAAAGGCTACAAGCAAGCTCTCCTTGTAGGTATAGCTCTCTTGGTGCTTGCCTTGGCTTTCTTTGAGTTTAGTGCTATTCAATATGTGAAATGGCCTGTAACATTCAATTTTGGATCTATTGTATTGCCTCTTAGTTATTTCATATTCATTATTGGTTCTTTTATTGCAGGTACCGGTCTTACCTATTTGCAGGCATCGGTGAATCCCTACATTGTGGCTTGTGATGTGAAGGGCACCAGTGGCGTACAACGTCAGAGTATTGCCGGTGCAGGTAACTCGGTGATGACTACCTTAGGTCCGCTTTTCATTGCATTTGTAGTGTTTGGTGGTGCCAGTGGAGCTGATATTAAAGTACAATCTCTATTCATCCCTATGGTGGTATTGATTGCTTTTGTTGCGATTCTTTATTTTATTGTACGCCGTCTCAACTTGCCTAATCTTGCAGGAACTTCTGTAGCTAAGGACGAAAAACTTTCGCGCAGCGTATGGAGTTTTAGCCATCTTTCTTTGGGTGTAATAGCTATCTTTATGTATGTAGGTGTGGAAGTTGCTGTAGGTAGTAACATCAACCTATATGCCATCAAGGATCATGGATATACCACCGGTGCTGCTGCCCAGCTTGCATCTATGTATTGGTTCGGTATGCTTATTGGTCGTTTGTGTGGTAGCTTTATAAGCAAGATATCAGCCAATACCCAGTTGGTATTTACCACTATAGGAGCCGGAGTGTTGGTTACATTGTCCATGTTTACGGGTAATCCTCTTCTGCTTGTATTCGTAGGCCTTTTCCATTCTATTATGTGGCCTGCTATTTTTGCTCTTGCTATAGACAAACTTGGCAAATATACCGCAAAGGGCTCAGGTGCACTGATGATGGGTGTAGTAGGTGGTGCTGTATTACCCTTGATTCAAGGTATTTTTGCTGATAGCATCGGCAGTTGGCAGTGGACTTGGACTATCGTAGTCATCGGAGAAGTTTACCTTCTTTATTATGCTTTGGTAGGACATAAAGTAAAACAATTGCCTGAAGACTTTGATCCTAATATGAACAAAGTACAATAAACTTAACCTCGGATTTTGATCAATAGTTAAGCTCCTGCACTTACCTCTAGCTTTTGTGTAGAGGCCTTGCAGGAGCTTATTTCATTAATACATTTAATCTCATAAATATTTTCTAAACTATGGATATCCAGTCAATCAAAAACAAATTTCAAGAGCTTTACCAATCAGAAGGTACATTATACACTTCTCCCGGACGTGTCAATCTCATTGGAGAGCATACCGACTATAATGGCGGATTTGTATTTCCCGGAGCTATAGACAAAGCTATGGTCGCTGAAATCAAACTCAACCATACTGATAAAATACGTGCTTATGCTTTGGATTTGAATGAGTCTGCTGAGTTTGGCCTCAATGAGGAAGATGCTCCTTCTCAAAGTTGGGCTCGATATATATTTGGCGTGTGTCGTGAAATTCAGAAATTGGGTTACAAGATAGGAGGTTTTGACACGGTATTTGCAGGTGATGTACCTCTGGGGGCGGGGATGTCTTCTTCTGCTGCTCTCGAAAGCACTTTTGCTTTCGCTCTCAATGACCTGTTTAAACTGGATATTGATAAATTCCGATTGGCTCTGATAGGGCAAGCTACAGAACACAACTACTGCGGTGTCAAATGTGGTATTATGGATCAGTTTGCGTCGGTTTTCGGTAAGAAAGATAACCTGATGTGCCTTGACTGTAAATCCCTTGAATATCAGTATTACCCTTTTAATCCTAAAGGATACCGCTTGGTGCTTGTAGATAGTGTAGTGAAGCATGAGCTTGCAAGTAGTGCTTACAACAAACGTCGCGAAAGCTGCGAAAGAGTGGCTGCCGCTATCCGTGCTCGTCACCCTGAAGTAGAGTTTCTGCGTGATGCTTCCATGGAAATGCTCAAAGAAGTAAAGAAGGAAGTGACGGAAGAGGATTACATGCGTGCTGAGTACGTTATAGAAGAAGTACAGCGAGTAATGGATGTCTGTGATGCTTTGATAAAAGGAGACTATGAAACAGTAGGGCAAAAAATGTATGAAACCCACCATGGCATGAGCAAGCTTTATGAAGTAAGCTGTGAAGAACTGGATTTTCTCAATGATTTTGCTCGCAAAAGTGGCGTTACCGGCTCGAGAGTTATGGGCGGAGGCTTTGGGGGGTGCACCATTAATCTTGTCAGAGACGGGCTCTATAATGGTTTTGTGAGAGAAGTGACCAAAGAATATAAAGAAAAATACGGACGTGAACCAAAGATCTATGATGTCGTTATTTCCGACGGATCTCGTAAGTTAGAGGCATAGTCCGCTTTACTCCGAATTACTTATAATATAGACAGAGGGGGATTCACAATGAATGCCCCTCTATCTATATTATAACGTTTGGGTATTGATGTGTTTTTAATACGTGCTAATATAGACTGTTGACTTTTGCAACAGTCTCAAATTGCGAGTAAGGGCATGTCAATTTAGGCATGCCCTTTAGTCTTGTGACTAAAAATTCCTTTTGACTAAATAATTCATTATCTTTGCTACCCGATTCAAAGGTGATGCGTTGAATAACAGCGCATAAAAGGGAATTCGGTGCAATACCGAAGCAGTACCCGCTACTGTAATTCCTTCCGTAATATTTAAGTAGGCTTATTGATTTTTACGGATAGTCTTTGCAAACGCCACTATATCAGCATAGAAAGAAAATGGGAAGGCGCAAAGATAATGGGAAGAGCCAGGAAACCTGCCTCTGAAACTATAAATGAATTGATCCGGGAGTTGTGGTCATGAAATGTTTACCCTAATATGAGTATCACTATGTACCGTAGCCAATGCTATGGTGATAGCAAATGAGCCTTTGGGAAGTAAATATCTATTTGTGATTAGTGTCCGGGATAGTTGCATTGTAACATCTTTTTATAACAATAGATATTTATGACCAAAAAAATTACTCTTTGTCTGTTGAGTGCTTCTTTGCTTACTGCTGTCAGTGCTCATGCGCAGAAGAAAGACGACTATTACGAATTTGCCAAAGATTCTGTGAAGAATCTGAACAGTGTAGAAGTGATTGCTTTTCGTAAGGAAGCTCACCTCAACAAAATCCCCGTTTCTTTGAAGAAAACCCCTCTTACAGTGAATAATCTCAATACAGATGTACTATTGCAGCGGGGGATAACTAATCTGCAAACAGCTCTAAAGTTTGTACCCGGGGTAAATATGAGTACTTCATATGGAGCTTTTCAACGTTTATCTATTCGAGGATTCAATGATTCTCCTATTATGATAGATGGGGTGAGGGACGAGCGTACGACTATTAATTCTTATCCTTTTGGAGATCTATATAATGTAGAGAAGATAGAAGTGCTGAAGGGCCCGGCTTCTGTGCTTTACGGTCACTCAGCTGTAGGTGGAATTCTCAATATTGTGCGCAAAGAGCCTACGTATAAGCGCTCACTCAATGCTCATTTGAGATATGGAAGTTTTAATTATCGTGAGGCAGCTTTATCTTTGGGCGGAAATATCACCGGACCTCTCAATTTTTATGCCGGAGTGTTCTATTCTGGTGGTGATCACTGGAGAAATACCGGTGACAGACGCCTTTCTGCTTATACAGCATTAGGTTATACCCATGGTGCTCATAAATTTGTTTGGAGAGCAGAGGCTCGAAGTGATTCCTATGGTACGGAAATAGGACTGCCACCCACTATGCCTGATACGGTATACACAGCCGATGATAATAAATTTTATTTGCCCAAAGGAGCTGTAAGACCGGGTATACCTCGAGACAAGAGATTCAATAATGAGTCGGATTTTATGTACAATAAGGCTTGGAACACTTCTCTAAAGTATACTTATACGATAAATAATGATTGGAAACTATCCAACTATTCATCATTCAGTTATGATGATATAGATTATTTCGGTACGGAGGAGTTGGGTTACAGAACCAGTGACAAGCCTATCTATCCTTACTACATCAAGAATAAGAGTAGTAAAAAATATATCGATATAGATAGTGTGCAGCTCGTTTTCCCTCTTCGTTTCTCTCACATTGCTCGAACATTCCAAAATCAACTGGAAATCGCAGGGACATTCCAAATGGGTAGTGTGTCCAATCATATCCTTGCTGGCTATAGTACTTCATATATGAGAAGAACATCTTTTTCCGGATATGATTTGGGTAAAGATGTTCAAGGTCCCGGACTTAACTCTGTAGTTTCTGTATTTAATCCTGAGAGTAAAGGGCCTATGACAAGTCGCTTCAGCAAAGCTTCTCCTACTCGTATGTGGGTTCATGGTATTTATGCCTCCGATGTAATGGAGTTTACTCAACGGCTAAAGGGAATGCTCTCATTCAGGTATGACTGGTATGACTATAGAGCTCTCAATGATAAAATACCGGTTATAGACGGTAAGCGTAAGTTTGATGACCCGGCATCATCCGAGTATGGTAGTACTAAGTCCGGATCTTTGAGCTACCGTTTTGGTCTTGTATATATGCCTATGGAGAATCTTTCCGTTTATTCGTCGGTAGGAAGTTTTTATATCCCCGACAGACGTATCGCTGATCCTCGATACATATATATTAATGCAGACGGAAAAAGGATAGATGTGGAACATACCAAATCAATCTTCAAACCTACCAGCGGTTACCAACTGGAACTTGGCGCAAGATACGAAATCAACAATAAGCTTTCTGCGATGGTATCAGGTTTTTACATTCGAAAAAATAATGATGTAATGTCACTGGGGACTACCAAAATCATGGAAAATGGTAAGGAAGTGTCCAAAAGACTACTGGGGCAAGTCGCTTCTGTCAATAGCAAGGGTTTTGAAGTAGAAGTAAAGTATACCCCGCTGCCCAATCTGGGTCTTTCTGCCGGCTATGCGCTTAACGATGTTAGGGTGGGCGAGATGAAGGACAATGAATATCTGAAATACAACCAAGCAAAGAACACTCCTCTGAACAATGTGCCCAAACACAATTTCTACACTTATGGCTCTTATGCTTTTGATAAGGGATGGATCAAAGGCTTGTCATTGAACTATGCGCTTACTTATACAGGTAAGATCTACAGATCATATGCTGACAACTTATATTTTGAGCCGTATACCTTACTCAATTTAGGTGCAGAATACCAACTGCCCTGTAACTTCACTTTGGGAGTGAATGTAAATAACGTCCTGAATAAAAAGACCTATGTAGGAGCATTGAATCAAAATCAATTGATGCCTAACGCTCCGACGAATTTCATTGTTTCTTTGAAATACTCTTTATAAAAAGTCTGGTTTTGCCGTAAGGCCGTAAGTTCTGATTGTAGATTCTTACAGCCTTACGGCAAATATTATTTCGCTATTAATTAAAAGATTCACCATGAGAAAATTTATCATTAATACCCATCGCATCTTAGGGGCTATTCTCAGTATTCTTTTTGTTGCTTGGTTCATCTCCGGGTTGGTACTCATTTATCATCATTTCCCTCGTTATTCGCATCAAGAGCAGATGCAACAATTGCAGTCAATTAATGGGACAAATTTGCCTCAGATTGATAGTTTGGGACAACTTATCAAGACGATGGGGGGAGATTCTCTGAAAACAGAACGTTTGCGCATTCAAGGATCAGAAATTGGGGGAGCTTCACCTCTTATAGTCATAAGTCCTGCCAAAGGGAATGATATTAAGATGGACTTGCGGGGAAGTAAACCTGAACCCATAGTGGTGAACTATTCGTATCTTGAGCAAGTTGCTGCCCGATGGAATAGTAAAGTGATTGCCGTGGATACGTTGAACAAGCTGGATCAATGGACGCCTTTTGGGAATCTCAAAGACGATCTCCCTTTTTATAGGATTAGGCTATCGGGGGATGAAGATCGTAGGGTGTATATATCATCTCATACCGGAAAAATCTTACAGGAATCTACCTACAAAGAGCGTGTATGGGCTTGGCTGGGAGCTATACCTCATTGGGTTTACTTTACTTTCTTGAGACAACACCGTGAGGCTTGGATTTGGACTATCATAATTCTTGGAGCTCTGGGTACACTCATGACTATTACAGGGTTTTATCTCGGTATTGAGATTTATTACAAGAATCGGAAGAGAGCCAAGGCATCGCGTTTGTATTCTCCATTCAGGAAAAAACGTTATCAGTGGCATCATTTCTTTGGTACGGTTGGTGGTATTCTTATTATTTTATGGGTTTTTACCGGGATGATGTCGGTTATACATTTCTCTGATAATAAGTCCAAAGAGTTCAAAACCGAAAAACTGTCGGGAAACACCTTGAGTCTCGACTCCTATCATACGGATCTCAATGCTTTACTCAAGATGATCCCTGATGTCAAAAGCATTAATTTTACAGGACTGGGTGATGTGCCGGTAATAGAAGTGATGACTCCGCAGCAGGATTATTACTTTGACGGTAATAGCTCGATTCCTAATCGCTTAAACCTAAGCTCTGAAATTATACTTCAAGAAGCCCAAAAGGTTTTTGGCTCTAAGTATAAATATGATTATAGGGTGATGGACAAGTATGATGCTTATTATATAAGCCATAGCGGTAAGCTTAGCCTGCCTGTTGTGAGAGTGTCGGTAAACACTCCTGATAAACATACATTATATGTGAATCCTGAGACAGCACAATGTCGCATCATTGACAATGCAGCTCGAGAGGATGCGTGGAGATTCAGGAAATTCCACAGCCTAAATTTTTCTTTCCTTGCGAACCATCCTGTGATATGGACCATAGTTATGTGGCTTTTTATGATCATCGGGCTTGTGGCTTCTGCTACGGGATTATGGTTGAGTATTGATTACATTAAGCGACTTGTGAGAAGAAGGTGCCATCGCAATTAGAAATATATTAGGGAAATAAAATACTCATAAGTCAGTAAGCTATAGAGGAAGCCGGGGATAAAAATCATCATCGGGTTCCTCTTCTCTTTTTTGTCTGCATATCTTCTATTATCTTTGCAACCCGGCAATAAGCGTGGGAAGAGATAAAAACGGTTTTGTATATACCCATTGTGCGGGTAAATTATTCTGATCAGGAAGATAGTCTTTATATTCCGGAATTATTCCGGTTACCTTTTACATAAATCTCAACCATGCTTTTGAAAAATATTTAGCCCCTCTTTACTTTCTTAGTTAAGTCTATGGAGTTCTTTTGTTTGAATAATGATAAAGCTTGGAGTGTAAGATAATAATTGTGTAGGTGCAAAATATCTTGACTATTCGTCTCTCTCGACTAAAGTGAGTGTAGAGGTGGTGTTATGGGGCATGTGGCTTGCCCATGCTGTAGTACCAGGATAGAAAATACTATTTTACTGTTAAATCAAACAGCACCCGATATCATTATCCCAAAATGATATACAAAACCAAAGCCATAAATGGTAAAAGGGATGCCATATAATGAAGATTAAGAGTTGTCTCATTAAAAATCTTCATAAAAAGCAATTTGAATAATAAAATTTCTCAGAGCAATACACATTTTGCTTTAAAATGTGTATTTTTGAATCCAAAATATTGCATACTTGTAGACTTGGATGATTGCGCCTGTTTCTCAAGCATTTGCTTTGATAGGTAATAAGGTCTTCCCTTCACAATTCGAGATAATGATATCATACCCGATTTGCCGAAAAAGTTTACAAAATGTTTAACAAACGATAAAATGAAGTTATTGCAAAGCAAGTTGTCACGTTACAATGCCCCACAAGTAGCTCAAGCTGCAGGCATTTATCCTTACTTTCGTAAGATTGAAAGTGACCAAAGCACAGAAGTCGTCATCGATGGCCGTAAGGTTTTGATGTTCGGCTCCAATGCATATTTAGGCCTTGTGAATCATCCTAAAGTGATAGAGGCAGCTGTAAAAGCTACAGAAAAATATGGCACGGGATGTGCCGGAAGCCGTTTTCTCAATGGTACTTTGGATACACATTTGGCCCTTGAGAAAAGACTCGCTGAATTTGTGGGGAAGGAAGACGCCATTATATTCTCTACAGGCTTTCAGGTAAACTTGGGGGTCGTGGCATGCATCACCGGGCGTGAAGATTATATTCTCTGGGACGAGTTGGATCATGCTTCTATTATTGAAGGTATGCGTCTTTCGTTTAGCAATAAGCTTAAATTTAAGCATAATGATATGTCTTCTCTTGAAAAGAGATTGCAGCAATGTGATCCTGATAAGGTGAAGCTTATTGTTGTGGATGGTGTTTTCAGTATGGAAGGCGATGTATGTAATCTGCCTGAGATAGTAGCTCTAGCCAAACGTTATAATGCTACAGTTATGGTCGATGAAGCCCATGGTTTAGGAGTAATGGGCGATCATGGTAGAGGCGTTTGTAATCATTTCGGACTTACGGATGATGTGGATCTTATCATGGGTACATTTAGCAAATCTTTAGCTTCTTTGGGAGGCTTTATCGCTGCGGACAAAACCATAATCAATTATTTGAGGCATCATGCCCGATCTTATATTTTCAGTGCCAGCTGTACTCCCGCATCTACGGCGGCGGCTGATGCTGCATTGGATATCATGCTCAGTGAACCTGAGCGTATTCAGAGCTTGTGGGATAAAACTAATTACTGTCTCAAACGATTCCGCGAACAAGGATTTGAGATCGGACATACTTCGACTCCTATTATTCCGTTATTCATACGTGATAATGACCTTACATTTAAGATTACTCGTGACGTATTTAATGAAGGCGTATTTGTAAATCCTGTGGTATCTCCGGCAGTAGCACCGGACGATACATTGATAAGATTTTCACTGATGGCGACACATACTTATGAACAACTGGACTATGCAATAGACAAATTATACAAGGTGTTCAAAGAAAATGGTGTTCTCTAATAACCTGCTCATATGAGTGTGGCCGGTATTTGAATATTATCACAAGCTGCCTTTTCATTGTAAAATATCAATGAGGCAGCTTATTTTTTATCCATGTAAGGCGTTATGCAGTTAAGTATTTGTTTTCTTTTACTAACTTTGTTGCTTAAATTAAGGTGTTTATGATGAAGTCAAATTATAAGTGGAATTGTTTTTTATTGGCTAATCTGGTAGGTTGTAGCTTCTTACTGTCGAGTTGTAGTAAAAACACGCCCAAGATTCAAGATGTAACCATTAAGAGTATTCAGGTGGAATCATTCAAGCTATCCAAAAAGAATGATTTGGAGCTTAATAAAGTGTTTTTTTCTATAGATCAGGATCAGAATAAGATTTACAATGCTATTCCTGTCGACTTTTATAAAAAAATCGATTCAGTGGCACTTCTTATCAACGTGGCTTCGGGAGATAAAGTAGAACTTGCTGTTGGAGACGGAGAGTTCAAGCCTTATGTCCCTACCGATTCTATTTTTATCGGTAATAAGAACTATAATATGAAAGTCAGGGTAATGACACCTGATCAGAAATATCAGAAACTTTATGATATCAAGATCAATCAGTATAGTGCAGACCCTATGACTTTTAATTGGAATAAGCTTAACGCTCAGAACTTACCCGAAACATCGGCAGATTATAGCGAAGCTTTCGTGAGAGACCATCAAGTGCTTATCTACACCTCAAAAGGTAATGCTACTGCATTGAAAGTTGCTTCATTTTCCAATGTGCTCAAGTGGGAGTCCAAAACAATATCCGGAATTGCAGGTGTGAAGCAGATTGCTAAGACAAAAGATAATAAATTTGTGGCTGTAGATAACCAAGGAGCTTTACACTCTTCTGATAATGGAGAGGCTTTTAAAATACTCTCAGATGTCAAAGCTGTAGCTCTTTTGGGAATCATGCCTGATAAAATCACCGGGAAGGAAAAGATATTGCTTCTCTTGCCTGCTACGGCAGTGGAACTTGCTAAGGAGCAAAATTCAGGTAAGAACTATACTTTTGGTTATTTTGAAGATGGTAAACTGACGAGAGGTGCTTTAGCCCCGATAAATTATCCGGTAACCAAATTTACCTCATTACCTACAAAGGCATTCAATAGCTATGGTGTGAGGACTCTGGGTGGAGTAGACCTTGGTGGTAAAAGTGTTGGTTCGATATGGTATACTACCAATGGCTTGGATTGGTTGGAATATACAGCATCCAAAGGAGATGCCATAGAGCCTTCAAAATATAAAATGTCTGTGACATCTTATGGTAAGGCTATTTATTTATACACAGGGTCTGACAAAGAGAATAAGCTCACAGTATATTATTCGCAAGATGAGGGTTTGTCATGGACAAAAGGAAAAAGCTCCGTGATGCTTCCAAAGCTTGATGAATATGGAACAAGGGTAGGTAATGTAGTGGCTTTTGCCGACGAACAAAGCAATATGTATTTAGTTGGGGGCGTTAGTTCTGCAGGGCAATATTTCAATGATATTTGGAAAGGTAACTTAAAAATATCAAATAACTAAATGTCTTTTAAAATCTACTTTTTATAGATGAGCCGGTACATGAGTTTTATGATTTTATAATTATAAAACTCTCTGCTATTTATAAGAGGTTCTGTACAGAAGCGGGTTTGTTGAAGTCTAATTGAGGTAAATCTTTATGGCGGACACCAACGCTTTGGGAACTATAGAAAACAGTATTGAGAAGTTTTTGACATGACAGATAATTTGCAAAACAATTCTCCGTTTGATGAGAATAAGGTGCCTAAGCATGTGGCTATTATAATGGATGGCAATGGACGCTGGGCCAAAATGAGGGGGAAACATAGAAGTGAAGGTCATATAGCGGGAGTCGATTCTCTTCGCAATACCATAAAAGCAGCCTCTGATTTGGGTATAAAATATCTGACAATATACGCATTCAGTACTGAAAACTGGAAAAGGCCTTCGGATGAAGTGATTGCCCTGATGGATCTTTTGGCGAAGTCCGTGGCATCAGAAACTCCGGATCTTATCAAGGATGGAATAAGATTGCTTACCATAGGTAATATTGAAAAGTTACCCCAGGATACGCAATTGATACTCCAAGAATCAAAAGATGCTACGGCTCACAATACCAAGTTGAATCTTGTAGTAGCTTTGAGTTATTCGTCGCGTCAAGAAATTATGGATGCAACATGCCGTTTGGCTGCAAAGATCAGTAAGTGTGAGATTAGTCCCGATGCTTTAGATGAAGATCTATTCTCATCTTTGTTGGATACGGCTGAGATCCCTGATCCTGATCTTCTTATACGTACCGGCGGAGAGGTGCGAATAAGTAATTTCTTATTATGGCAGGCTGCATATGCCGAACTTTATTTTACAGATACGTTCTGGCCCGATTTTGGTTATGATGAATTGAAAAAGGCGATCTGTGACTATCAGGCAAGGGAAAGGCGCTTCGGGAAAACGAGCGAGCAAATTGCCGAAGAATGTAAGTAACGAAATATATCGAAATCAATATATAATGTACAAACCGTTTTCATTAATCGTAGTTTCGCTTTGTGTTTCCTCTTTGGGTCTCAGCGCTCAGGCTCTGAGCAAGGACGCTGTGCTGAAGACTGATTCGATCAAGCAAGAGAAGGAAGGTGTGATCAATAACCCTACAATAGACTATGCAAGACCAACTACAAAGGTCATTGCTGACGTAAAAATTACGGGTGCTAAGAACTTTGATGAATCTTTGCTTTTGAATCTTTCAGGAATCAATGTCGGTGACAAAGTAGAAATACCCGGCCCTGTTTTTACCTCTGCTGTAAACAAGCTGTTGGCTCAAGGATATTTTTCGGATGTCAAGATCAGCGTAAGTAAGTATGTGGGTAACAAAGCTTGGATACAAATTCAGGTGGAGCAAAGACCTCGTATATACAGCGTAAAATACCATGGGATTTCTAAAAGTCAGCAAGAGGATTTAGATAAGAAGTTGGGTCTCTCCAAAGGTGTAGCTCTTACTCCCAATGTTTTGGATAGGACTAAAGTCCTTATCAAAAAGTACTATGATGAAAAGGGTTTTCGAAGCATGTCTCTTGAGCTGAAAGAGACCCCCAATGTATCGGAAGAAAACTTCGTCGATTTGGATATATATATTGACAAAAACAATAAAACTAAAATACGCGAAATCTTCTTTAAAGGCAATGATCATGTGTCTGACTTTGATCTCCGCATGGCGATGAAGAAGACCAACGAGATGTTTAGTTTGCGCAAGGGGCATATCTGGTCTTCAATCAGGAAGATATTTAGCAGTAAGAAACTTGTTGATGACGAATACAAGAATGACCTCGAAAATATTATCAAAAAATATCAGGCCAAAGGCTATAGAGATGCTGAAATCACTCATGACTCTATTGTGCCGGTTCCCGGAAATAATAAAGTTGTAGATATCTATATAGACGTCAAAGAAGGTAAGCGGTATTACATCAAGGATATTCAGTTTGTAGGAAATACAAAATACAATTCAGAACTCCTCAAGCAGTATGCCGGCATCAAGCCTGGTGATGTTTACAATCAGAAAAGATTGAACGATCGTCTTTTTGTGGATGAAGATGCTGTATCCAATATCTACTATAACAATGGATATATATTCTCACGTATTACACCCGTTGAGACCAAAGTAGAAGGAGACTCCGTTACTTTGGATGTACGTGTTACCGAGGGTAACCCCGCAACAATCAATAAGGTTATTATCAAGGGAAACAATCTTGTGTATGAAGATGTGGTACGTCGCGAGCTTTATACAAAGCCGGGTAAATTGTTTAGCCGTCAGGATTTGATGGATTCTTATCGTCTGATCAATCAGTTGGGGCACTTTGATGCAGAAAAATCTCAGCCTAGACCATTACCTGATCCATATGATGGTACTGTAGATATCGAGTATCCACTCGTGCCCAAAAGTAATGACCAGCTTGAGCTTTCTATCGGATGGAGCCAAACGGGTCTTGTAGGTAGAGTAGGTGTGAAGTTTACAAACTTTTCTATCAAAAACCTCTTTCACCCCAGCATGTACAAGGGTATAATACCACAGGGTGATGGCCAAACACTTTCACTGAGCGGACAGACCAACGGTAGCTACTATAAGCAACTTAGCTTTAGTTTCTCCGATCCCTGGTTTGGAGGCAAGCGCCCTAATTTATTTGAAGTTAGTGGTTTCTATTCCAAGGTTACTGCCATGGATGAGAAATACTATAATACGCGAATGAATGACTTGTACAATAGTATGGCCTATTCCGGATATTATACCAATCCTTACTATGGAGGTATGGGTGGTTACGGTGGTATGGGCGGCTATGGTGGTTATGGAGGTGGCTATAATCCTTATTATGCCGGAGGTCAGCTGATGGAAAACTCTTATGACCCTGATAAATCCCTTGAGATGTTTGGTTTGTCTATTGGCTATGGTAAGAGATTGAATTGGCCTGACAATTGGTTCCAGGTGTATGCATCCCTCAACTATACCCGCTATAAACTTAAAAACTGGATCTATCCTACCTTTGGTACTTTCCATCAAGGTAGTGCCAACGACCTTAACTTGGAGTTGCGTTTGATGAGAAACTCCACTGACAATCCTGTATATACCCGTAGAGGATCAGAGTTTATGGTGTCATTGTCTGCTACTCTTCCTTATTCCATGTGGGATAAAAAAGACTATGCCGATCCCAACCTGCCACTTGCCGATCGCTACAGATTTATTGAGTATCACAAGTGGAAGTATCTGGCTAAGGTATTTACACCTCTCATGAATCCTATGACAGTAAAACGCACTCCTGTTTTGATGAGTAAGATCGAAGGTGGTATCATAGGGACTTACGATAATAATAAGCGCTCTCCTTTTGGCACATATTATATGGGGGGAGATATGATGTCGAGTATGATGGGTAGCTATATGAACGAAAACATAGGTCTTAGGGGTTATAAAAACGGATCTATTGCCGGTGCCAACTATGATTATGCTTACTCATACATGAAAATGAGCATGGAACTTCGTTATCCATTGGTGTTTGAGCAGTCTACTACTATATGGGCTTTGGCTTTTGTTGAAGCAGGTAATGCCTGGAAAAAGCTGGACAATTATAACCCGTTTGATCTGAAAAGATCTGCCGGTTTAGGCGTACGCATCATGTTGCCTATGGTGGGACTCATAGGTATTGACTGGGCATATGGTTTCGATAAACCTCGCGGATATTCGGAAAAAGGTGGTAGCAATATCCACTTTGTACTCGGACGTGATTTATAATAAATCACTACAAACTTCGTTACTCATATAAATAGAATACACTTTAAAAGCATTTGATTATGAAAAAGTTTTTGATTTCATTTGTATTGATCTTTTTCTCTGCAGTAGGAGCTATGGCCCAGAAATATGCTTTTGTGGACATGGATTATATAATGAAGAGTATCCCCAACTATGAAGTAATGACCAAGCAGATTGAGCAGGCTTCTTCGGCATATCAGAAACAATTGGAGGCTGTGGAAAACTCAGCCAAAGATATGTACAAGAAGTATCAGGCCGATCTGGCTACTCTCACTCCTGATCAGAAAAAGAGTCGTGAAGAAGCGATCGTTGCTAAAGAGAAAGAGGTCATGGAGCTGAAAATGAAGTTTTTTGGTCCCGAAGGGGAACTTGTCAAAAAACGTAATGCTGCAATGAAACCTCTTGAAGATGCCGTATGGCAATCTCTCAAATCCATGGCCAAAGAGTATGGACTGATGATGATTATTGATCGCTCTTCTTCCAAAATTGTTTATGCTGATCCCTCGATAGATATCAGCACTTCTGTGTTGGCAAAGTTGGGTATTAATAAATAAAAAACTTATCTTTGAGACAGTTTTGGCTGATCTCATATAAACACAGTATTTAGAAGAATATTATAAATCAATTAAATCAATATGAAAAAGTTATTTTTGGCTCTTATTATGGCCATTGCTCCTATTTGCTCTTTTGCGCAACAAAAGATAGGTATCGTAAATACTCAAGAAATTATGGCTAAGCTTCCTGATGTGAAGGATGCTAATGCAAAGATGGAACAACTGACCAAGAAATATGAAGCTGACTTAAATGGCATGAGAGACGAGTTTCAGAAAAAAGCCGAAGCTTTCACCAAAGAAAAGGCTACCTTGGTGGAGAGTATTCGTCTACGTAAAGAGCAAGAACTCCAAGATATCCAAAATCGTATTACTTCATCTTATCAAGTGATGCAAGAAGACCTTCAGAAACAACAAGAAACTTTGTTGAGACCTATTCAAGTGAAGGTAACTGATGCTATCAAAAAAGTAGGTGATGCCAATGCCTGCACTTATGTTATGGAGTCTACGATGATGCTTTATGTCGGTAGCACAGCTGTAGATCTTACCGATAAAGTTAAGGCTTCTTTGGGGATTAAATAAAATCATTCAATAGGATTAAATCCTTTATGAATAAAGGGATTGCCCGTGTGGTGATCCCTTTCTTTTTTTTATCTTTGTAATACCTTATGAATATGTTTGGATTATATGAACAGAACACCTATAGGTATATTTGATTCCGGTTATGGAGGACTCACTATTCTTAGTGAGATCAGGACTCTTTTGCCTCAGTACGATTTTATTTATTTGGGTGACAATGCCAGAGCACCCTACGGTACACGCTCATTCGACGTAATTTATAATTTTACTAAACAAGCAGTGAGTAAGTTGTTTGAACTTGGATGTCCTTTAGTTATTTTGGCTTGTAATACAGCTTCAGCCAAAGCTCTACGCACCATTCAGCAAGTCGACCTTCCTGCTTCGTCAGATCCCGAAAGGAGGGTCTTGGGAGTTATTCGTCCCACTGTGGAGGCTATAGGCAAGCTTACTTCTAATCGCCATATTGGAGTATTGGGTACTCCCGGTACTATATCCTCGCATTCTTATCAGTTAGAAATCGCCAAGCTTTATCCGGATATGATTATTTCCGAAGAAGCCTGTCCTATGTGGGTGCCACTTGTAGAAACGGGTGAAAGTGATAGTCCCGGAGCTGATTATTTCGTTCGCAAACATCTTGACAATCTTTTTGCTAAGGATGATATGATTGATGCTATCATACTCGGTTGTACTCATTATCCTATACTCAAGCCCAAGATGAAGCGTTTGCTTACCCCTACTATTAATGTGATATCACAGGGGGAATATGTAGCTAAGTCTTTGGAAGACTATCTCAATAGACATCCTGAAATGAATAGCAAGCTTAGTCGTGAAGGTTCCATGACTTACTATACTACCGAATGCCCCGAAAAGTTTTCAGATCTGGCTTCTATTTTTCTTTCAGATAGGATCGAATCACAGTACATAAAGATTGACTAAGTAGTATTGCCGGTAGGCAAAAATTGGAAGATATTCAAAGAAAAACTGTCGACCCTGATTTTTCTGTTGATTTTAATCTGTATAGTATAAAAAATCTCTTTATCGATAAGACAAAAAAAGGTATATCTCAAAGATATCTTTTCCCTTTCAGACGAATGATTTATTTGACTCCATTAGAGACTGTTGCAAAAGTCAACAGTCTTGTGGATTTTGGAGGCAAAGCCGACAAAAGACACTTTGACCGGGCAGAGAGGGTAAAGTGCAAGGCGCTAAGAATGAGTGCACAGGGAGTTTACTTCAGGTAAATGACCAAGCGCGAATCTCGCAAGCAACGAAGCAATTTGCCTGCTATGCAATGGTCTCCATTAATACATCTTTTCATATCTTACTACCCGAGGCTTGGAGATAACTTTTCCTGGATTAATAGTTGTTTGCTAGCAACGCCTTTATAGGGAATTATTGGAGTTGTATTAAATGTATTGGAATATTTAGGATACCAAAAGTTTGCGATAATGTGTATGTTAGAATGCTGTCAAAATCTCTACAAAAGTATTAAAATGATATGTTTTATCTTATGTAGGACTCTTTCTGATAGTATGGTGTCAGGGCTTGGGTATTGATTGTCACATCAATAACAATGAAAAAAAGCTCTCAATAATTTTCTAACTACGTGATGTAATTTTTCTAGTTAGGTTTCTATATTTTTCTAACTAAGAAAATCCAATGGCCTAGTTAAGAAAATAGCATCACGTAGTTAGAAAAATAGTAAAGCGTAGTTAAGAAAAAAGCAGTGCGTATGCTACCGCAAAGGAAAAGCCATAAAGAAGACATTTGTTCCTCTTTATGGCTTTTCCTTTGTTGGCGAGTAGGTTTTTACATTATGTCAATTCATTTTTTCTATCTTATGATGTGATTTTGACAAAATGTAAGTTGGAATATCAGCTCATGTCATATATTTTGAAAAAATATATGTTTATATATCTTATGCTATGGAGTAGAGCTTTCATTCGGTCGGGTTAGTATTTATTTGTTTTATATATTTTCTGCACGCGGTATAAAAAGTGATTGGGTACAGAACAAAGATACAACACCACACCCCCCTTTGTCAAGAGATTGAGCCATTTTATTGGGGTAAAGTGCCGAAGAAATGAATGCATAGAGTATAGAACAGAATTTCTATGATAATAGGATACTTTTGCAGCAGTAGGATGCCACAAATATATGGATCTCATAATATAATATTCCATATGCTGGATGATGGATAAGAGGAGTGGTTTGATGTATAGTAGTCGTATTACTTCTTCAACTAATAATGGAGGAAGCACTCATACTATTCCCGACTTATATATGTCTATCCATGAGCATGATTTAAGTGATGAATATCAAAGAGCTAAATGTTGGAGTATAAGAGTACAGGCTGTTTCAAGGTATTGTGCTATGAAACAGCCTGTAAGGTTTCTTTTGTATGGTACATTGCATATGCCTATTCAGCCCAGAGCTTAGCCAACTCAATAATAGTTTTTACGGCACGCTGCATAGTGGTGTATGAAGCGTACTCAAATTTACCGTGAAAATTGGCTCCTCCTGTAAATAGGTTGGGGCAGGGTAGTCCCATATAACTTAGCCTTGATCCGTCTGTACCTCCTCGTATGGGTTGGATGAGGGGTTTTACTCCTATACGTTCCATTGCCTTTGTCGCTTTTTCGATAAGCTCAGGATGAGGTTCGACCATCTCTCTCATGTTGTAATATTGATCTTTCAGCTCAAGAGTAGCGATGCTTTTGCCATACTTTTTATTTACCATATCTACGGTTGCAGTGATAAGATCTTTTTTACTCTCAAACAACGTACGATCGTGATCCCGTATGATATAGTGCATGTTGGCTTCTTCTACCGCTCCACCAAGTCCTATGAGATGAAAAAAACCTTCATAATGCTCTGTAAACTCAGGGCGTTGCTCTACCGGTAATATGTTGTGAATATCCATGGCTACCTGCAAGGCATTTATCATTTTCCCTTTGGCAGTCCCGGGATGTATATTACGGCCTTGTATGTGTATCTTGGCACTTGCCGCATTGAAATTCTCGTATTCCAGCTCTCCCTCATATCCTCCATCCATGGTATAGGCAAATTTTGCACCGAATCGCTCTACATCAAAATAGTCTACACCTCTCCCTATTTCCTCATCGGGAGTAAAACCTATCTTGATGGGTCCATGTTTTATTTCCGGATGGTTTATAAGCCATTCCATGGCGGTCATAATTTCCGCTACTCCGGCTTTGTCATCCGCTCCCAACAGAGTGGTACCATCTGTATGGATAATAGTGTGTCCCTCAAGTTTTGCCAGTTCGGGAAAATCTTCCACCTTCATCCATAGATTAGGATTGAGTTGAATATCCTTACCATCGTATTGCTCTATGACATGAGGTTTTATGTCTTTGCCACTCATATCCGGGCTGGTGTCTACGTGTGAAATAAAGCCAATGGCAGGTTTATCTTCATACCCCTTACTGGCAGGCAATGATCCCATTACATATCCATATTTATCGATAGTGACATCAGTGAGTCCCAGCTGCTCCATCTCATCTTTGAGATAACGTAACAGATGCCATTGTTTGTCGGTGCTGGGAAATGTAGTGGAGTTTTCGTCACTTTGTGTATCGAAACTCACATATTTCAAAAATCGTTCTTTCAGTTCCATTGTTTTATTCTATATCCTTTTTTGCTTTGATGGAATCCCATACAAAATAAATAATGATGGCTATATAAGCCAATACAGTAACCAACTCGGCTCCACTCGTTTTGTTCCAAATCGTGGCAAATACATGCTTGTCTACTTCCAAATATTTGAGTATAGCACTCACAACCCCCATGAGTGCGCCTCCTGCTATGAAGCCTGATGCTATGAGGGTACCTCTGTCTTTGCGTGCTTTATTGAGTGAAATATCTTTGCTGCGTGTAGATACTATGTGGCTGATAATACCCCCAACGAGAAGAGGTAGGTTGAGTTGTAACGGTATAAACATCCCTAATGCAAAAGCTAATGCAGGTACATTGATCAGCGTAAGTATCAATGCAAATACTGCTCCTACGAAATAAAGCATCCAAGGAGTGCTTCCTCCTTCCATAAGTGGCTTTATCACAGCAGCCATAGCATTGGCTTGCGGCGCCACCAATGCATTTTCTCCTACAAAGCCGTATGTCTTGTTCAATATGATCATTACTCCTGCCACTGTAGCTGCTGATACCAATGTTCCGAGGAATTTCCATTTCTCCTGTTTCTTAGGAGTAGTTCCCAACCAGTAACCAATCTTTAGGTCGGTAATGAACCCGCCTGCCATGGATAGTGCCGTACAGACTACTCCACCTATGAGCATTGCAGCCATCATGCCGCTTTGCCCTGACAGCCCTACACTTACCAAGATAAGAGACGTAAGAATGAGTGTCATCAAAGTCATCCCCGAAACAGGGTTTGTTCCCACTATAGCTATGGCATTTGCTGCTACTGTAGTGAAGAGGAAGGAGATCACAAATACGATGAGAGTACTTACGATAGCGAATCCCCAGTTGTGCAAAACTCCAAATTGGAAGAAGAACAAAGCTGCAATGAGGCATGCAAGCACTGTACTCATAATGGTACGCATCGTGATGTCGTGTTGAGTACGTTCAACGTCTACAGCTTCCGGTTTTTTACCTCCAAGCTCACTGACAGCTAATTTGAGAGCTCTGCCAATAATATTGGAGGATCTTATGATACCTATGATACCAGCCATAGCGATACCACCGATACCGATAGGGCGTGCGTAATTACTGAAAATCTCTTCGGGACTCATATTACCGATAAGAGACGTAACACCCTCGCCTACGGGGGTAGCCATGCCCGGAGCAAAGTAGCTGATCAAAGGGATCAACACAAACCATACGACAAAAGAACCGGCACAAATGAGAGCGGCATATTGCAAACCTATGATGTAACCCAATCCTAAAACGGCAGCACTGGTATTGAGCTTGACTACTACTTTATATTGATCCGCAATAGTGTGTCCCCAACCCATAAAACGGGTGGATACCTCTTCGCGCCACCAACCGAAAGTCCCTACTATGAAATCATACAAACCTCCGATAAGACCACTTATGGCAAGCAATTTCGTTTGGTTGCCGGAGCTTTCCCCTGAAATTAATACTTCCGTTGTGGCAGTAGCTTCTGGAAAAGGATATTTGCCATGCATATCTTTGACAAAATATTTTCTGAAAGGAATCAAAAGTAAAATGCCGAGAAATCCTCCGATAAGCGATGATAGAAAGATTTGGTAAAATTGAGCTTCCAACCCCAATATATACAGAGCAGGCAAGGTGAATATGGCTCCTGCAACAACAACTCCAGAACTCGCCCCGATAGATTGGATGATCACGTTTTGTCCCAGTGCATTTTTCTTTCCTGAAAGACTTCCTACACCCACGGCAATAATAGCTATGGGTATGGCGGCTTCGAATACCTGACCTACTTTGAGTCCTAGATAGGCTGCTGCGGCTGAAAAAATGATAGCCATGACTATCCCCATCGAAACAGAATAGGGAGTGACCTCTAACGGATTTTTTCCGGGAGGCATAATCGGGCTGTATTCTTCGCCCGGTTTAAGCTCCCGATAAGCGTTTTCGGGCAGCTTATTGATAATCTTTTCTTCTTCCATAAGTGGTGTGATTATGAAGTGTATGTTAACGCCTAATGAAGCCTTGTGTGTAAGGCTTTGAACAAAAATAACAAAAGTTCCTTACAACATCTATTTATCTATAAGGAAAATAAGAGAAGAAGCAGTGTGGGGGATTATATTAGATGTAATTTTTTTCTATGCAGTTGATTATAGGGGGTAATACTTTTAGTCTGATTATAGTAACCCATGGTTAGAAATAGAGAAGAGGGCAAAGTCATATTTGACCGGATCATTGGGATCAAATATCCTGAGGTTGTTTGTAAGTTCGATGGCTGTTTGCCAATCAATAGCCGTACGCCGGATTAATCCCAGTGCGCGAGCCGTACGCTCTACATGTACATCAATGGGACAAATAAGAGCTTTACCGGGAATACGTGACCATACACCAAAGTCTACTCCTTTATGATCTTTTCTTACCATCCATCGCAAATACATATTGAGTCGTTTGCATGCTGATTTTCTTTCCGGGCTGGCGATGTGTTTACGTGTACGAGTTGGAAAGTAAGATGACGTTGTAAAATAATTCGAAAATTTATTTAATGCATTTTCCATTGTGAAGCAATTGGATTCGAGAAGGAAAGCATTTTCCAGACTGTTGTATTTGCTATAGTGAGTCTTTAGAAAATTAATGAAGTAGAGTAGGTCAGTATCATTGAATGTACGATGCTTGAAGCCTAAAAGATTTTTGAGGTCTGCTTCACTATGATGTTTGATAAAATTATATGGACTATTATCCATGCGTTGCATTAGTTCATTGCATTTCGCAATGATGGTACTTCTTTGTCCCCAAGCCAAAATTGCGGCAAAAAGCCCACTGATCTCTATGTCTTGCTTAGATGTGAATAGATGTGGTATGGAAATCGGATCCTTCTCTATAAATCTGATATTATTACTTACTTCTGTATGATAATCTAAGAGACTCTTGAGTTCGTTTGGGTTATCTTGTAAATTAGGTAAAATCATGAGTTTCTATTTGAGGATAGTTAGTATCATGAAGCTTCAATAGTTCTATAACTTGACAAAGCCTATTATTACTTAATATCCTACCAATTCTTTATGATTTGGTTTATTATTTTAAAGGTAATTAAATTAAATAATAGTTTCTAATGTCTTGCTATTTACCATTGTTTATTCATTCTTAATTGATGCTGAGCTTTTCATTTTTATCAACTCTTTTATTTGTTTTTATCATTGATATATAGCTATCTATTATTTTTTCGTAAATATTTTTCTTTTTTCTTTGTGTTGTTACGTTTTTTTCGTAGTTTTGTGATGTAACGTTACAATAAATATTTGCAAATATGGATAGAATTGAAAGATTAACCCCACAGGAAGAGAGTATAATGAGGGCTTTTTGGTCTGGTCATGTAAGAATAATCAGGGATATCATCCAAATGTTGCCGTCTCCTAAGCCTCCCTATACTACAGTAGCTTCTATAGTGAAGAACCTCGAAGCGAAAGGATATGTAAGAGGTGTACACAAAGGTAGGTGTTATGAGTATAGTGTTTTGATAACAGAAAAAGATTATTCTGAGAGTACTGTAGGCAGAGTGGTGCAGCAGTTTTTTACCGGAAGTTACAAAGAGCTTGTGCAGCACTTTGTTGCAAAGAGTAAAATATCGGCAGAGGAACTCCGTGAAGTTATAGATCTAATAGAAAAAGGAGAGAGTCGATAGGCTTTTGTCCGTGCTTTGTAAAAAAGTTATTCTAAGACTAATAATACATCATTTCAATGAAGACAACCGTTGTGCTCTTGTTAATATCGACAGTAGGCATCATGCTATTCTACATTATAGATTGGCTGATGTTTAGGCGAAATACTGAATTTGGGTTAAGACGATTTTATCATCTTACTGCAATGGCAAGTTGTGTACTGATGCCGATATTAGGTATGCTTTTGCCCCTGAACTTACATTTACCTTTCATGTCACGCCCTGTACCTGCAGGAGCCGAAGCTGTAATAGAAATACCACAAGTGGAGGGTATTGATACAACAGTGCAAAGTGTGAGTGGTAATTGGTGGCAAGAGCTAAGTATTCATCAAATTGTAGTGGGAGTCTGGTTGTTGGGGATAATTATCTATACGGTAATATTAGCAGTTAGGCTAGTATCACTCTACAAGATACTCCGAGGTTCGCGCTATCTATACCGTCATGACGGTATAGAAGTCAAACTCTTACAAGGCAAAGGCATAATCTCACCCTTTAGCACGCTGGGAAAGATATTTCTATCCCCACATTCTCAGGATAGTGATATGATGCAGAATATCCTTATTCATGAAGCTGCTCATGTACGTGGATTCCATTTTATTGATGTGTGCTGCTCAGAACTATTTAGGATTGCCAATTGGTATAATCCCTTGGCCCATCTTCTCATAAATAATCAAAAGGAGAATCTGGAATACTTGGCAGATAGGGATGTGATAAATAGTTGTACTGACAAAAAGAAATATCAATACCAATTGCTTACAATGACAATGAGCAACCAACCTCATATGCCTTTGTGTAGTGCTTATAATGATGTACAAAACTTGAAAAACAGAATTGAAATGATGAATAAAAAAGCTTCACGCTCCATAACTAAGTTAGGGTATTTAGCAATCATCCCCATGGGGGCATTGCTTATAACGGCAGGAAATCTCTTTTTGGCAAAAGCCGAGCCTGTGCAGGCACCTATGTCTATGACGGAAAATATTTTTCCTGACGTATCGGTAGAAACACTTACGAGTGCTAACGAGAATCCACTCTTGCAAATTCAGACTCCTCAGGATGATAAAGTGTATACCGTAGTAGAGCAGTTACCAAGCTTTCCCGGAGGTCAAGCAGCACTGATGAAATATTTGGCGAAAAATATTCAATATCCCGCTGATGCGCAAAAGAAAAATATACAGGGCAAGGTTGTAGTAACATTCATTGTAAATAAAGACGGTAGTTTGTCTGATATTAATATCGCGAGAGGTGTGGATACATCCTTGGATAAAGAAGCTCTGCGTGTGATTGAAGGGATGCCTAAGTGGAAGCCCGGTAAACAAAAAGGAGAGATTGTAAGATGTAAATTTGCCTTGCCTGTAGTATATAAGTTGAATAATACTAAGCAAGAAAAAGTCTTTAAAGACGCTACAGCAAAGACTAAGTCCGACGGTGTTTTTGAAGCTGTGGATGAGCAACCCCTATTTCCCGGTGGAACAGGTGAGATGTATAAATTCATGGCAAATACAATGATATACCCCGAAACAGCAATCAAGGCAAATATTCAAGGAAAAGTAATAGTTCGCTATATCGTAAATCAAGACGGTAGTATAAGTGATATCGAAGTTGCGCGAGGAGTAGATCCTGTTTTAGATGCAGAGGCGGTGCGCGTTATCAAAGCGATGCCTAAATGGATTCCCGGAAAACAAAATGGTAAACCTGTACGTGTGAGGTATACGATGCCTGTAGTATTCATGCTGAACAAAAAATAATAGTATCGTTCCATAAAAAACAGTAGAGAGGTGCACCTGCCATGGGTATGGTGTGCCTCTTTCGTGTGTACATCAGAGTCGTGAGTGGAAATATTTGTATAAATTTGGGTCACATAATAAACACCTATAATATACACCAGCGTGAAAACAACACTGATATTGCTACTCACCTTCATGACATTGAATATATATCATGGTAAGTGCACGAGCTACGTACTTAGAGCCTCGGGGACTGAGAAAATAACCGACAGTATCTCAGATAATAAACTATACGAGTATGTAGACAAAAAAGCTAAATTTCCTGGAGGAATGAAAGCGCTCTACTACTATATATCGCAAAACATAAAACTGCCCGACAGCATACAACGTGAGCTGAAATACAAGGTGGTGCTGAAATTGGTCATTGACAGGAGTGGTGATCTGATAGAGACTACTGTGCTGAAGAGTGGAGGCATAGACTACATAGACAGAGCCTTGGTGGATGTGATAAAGAAAGCTGAAAAATGGGAGCCAGACTCTTATGACGGACAGGCTGTTAAGAGCCAGTTAGTAGTGCCTATAACCTTTGACTATAAAAAAGGGGGCAATAAAGAGGATCAATGGCCTTACAAACCCACGATGACAAGTAGATATTCATATATGGACGAAAACAATAGGACACCACTATTTCCAGGTGGTGATGCTGGAATACTTGCATTTATTTATAAGAACTTAGAGTATCCTGAGCGAGCTTTGAGGGACAATATTACGGGGGTGGCTACCGTCACGTTTCTGGTAGATACAGAGGGTAAAGTGTGTGACTTGAAGATAGAAAAATCATCGGGCGATGTTACGCTGGATCATGAAGCCCTGAGGGTATTGAAGTTGTTGCCTTCCTTTGTGCCTGCTGTACAAAAAGGTAAGCTGGTAAATACTAAATATACGATGAATATAAAATTTGATTATAGCAATCCCACAAACAGGAAAATATACTGAGGATAGTTTGGCAGAGTAATCCATATTATATCTACTGCTTTAAACGTTATAAGTGCATACAATGTTATGAAATAAAAATAGAATGGTAACTAAAAAAGATATGAAGATGAAATACATTAATATGAAAGCATGGTCTGCAGTACTCATGTTCGTAGGGGCATCATGGGCTGCCCAATCTACATCGTACAATGGCGAAAAAGAGATAAGACCTCGAGCCACCTATACTTTGCAAGCACAGCAGTCTGTCACAAGGCCTCTACCTCAGTACCCTGGTGGCAACAAAGCGCTTATGGAGTTTATGAGACAAAACATCAAATATCCTGATCAGGCCAAAGAAAAAGGGTTATATGGTCAGGTTATTGTAAAGTTTGATGTTAATATTGATGGAACTATCACTAATGCTAAAGTGGCACATTCTGTAGATCCTATTTTGGACAATGAAGCTTTACGGGTAATATCTCTGATGCCCAAATGGCTTCCGGCATTGGACGAAAGCGGTAATCCTAAGAAAGCAAGTTTCAGTCTTCCATTTATATTCCACAAGCCAGCTGCTATTTTCTACAAGGATAAGTAAAGATATCTGCGGATCCTTGTAAGGGCGTTGCAGATGAAGTGGCTTTATCTCATTACGAAACATTAGGACTACCCCCTGATATTTCCATAATCTTATGCGGGTGATTTTGTTTATCAACTTTCTTTAAGATATGTGGGACTACCAGGGGCGTACCATTCCCGTCTGTCTAACAGCTTACAACTTAAAGTATATACTGACCATAGCATTGCGAGGACGTATTTGATATATGGTTTGTGTTTTAGTCAGATTCCCCATGATGGTATAGTCGTAAGTATTGTGGCCTAATAAGTTATTCACGGCAAGGTTAAGCTCTATTCCACTATGGAGGCTGTAAGTCACGTCGATATCTGTAAATACGAAATGTTTGTATTGATTTATTATGTATTCGTTATGGTAGTGTTCCGTTGTCAAACGTGCCGTCAAACTTTTTGTAGGAGAAATACCAAGGGTGAATTGCCCGCATATTCTATTGAATGTATTACTCAAATTGAGTTCGGCAATAGTCATTTTATTTTGTGAATAAGAAAGGCTATAAGTCAGATTGCACCATCTATTCAGTCTGCTTGTTATTTTGGGTGTTATATTATAGATTCGTGACGTATAGTGATACAAGGAATTATTTTGGAATGATGAACCTTGGGATTTCAACCCATCGGCAGCGAGTGATACAAATCCGTTTAGCCATTCCACCCCTTTACTGATATTTCCATTTATTATCCAAGTCTTTACATTGTTATCTTTGCGAAGGTAATCGTGTATTATATATTCATGTTTGAATTTCCTATTAGCTACATAGGGATAAGAAGAGATGTTCCGGCTCACTCCTGCATTGGCAAAGATGGATTTGAGTATGTTTTTATAGGATACATTCCAGCTCACACGCTTATCATATCCTGTATGAAAATCCATAATTCCCGTAAATATATTTCTGTAATTGCTCAAAATAGCCCCTTTGTAAATTCCTTGTTCGTCCGGAAGTTGTTTGCCTATATTTAGTGAAAGAGATGTATTTAAGTGAGGAGAGTAGAAGTAACGGATAAATAGACCGGGAAAAAAGTATATATTTTGGTGATTGAGCCTTATGTCTTCTGCTCGTTCATGATATTTGTAAGATGCATAGCTGAGAGGCAATGTCCCTTTTATCTCTAATTCCCCTTTTTTATAAGATATTTCAGGTGAGATGTAAGGATGCAGGTATTCCATAGATAGATTATTTTCTGGCAACTGTACCGTGTTTTCCAAACCATGAGCCATGCTGTTAATATGCCGGTATACACCTATTACACCAACCTTCATAGATAAAGTAAAGGGACTGAAGTAAAAAGCCAATTGCGTATGCGTATTGGTAAAAAATACTTTGGATTGGATGTCTTGATCAACATCACTATATCTACGGCTTATATTCAACCTGTGATGCTTGTTTTCATAGCGATTAAATGACCGTAAAGTATAGTATCTATTGCCAATTCGTTTTATCAGATGTAGATCATCTATCAAGTATATGGATGGTAAAGATGCTGTTTGGGTGTTATTATAGGTTCCTTCATTCTCTATGCTTGTGCGATTAGAGGCTATATCTGTAGAAAACTTATTTTTTAGATAATATTCACTTCTATTTGTTTCCCATATCAGATCACCGGTGAACTTATTGCTCGTACTGTATCCGTGTTCCTTATTCTCGGTGATGATAGTAGAGTCTACGGTATAGTCAGTCACGTCGGTCTGCCTATCAGTATTGTATCTATGATGAATATAAGTAAATTGAGAAGAGAGATTACTGTTTTTCCCCATACCCCATAAGTTGTTTGTAGAAATTGCATGCGAATTATTGAACAAACTACGGTTTTCTTCAAGATCTGTCAATAACGAAGGTTGGGTATGCAGGTAGTCTCTCAGTCTATAGTTGTTTCCGAAGGAGGAAGACATGTCTTTTATTTCTTGATTACTTGTCTCATGTGTTACATCTTTACCGATATTGTTTGTTTTATAGGTGTTTAGTGTTTGAGTGTTTTTCTTGAAGCGCATCAAAGATATTTCCCCCTGATGAAGTAGAGGTGTACACCCTATTCCCATACGAGCTACAATAATATAACGGGATTTCGCTTTTTCTTTGAGGCGGATGTTTATTGCCGGATTTTGTGAGAATGAGATATCTGCCAACGCTTTGATTGGTTGATGGTTTTCCATGACTTCTATGCGAGCTACATCTTCTTGGCTGATATTATTGGTTGCCAAACCGTATCGGTCTCCCAGCATGTCTTTTCCTTCGATGTAAAATTTATTGATGGGTATCCCATTGTATTTGATTTGTCCTGATTTAGAAAGTTCAATCCCCGGCATTCTTTTAAGGACATCGGCAAGTGATTTGTCTTGTTGCTCTGCAAATGCTGATACTCTGTAAATGACAGTATCTCCTTTGTCCATGATGCTTTTAGATTTGATCACCACTTCTTTGAGTGCAATAGCTTTTTCTTTCATTTCCACGTTATATGTATCACGATCTTTCGAGACCAGTTGCGTGACAGTCTCAAAGCTCATCATGGAGTATTTGAGTTGGTACTGTTTATTACTTGGAATAAACGGAATGCTATATTCACCCTCAGCATTACTCACAGCATAACTTATTATTTTAGTGGGATTACGGGTCTGCAATACTACCATGACCCCCTCAATAGGACTTTTGTCTTTAGCCCTGCTTACTATTCCGTGTAATGGGGTAGTCTGTGCATTGCCAGCCCATGCGCATAGAAGTGATACAAAAAAGATAATGACTACGTGGTGTCTCATTGTAGATATTTTATTTCTCTAAGAACTCTATTGGCTCGTACTGTTCTTGATTTGGTGACTCATCGCCAATTTTTATCCCCAGTTGTGCCTCGATGTGAGCCATAGGATGTTTGGTGTATTGTTCCTTGCCTTTAAGAAATTCTTTGCGGGTAGTCTTGACGTATCCTTTCATATTGGGGTTACGGATGATGACTATGGGATTGTCTGTTACCTTTTCAAGTCCTACGGCAGTAAAAACATACAAGCGTTCACTATCGTATGCTTCCATGATCAAACCCGGCAATCCGCCCAAAAGCCAAGGTCCATTGCCAATCGGTATTTCGGGAGCAAACCATGCAGTCCATTGTCTTCCTCTGTAAGTACATGTAGCCTTTTGGCACTCATAGTTCAGAATGCTTTTAGTGCTATCTTCGATATGCCATTTTTGATCATTTAGTTTATCTTCATAGAGATAGGCATCAGTATTGATGATGTCCGTCACTGTCACAGCTCCGTGAGGATAGTTTTTGAAAATATAAGTCATGTATTTTTTTGATAAAATAATTCCCTTATCAAAAGCATCACTAAAACGTTTCATGAATATCTCTTCTCCTTTTGGGGATGCATTTAGAGTATCCATCTCAAATGTCAAGGGGCTGTAAAATACTGAAACGTCCTTACCAATAGCCAAAATAAGCTGATCTGTAAGGGGCCTTACTCGAGGCGGTTTTCGTGTCCTTTCATACTTATATGCTATCTTCATATAGGCACTATCCAGTGTTTGTACACTCTGTGCATGCAGTGCTTGTGGAAATAAAAGAGCACAAACAGTGATGAAAATACTATTAAAGTGATGATGTGTTTTCATGTGATATTAAAATGTAGAAGAATACTAAATTTAACAAACGAAAAAGTAATCCTATGTATATATGCCCTTGTATAAAAGTCTTGGAAATCATATTCATCACCCCATTCAATGCTCTTCTCCGAACTTCAGTCAGTAAGCATATTATGCAGGTTGTGGAGATTGACTATTATACTCAATAGAAACAAAGATAAAATAAGGATATTACATATAAAACAAATAAAAGTAATTTCTCGGGACTTATACAAAACCGAGTGAAAACTTATTATGTTTGGATACTACCCTTTTCCGGAATAGTATCGAAAGAAAAAGCATTGGAGACTGTTGCAAAAGTCAACAGTCTCATGGATTTTGGAGGCAAAGCCGACAAAAGACACTTTGACCGGGCAGAGAAGGTAAAGTGCAAGGCGCTAAGAGTGAGTGCACAGGGAGTTTACTTCAGGTAAATGACCAAGCGCGAATCTCGCAAGCAACTTGCCTACTATGCAACGGTCTCCATTGGTTAATAATTCCATCATTTATCCCCAAGAAAAGAGCGTTATGCCCATAGTCGGAGCATAACGCTTTGAATAATATTTGGTCTAAAACCTTTCGGTGAATTAGTCCTTAAACTTTGCTATAATGAACTCTCTGTTTAGGCGTGCAATGTTGCTGATTGAAACGTTTTTGGGACATTCCAGTTCGCATGCACGAGTATTGGTACAGTTACCAAATCCAAGTTCATCCATTTTTGCTACCATAGCTTTTGCTCTACGAGAAGCTTCTACGCGTCCTTGTGGTAAGAGAGCGAGTTGACTTACCTTTGCTGATACAAATAGCATAGCCGAGCCATTTTTACAAGCTGCAGCACACGCACCACATCCTATACATGCCGCAGCATCCATAGCAAGGTCAGCATTCTTCTTTGAAATAGGGATCGCATTGGCATCAGGAATACCTCCGGTATTGACTGATACGAATCCGCCTGCTTGTATGATCTTGTCATAAGCGGTACGGTCTACCATGAGGTCACGGATAACAGGAAATCCTGCTGATCGCCATGGCTCAATGGTAATAGTAGCTCCTTCATCAAAGCGGCGCATGTGTAACTGGCAAGTGGTGATGCTGTCATCAGGTCCGTGGGGATGTCCGTTGATATAAAGCGAACACATACCGCATATACCCTCACGACAGTCGTGATCAAATACAACCGGCTCTTTGTTTTCAGAGATCAGCTTTTCGTTGAGTACGTCCAGCATTTCAAGGAATGAACTTCCCTGTGATATATTTTCAAGCTTATAGGTTTCGAAAGCTCCTTTTTCTTTAGGACCTCTTTGACGCCAAACCTTAAGTGTTATATTAATATTCTTATCCATTATTGCTCTGTTCTTAAATGGTTAGTTCTTGTAATTACGTTGCTGGCGAACCACGAATTCGTATTCGAGAGGTTCTTTGTACATTACAGGATCATTATTGTCGCCCTGATACTCCCAACATGATACATAAGAGAAGAGATCGTCATGACGAAGAGCTTCTCCTTCTTCAGTTTGATGCTCAAGACGGAAGTGACCACCGCAGCTCTCTTCTCGGTCGAGAGCATCATGAGC
Organism: Porphyromonas pogonae; assembly: GCF_036320655.1. Taxonomy (NCBI): domain Bacteria; kingdom Pseudomonadati; phylum Bacteroidota; class Bacteroidia; order Bacteroidales; family Porphyromonadaceae; genus Porphyromonas; species Porphyromonas pogonae. The sequence goes on from NZ_CP143258.1 coordinate 1,097,908, forward strand.
CATAAGCTCACCGATCTCGATGAAGTCGGCCAAACGAAGAGCTTTTTCTAATTCCACATTGAGGCTGTTAGCTTCACCGGGGATACGCACTTCGCTCCAAAATACCTTTTTAAGTTCTTTGATATCTTGTATGGCTTTGCGCAGACCCTCTGCCTTACGTCCCATACCTACGTAATCCCACATGATGTGACCCAGAGATTTGTGGATGCTATCTACAGAGCGTGTACCCTTGATATTCATCAGTTTGTTGATTCGCTCTTGCATATCTTTTTCTGCTTTGTCAAATTCAGGACGGTCTGTACTGAAGCGAGGTACCTGGATCTGATCCGCAAGATAATTCTGAATAGTATATGGTAGAACAAAGTATCCATCAGCCAATCCTTGCATCAGAGCCGATGCTCCAAGACGGTTGGCTCCGTGGTCGGAGAAGTTGGCTTCGCCAATGGCAAACAAACCGGGGATAGAGGTCATCAATTCGTAATCAACCCAAATACCACCCATGGTGTAGTGGATAGCCGGGAATATCATCATCGGAGTTTCGTATGGATTATCGTTGGTGATTTTCTCATACATCTGGAACAGGTTGCCGTAACGAGCTTCTACTACGTTCTTTCCAAGGCGGTTGATAGCATCTGCAAAGTCAAGATATACCGCAAGACCGGTATTGTTTACACCGAAGCCTGCATCACAGCGTTCTTTGGCAGCACGGCTGGCCACGTCACGAGGTACAAGGTTGCCAAAGGCCGGATAGCGACGTTCGAGATAGTAATCTCGGTCTTCTTCCTTGATCTCGGTGGGGCGCATCTCTCCTCTTTGGAGTTTCTTGGCATCTTCAAGTTTCTTAGGCACCCAGATACGTCCGTCGTTACGCAGCGACTCTGACATCAAGGTCAATTTAGATTGTGATTCACCATGTACAGGTATACAAGTAGGGTGAATCTGAGCCATACAAGGGTTGGCGAAATAAGCCCCTTTCTTATAGCATTGCCATGCGGCAGATCCGTTAGATGCCATAGCATTGGTCGAAAGGAAGAAAGCATTACCGTATCCCCCTGTGGCGATTACTACAGCATGAGCAGCAAAGCGCTCTACTTTGCCGGTAACAAGATTACGAGCTATGATACCTCTGGCACGCCCATCTATCATTACCAAGTCAAGCATTTCGTGGCGAGTAAATAACTTTACGGCACCTTTGCCTACCTGACGGCTAAGAGCGGAGTAAGCACCGAGGAGGAGTTGTTGTCCCGTTTGGCCACGAGCATAGAATGTACGGGATACCTGAGCACCGCCAAAAGAACGGTTGTCCAAAAGTCCACCGTATTCGCGAGCAAAAGGTACGCCCTGTGCCACACATTGGTCAATGATAGCATTAGATACTTCAGCTAAGCGGTATACATTGGCCTCACGTGCACGGTAGTCACCTCCCTTGATAGTATCATAAAACAGACGATAGACAGAGTCACCATCGTTTTGATAATTTTTTGCAGCGTTGATACCGCCCTGAGCAGCAATAGAGTGTGCTCGGCGGGGAGAGTCTTGAATGCAAAAGTTATATACATTGAATCCGAGTTCGCCAAGTGAGGCAGCCGCAGAGGCTCCTGCAAGACCCGTTCCTACAACGATAACGTCGAGGCGACGTTTGTTTGCCGGGTTAACCAGCTTTTGATGGTCTTTATAGTTGGTCCACTTATCGGCCAAAGGGCCCTGAGGGATTTTTGAATTTATCTGGCTCATAATTAATATTCTTTTGTTAGATTAAGGTTCTTCATTATAACAGAGAAGATACTGTTTGCTCAATAGCTTCTACCGCTCCTTCGTGAGGATAGATAGGCCCGTTATAGAAGAAACCGAAATAAACGGCAACGATCACAAAGTTGAGTACCAATACGGTGGAGATGATAACACCGATTACCTTGAGTCTCTTGTACCAAATCTGGTTGTTCCAACCAATAGTCTGTAAGGCACTCCAGAAACCGTGAGTAAGGTGATACCACAACGCAACGAACCAGATGAGGTAAGCCACAACAATGTAGGGATTAGAAAACACTTCTACGATCTGATTGAATCCCAAGGCTGCTTCTTTGCCTTGCCATTCTTTGAGCTGCATGTGCTGGAAGAAGTGGAAGAGATGTAGCACGATCATGCCTAAGATAATAATACCGAGGACATACATGTTTTTTGCATTCCAGGGTACTGCTGTCTTTGATGAAGAGGCATAGCGGTCATTGCCACGAGCTTTGCGGTTTTGTACAGTAAGTATAGAGGCATAGATAATGTGAATAACAAAACCAAATGCCAATACAGGTACCATAATCTGTATGAGAAGGTTGGTACTCATCACTTCGCATACCTCATTATAGATATTCGTTGTGAATTGTCCATTCTCAATATGCGCAGCATCGTATACTGCCATCAGATTGAGTGTGCCATGCAATGCGAGGAAAACAATGAGGAAGAGTCCTGAAATACTCATCACAAGTTTTCTCCCGATCGAAGAGTTAGATAGCCACATAGAAATATAATATTAAGTTAATAGTATTTACTTATACCTTACTTTACCGTTTAATCTTTGTTTTTATGGAGTCAGATATTAGATTGATGAGCCTCATAAAAACGTTACAAAGATACCTAATTACCTTTAATTGGAATAATAATTAAAGAAAAAAAGATGCAATTTGAGTTTTTAATTTGTTTTTGACCTATGCTAATGGGTTAAAGGTACTCCTTTTCTTTGATATAGGAGCTCTATGGGAGTAGATTTGTACTCAATATATCGTGTCACTATTCAGGGGATACATTTGTAAAAGCATAATAAATCAATATGACGTAAAACTTTATGCTCATCTTATAAGTTTATAGAAGGAATTATAATACTCTATTTCTTATGAGGACAAACGGGATCATGATGCAGTACTTTGAATGGTACCTACCTAATGACGGACAGCTCTGGAATAAACTGAAAGACGATGCAGAACATCTCAAGAGTATAGGTGTCACCGCTGTGTGGATACCTCCTTGTTACAAAGGTACCAATAACAATGATGTGGGGTATGGAGCATATGACCTTTATGATTTGGGTGAGTTTGACCAAAAAGGGAGTGTGCGTACAAAGTATGGAACAAAAAAAGAGCTCCTTGATTGTATAGCCACTTTACATGACAATGGTATCGCTGTGTACGCCGATGTGGTATTGAATCATAAAGCCGGAGGGGATGAGACACAACGCTTCATGGCCATAGAAGTAGATCCTAATAATCGTAATAAAGGTATTAGTGATGCTTATGAAATTGAGGGCTGGACTCGATTTACTTTCCCCGGACGTAACGGTAAATACTCACAATTTCAATGGAGCTGCGAGCATTTTAGTGGTACCGACTTCAATAATGCCAATGGCAAATCTGCCATATATGTAATACTCGGAGATAATAAGGGTATTGATCCCAATGACAATAGTGTGAGCCAAGAATTTGGAAATTTTGACTATTTGATGTTTACTGATGTTGATTATAAACATCCTGATGTATGCGAAGAGACGAAGCGTTGGGTTAGTTGGTTTATCAAGGAAACGGGCATAGATGGGATAAGGATTGATGCTATCAAGCATATCAATGATTGGTTTGTGCGTGACTTGGTGAACCACATCCATGCAGAATTTGGCCCTGATTTTTATATTGTAGGAGAATATTGGTATTATGATCGCATGGCTATTGATGAATACCTTCGGGAGGTAGAGTTTAAGATAGATCTTTTTGATGTAGCGCTACATTTCAATATGAAAATGGCTTCTGATAATGGACAAGGCTATGACATGCGTAATATCTTTACAAATAGTGTGCTTGCAGAGTTCCCTCAAGATGTGGTTACTTTTGTAGACAATCATGATTCACAGCCAAATCAATCGCTCGCTTCTTATGTGCAGGGTTGGTTCAAACCTTTGGCATATGCTCTTATTTTGTTGCGCAAAGATGGGTACCCCTGTATATTTTATGGTGATTATTACGGCATTGGAGGCGAACATCCTATAGAAGGGATGAAGTGGATTATAGATCAATTGCTGGATGTCCGCCGTGATTTTGCTTATGGTAAACAAGATGACTATTTTGACCATGAGCATGTGGTAGGCTGGGTGCGTCATGGCGATGAGCATCACCCTGATGGCTGTGTAGTGATTATGAGTAATCAGATAGGCGGAAGGAAGACTATGTTTGTAGGGGAAGACTATGCCGGGAGTGTTTGGTATGACAAGCTTGGGCATGTAGACTGTGAAGTTACCATTGATGAAAATGGCAATGGTGTATTCCATGTGGCAGATGGTTCACTTTCTGTTTATCTCAAAAAAGTATAGTAAGAGACCGTTGCATAGCAGGCAAATTGCTTCGTTGCTTGCGAGATTCGCGCTTGGTCATTTACCTGAAGTAAACTCCCTGTGCACTCACTCTTAGCGCCTTGCACTTTACCCTCTCTGCCCGGTCAAAGTGTCTTTTGTCGGCTTTGCCTCCAAAATCCATGAGACTGTTGACTTTTGCAAAAGTCTCAGCAAAAGAATATCTCTAAATCGCAATTAAGATATAAAGGCAATACCACCCAGCGGTGGTATTGCCTTTATATCTTAGAGGTAAGGGTGCAATATTGACCGCATAGCCTCTATCCACTCATCTGTGTCGTTGAGGCAAGGTATATAAGTACATGTTTCTCCTCCTTGGCTCAAAAACAGATCTCTGTCCGTGACTGCTATTTCCTCCAAGGTTTCGAGACAATCGCAAATAAATCCCGGACATACGGTAAGGATTCTTTTAATGCCTTCGCCCGGTAATTGCTCCATCCTTTTGTCCATATAAGGGGTGAGCCATTGAGTTGGGCCTAAACGAGATTGGTAAGCCAGCTCATATTGTTCCTTTTTCAGTCCCAAAGTTTTTGCCACATATTGTACAGTAGTATAGCAGTGATTGTGATAACAAAGAGTTTCTTTCGTGTGTTCTGTTCCTTGAGATTCGCAGCAGTGATGATTGTTCTTTGTATCATAATTCTTACGACACTCGGGTGGCAGTTGAGTCAATGGGATGCCGTGAAATGAAAAGATAATCTTGTCAAAGGGTTGTCTTTTGAGGAAAGGTTCGATAGTCTTTGACACTGCTCTGATGTATGCCTTATGAGCATAATATGGAGGTATTACTTCTACTTCAGGGCCAAAGTTTATCCTACGGACTTCTTTGTGTACTTTTTCCACTACGGTTTCGTAACTGCTCATTGCATATTGAGGGTATAATGGCAGTACAATAAGTTTTTTGAGATTTTGCTGTCTTGCCAGTCCTTTGATTGCATGCCTTATTCCCGGCGATCCGTAACGCATGGCTACATGGCATGGGATACCAAGTTTGTCCTCAAGTTTGGAGGCAATACTCTCGGTACAGGTAATGAGAGGAAAAGCTTTCTTATTATCGTCCCATATCTTTTTATAATTCCCCGCTGAGAATTTGGCTCTTCTGGGTACTATAATGCTCCTGACCAGTATTTGTCTGAGTAGATAGGGTAGTCCTATGATACGTTTGTCACACAGAAATTCTGTGAGATATTTCTTTACATCTTTGACATGGGGTGATCGAGGAGACCCCATGTTCAGAATGAGTATGGCTAATGATGAGTCGGATTGGTTCACTCCGTGTATTATATCTTTAATATATCTTGTCTACAAATATACACATGATATAGGTAAAAAGTTCATTTTACAGTTTGTTTCATAAAATCCTTTTTGAAACATCAATGAGCCCATCGGTAGGAAATAACTTGCAGAATCTATTTTGCAGGCTCACAGATAAGCTTGTGTACAGAGTCTTTGGGGGACAAGATGAATAATTTTCTGATACTTGCTTTGGCCAAGTCTTACTATTGCCTCAAGTATTTGCAATAAAGAACAAGATGCTTATATATAAATAGTATTACTCTGATATTCTTTATAATAAGGAAAGATTCAGGATATATGCATCATTTTTTATAATCTTTTCTCTTTCAGCCTTCTCTGTCTGTAGCCTTCTTTAGTATGCCAATAGAGTTTTATATTACAATCCCATGCAGAGACCGTTGCATAGCAGGCAAATTGCTTCGTTGCTTGCGAGATTCGCGCTTGGTCATTTACCTGAAGTAAACTCCCTGTGCACTCACTCTTAGCGCCTTGCACTTTACCTTCTCTGCCCGGTCAAAGTGTCTTTTGTCGGCTTTGCCTCCAAAATCCATGAGACTGTTGACTTTTGCAACAGTCTCATGCAGGACGTTTTTTTAACTCTAAGGTTTGTATGATAAGGTTTAGGTTGGAAGGAGATAAACAAGAAAAGGAAAAACGATTTATTACAATCATCTTTCCTTAAAAGGTAGCCCATAGGGGAGTCGAACCCCTCTTTCAAGAATGAAAATCTTACGTCCTAACCGATAGACGAATGGGCCGGCCTAAGCAACTATATAAGTTGCGAGTGTCTCAACGAATTAAGCCATCTTGCTCAAAGTCTTGTACAACTTTGATTTCAAGTTTGCAGCTTTGTTCTTGTGGATAATGTTTTTGTTAGCCAAACGGTCAAGCATAGAAGCCACCTTTGGTAGCATTTCCTCAGCTTGAGCACGGTCTGTCAGCGCACGGAAATTTCTAACCGCATTGCGAGTGGTCTTCGCATAATAGCGATTATGCAGACGACGAGCGTTAGTCTGACGAATCCTTTTAATAGATGACTTATGGTTTGCCATTTCTGAAGTTTCTTTTTTTATAATTTTACTCTGTAGCCCATAGGGGAGTCGAACCCCTCTTTCAAGAATGAAAATCTTACGTCCTAACCGATAGACGAATGGGCCGGCCTTTTAGCAAAGCCGAGGTGTTACCCTCATTTGCGATTGCAAAGATAGTACAAAACTTGATATTACCAAATAGTCACTTTAAATTTTTTAGTAATCTTATGCACTATTTACTTTAACGAGCGTCCTTTTCTCAGGCTTTCCAGGTTGATACTCAGCGCTTCTACGGAAATCTGTATTTCCCATATGCACACACACAATGAAAGAGCCAATAATATCATACCCGAACCAAAAGTCCAGTCGGCAAGTGTATCCCAGTGAATATAGATAAAAAGCATAGCTGCTACGCAAAAGAGAAGACTGCCGATACCCAATAGCTGCATTGCTCTTACCAATTGTAATCTTTTGAAAAGGTTTTTGATCTGGAGCAAAGAAGTTTCTTTGGCATTGGGGTTGTTTTCATGTTCCGATTGCAGATTTCTTACAAGCTGGGCGTACGAAAGGAAACGATTGGTATATGCCAGCAGGATAAGTGATATTGCTGAAAAAAGAAGTGATGGGGTAGTAAGTGTCAATTGTTCCATACTTATTAATATGTGTATATAATCTGACTACAAAAGTAATAAAGAGAAGTTAGATTCGTTCTATGAATAATTAGAGTAAGTGAATATTATTCTGATTATTTTAAATGAAAATACTAACTTTGTAAACTAATTGGATATTAGGTCGAATTCGAATTATTATATATGAGATTAAAACATATCTTAATTTTCTGCATGGTTCCTATGTTATTAGGTTCATGTGGAGAATATGCCCAATTGCAAAAGTCAGGGGATATTGGCGAAAAATATTCTTACGCCAAGAAGTGCTATAATGAGAAGAAATATTCTCGCGCTGCCACTTTGTTGGAAGAAGTAGTGCCGGTATATAGCAACTCCTCGGAGGGGGCTCCATCCTTATTCCTTCTTGCAGACTCATATTATAATATGAATAGAGAAGCTGATGCTTCACTTACTTTTCAGCAGTTTTACAAAACCTATCCCAAAAACGCACAAGCAGAGGAAGCTTTGTACAAGGCTGGTGAGGGGTTATATAAAGTATCTCCCGATCCTCGTCTTGACCAGACAGCGACTTATGATGCTATCAAAGAGTTGAACTCATATCTTGAAAACTATCCTACAGGCAAATATGCCAAGGAAGTTACCAATATGCTTTACGAAATGCAAGACAAACTTGCATACAAGGAATATTTGGCTGCAAAGTTATATTACAACTTAGGCCCTTATATGGGTAATAATTATCGCTCGTGTGTGGTGACGGCCAAGCAAGCTATTGAAGATTACCCTTATTCAAAATATAAGGATGATTTGGTATTTATTATGCTCAAAGCCAAATATCAAGAAGCTCTCTATAGCCGTCAAGATAAAATGCAGGAAAGATATCGTGATGTAGTAGACCAATACTACACATATATCAATGGTTTCCCCAAGGGTAAGTACGTCAAAGAAGCCCAAAAGCTTTATGATGACACTAAGAAAAGAATTGTAAAAGTAGATTAAACAAAATAGTTTTTTTATAATACACCGATGGATTACAAGAAAATCAATGCTCCCCAAGACACGGTAACCCGTGATATGGTCAGACTAAGTGAAGATACTGAGAATGTATATGAAACTGTAATGATCATTGCTAAGAGAGCAAATCAACTTAGCCAGGAGATGAAGCACGATCTAGAACGCAAGTTGCAGGAGTTCTCATCTTATAGCGATAGTTTGGAAGAAGTCTTTGAAAACCGTGAACAGATCGAAATCTCACGTTTTTATGAAAAGCTTCCCAAGCCTACACTGATCGCTGCAAAAGAATATGAGGAGGGTATGCTTTATTATAGCATGCCGGGAAAAGCTAAAAAGATCTAACTTATGTGGCAGAGAGTTCAGACATTGTGGTTATTACTTGCCGGAGCTCTGATGACGCTCTTGCTGTTTTTTCCTATTGCTCTTTTTATTGACCCTACAGGTACCGGCTACGTGTTGGATGCAATAGGGATTCACAATAGTGCTAGTGGGCAGATTGTACAATCTACATGGGCACTTTTTGTACTTGATGCTATCATTGTACTTCTATCTTTTGTCACCATATTTCTATACAAGAAAAGGGTGTTACAAATAAGAATAAGTATATTCAACATCTTGGTTATAATAGGTTATATTATTTATGCGGGCATTATTTCATATCGTTTTACTCAAGCCATACAAGGCTCCTTCGGTATCAAATTTTGGCTGGCCATTCCTATTATTAGTATTGTAAGCTTATATTTGGCAGTAAGAAATATAGGAGCTGATGAAGCGCTTGTAAGAGCTTCCAATAGACTTCGCTAAGGAACGCATACTACATTATCATATCAATATAACAGCATTCGTATGGGTTACACCCTCAGGATGCTGTTTTTATTGTTTATTTGATTAGGCCGAGAGTATATCTTGAGACCGTTGCATAGCAGGCCAATTGCTTCGTTGCTTGCGAGATTCTCGCTTGGTCATTTACCTGAAGTAAACTCCCTGTGCACTCACTCTTAGCGCCTTGCACTTTACCTTCTCTGCCCGGTCAAAGTGTCTTTTGTCGGCTTTGCCTCCAAAATCCATGAGACTATTGACTTTTGCAACAGTCTCATCTTGTAAAAGTAAAATGCTATATCTGAAGTATATCAAACAATAGAGGAGCTATAGACCGAGATTGAATAAACAGAGGAATCTATAAGCAAAAGCGACTAATCTGTCTAGAACAGATTAGTCGCTCATTCTTTTATTCTCTTGGAATAAAAATAAAAGAAGCCGCGCGTAGATTGCGTAAACTCCGAATGATAGGATTTGAGGACGTCACCACCTTTGTAATCCGCTGTGCCCCGAAAGACATATTCAAAAGAATTGCGGCCCGCCATTAATGGATCGGCTTTATGCCTCGGAATTAAAATACTGATGAGTTTCCCAGATCGACAACGCGGCTTGCTATAACTCAATGTCTTTATTACAAAGATAACAATTGCTCTCACAAAAACAAATTATTTTATCTATTATTTACATTTATATACAGATATCACCACCATTGTTTACAAAATTTCTTTCTCTTTGCCATCGCCCAAATTTCTTGCTCTAAGGACTTTATATTTACTATTTCCAGTACCCCCAAAATAGGGCAAATACCTAATTTATTTGCTCTGAGTGCAAGAATGAATGGTTTTCTGTATGAAAAATCCGTCTGTAGTGAATTTGATACCTAACAATGATCAGCAATGATCAATAAATATCCATTGTTTTTATAACTTTGCTTATATTAATAATGAACTATCTATAATATGTTAAGAGTATTGTATCTGATATATTTTTGGCTTATTGTCTTTCCTGTTTTTTTTGTGCTTACTATGCTTTGTGCTTTGGTGACTTTTATAGGTTGCACCCTGGGCGGAAGTAAGTGGTTTAGTTTTTATCCGGGGATGGTGTGGTCCAGAGCTGCACTATGGCTCACGCTTTGTCCCATAGAAATCCGTGGTAAGGAAAATCTAAAGGATAAAAAAGGACCTTATGTTGTTGTTGCTAATCATCAAGGTGCATTTGACATATTCATGATGTATGGATATCTTGGTATACGGTTCAAGTGGGTCATGAAAGAAGGCATCAAAAAGATACCTTTCGTGGGAGTTGCCTGTAAAGCAGCAGGATTTATATTTGTCGATGGCCATAAGAGATCATCTATCAACAATACAATGATAGCAGCCAAAAGAGTGCTTGCAGAAAACACTTCTATTTTTATATTTCCCGAGGGGAGTCGCACTAAGACGGGACGTATGATTAGGTTCAAGAAAGGAGCATTTGTTATGGCTAATGAACTTCAGGTGCCTATTGTACCCATTTCTATCGACGGTTCTTTTAATGTATTACCTATTGGGAAGATATCACCTCGTCCTCATAAGCTTATTCTCACCATACATCCTCAAATCCGTATGGAGGAGATGGGGATATATCCCATGAATATACAATATACTGCACGTGAGGCCCAGGCTCGTATAGCTTCAGTATTGCTAAATGAACAAGAATGTAATGAGACCGGAAATTAAATTTACAACAACCTCTAAGGATATTAAATTTACTGCCAGTATCCAAGGAGAGGAAATCGGATATGCCACATTGGAATATGGCGGTGACGATAAAGTGGTTGCTACGCATACGGTGGTTAGACCTGATTATAGAGGTGGAGGCATTGCTGCTGAGCTTATAAAAGCTGTTGTCGAGCATTGCAGACTCCATCATCTCAAGCTCATTCCGGTGTGCTCTTATGCTGTAGTTGCTTTACAGAGGCACCCCGAGTGGCAGGATGTATTACATCATGACGCGAAATAAGAGTAATGAGATTGTCGAGTCTATTCGACTAAATGCAGATGAGCGGCAGGCTCAAATCTTACTGCGTTTTTTTAAGTCCGATAAAGGCCAGTATGGCGAGGGTGATGTATTTTTGGGAGTAAAAGTACCGGTGATACGTAAGCTCGTTGCTCAACATGGAGTTCGTGACTTGGATGTGCTGGACAGGTTGTTGAGAGAGCCATACCATGAAGTGCGCACTTTTGCTATCATATCATTATGTCAGGCCTATGCCAAGGCTTCGGATGATAACGGACGTAAAATGTATTACGATTTTTACATGTCACATACTCCTTATATCAACAATTGGGATCTTGTAGATATAAGCTGTTGTAGGATAGTTGGCGATTGGTTGCTTCGTGATCAGAGCCTTGCAATGAGGGAGTTGGATCGGTTGGCCTCTTCTACTGATCTATGGGAGCAACGTATTGCTATCGTAAGTACACAAGCATTTATTCGACAGCGCATCTTCGATCATACTATTCGTATCTGCACAGCTCTTTTGTATCATCCACACGATCTTATCCGTAAGGCTATAGGATGGACACTGAGGGAGATGGGCAAGAAGGATATACAGTTGCTTTACGATTTTCTTGATTCTTATGCAGGCACCATGCCCCGTGTTACTCTGCGTTATGCCATAGAAAAGATGCCTGCTGATCAGCGAAAATATTATATGCAGTTCAAAAGCTCTTATCTTGTCAAGGATATCGATGGGTGATTTATGTAGATAGGTGGCTCTATTATTACAGCCCTTGAATCTATGACAATCGAATCCGGCAAATGCAGGTTGTAAGTTATTGCCAAAAGAGTGTAAAATACTTATGTGTATAGAGTTTGAAGCCTCGCAATCCGATAAAAATCATTACTTTTGCGCAAATAAACATGTAATCGTTATTTAATTATAGAATATCAAAAATATGATGGATAAAGTTAGTTATGCATTAGGACTTAGTATCGGTAATAACTTCAAGTCGTCGGGCATCGACAGCATTGTATCGGAAGACTTTGTAAAAGGTGTACAAGATGTATTGCATGAAAGAGAACCTGATATGACTTACGATCAAGCTAAAGAAGTTATCAATAACTTCTTTATGGAGTTGCAAAAGAAAGCTATGGAGCTTAATGAGCAAGCCGGTGAAGAGTTCCTGAAAATAAACGGACTTAAAAAGGGCGTAACTACATTACCCAGTGGTGTACAATATGAAGTAGTCACTATGGGCACGGGTAATAAACCTACCCTAAAGGATACGGTACGTTGTCATTATCATGGTACTTTGATCAATGGAGTTGTTTTTGATAGTTCAATGGATCGCGGTGAACCTGCAGAATTTCCTGTAAGCGGAGTTATTGCCGGCTGGACGGAAGTATTGCAAATGATGCCTGTTGGTTCTAAATGGAAAGTTACAATTCCCAGTAAATTGGCTTACGGCGAAAGAGGTGCCGGACAGATGATCCAGCCTAACAGCACTCTTATTTTTATTATCGAACTTCTCGATATCGTATGATTTCATACGGATCAGTAAACAATAATTGAGTTATTATGTCATTGAGAAAAAAAGCCTGCATTCCTTTTGTGGGTTTGCTATTGACAATCGGCTACTCTTGCTCTACGTTGAGAAATATCGATAGCAAAGTAGTACAGATGGGAGCAATGACCACCAAGTCGGACTCTGTATCATATGCCTTTGGTGTAGCCAATGCTGATGCTTTTAAAAAATCGTTGAAAGAAGTCCCCGGCAATCCTCTTAATGAACGTATCATTGCCCAGGCTTTTCAAGACGTTTTCGCCGGAACTCCCAAGATCAGCAGCAATGTGGCTGATTCGATGTTGAGAGCTTATTTCACAAAAGCTGCCGCCCAGAAAAATAGCGAATACGCCGAAAAGAATAAACAGGCCTTGGTTGATAATAGTCGTAAGCCTGATGTCGCCGTTACAACTAGCGGACTTCAGTATAGAGTATTGAAGATAGGGCAGGGGCCTAATGTGACAGTTCAAGACACCGTAAAAGTGCATTATATAGGTAAAACAATTGATGGCAATGAATTTGATAATTCATATAAGAGGAACGAACCGGTAAAGTTTTCTGTTTTGAAGGTAATACCGGGTTGGACCGAGGGGCTTTGTCTCATGAACAAAGGAGCCAAATATGAGTTTTATATTCCGGCCAACCTTGCCTATGGTGAGCGTACGCTAAAAGAGATCCCGGCCAATTCGACTTTAATCTTTGAAGTTGAGTTATTAGATGTGTATAAGGGAAAAGCAAAACCTGAAACACAGGCTCCGGGAGCTAAGGGTGTCGACTCCTTGAGTAAAGCTTCTACACCGTTACAAAGTAATAAGGTGTCGGATTTGAAAAATAAGAAGAAGTAATAAGAATAAATTAAAATTATTATTAAAAGATTTAATTATGAAAAAGTTAACTATGGCTCTTGCCGGTGCGGCTTTGTTGCTTGGAGCTGTTTCTTGTAACAAAAGTGGTTCTAAGAAGGTAGAGCCTAAGACCGAAAAGGATAGCCTTGCTTGTGCTATCGGTATGATGTATGGAGACCAAATGGCTCAGACCATCCAGATGTCTGCAGAGCAGGGGCAGAAGATTGATTCTATGGAATTTCTCCGTGGTTTTAAAGAAGCGTTGAAAGACAGTACTCGCTTTTCTTACTATGCAGGTGGTCTTACTGCGATGAATATTGGCAAGCAATTGAGAGCTGATTCTGTGGATATGGACAAATTCTATGAAGTATTTCATGCCAAGATTCTCAGAGATTCATTGAACAAGCCTATGTCTGATAGCGTAGCTCAAAATTTCATGAACAACTACCAAAGTCGTAAGCAGAAAGCTGAAGCTATGAAAACTTATGGCAAGAATATCGAAGACGGTAAGAAGTTTATAGAAAAATTCCGCACAGAAGCAAATGTAAAAACTACTCCTAGCGGTCTTTCTTATATCGTCCTCAAAGAAGGTACAGGTGCTACTCCCAAAGCTGAAGATAAAGTAAAGGTAAAATATGTAGGTACTTTGATCGATGGTACTGAGTTCGATAAGAACGAAGAAGGTATCGAATTCAATGTAAATGGCGTAATCAAAGGCTGGACAGAGATGTTGATGTTGATGAAAGAAGGCGAAAAGGTAAAAGTTGTTATCCCTCAGGAACTCGCTTATGGCGAGCGTGGCAACTACTCTATACCTCCTTTCAGCACATTGATCTTTGAAGTTGAGTTGGTAAAAGTGGTGAAATAAAATTCAATCTTGATAAAATAAAATCCCGATGGAAATTATTCCATCGGGATTTTTTTATTCTATAATTTGATTGTGATCTATGCTTATAGCTTTTATAGAAGTGTTGATATTTAATAAGATCCGTAAATAGTTTTACATTGCTATTTGCGGATCTTGTTAATTGGTGGGATCCCGGCACTTTTTAGTTAGTTGAGACCGTTGCATAGCACGCAAATTGCTTCGTTGCTTGCGAGATTCGCGGTTGGTCATTTACCTGAAGTAAACTCCCTGTGCACTCACTCTTAGCGCCTTGCACTTTACCTTCTCTGCCCGGTCAAAGTGTCTTTTGTCGGCTTTGCCTCCAAAATCCATGAGACTGTTGACTTTTGCAACAGTCTCTAGTTACATTGTATTATTTTTCTAACTACGTCGCATTATTTTTCTAACTAGGCAAAAAAATTTTCTTAGTTGAAAAAATATCAAAGCGTAGTTAGGAAAATATTTTTTTCTAACTAAGAAAATACAAACTCCTAACTAAGAAAAAATAATCACCAATTTAGGAAATAATGTAGCCCGCTTCAGACCCCAAAATTATCATTTATTACGCAAAAGAAATCGTGATAAGTATTGACTTGATTTTGAATTATTATACCCGATAAAAAGAACATTGGGAGAATGCTCATCATCCACACCCAAATGGTTTTCGAAAGAAACTCGATCTACTGTTTAGGTATAATATTTTGTAGCTGACCTTAATTTTGATATCAATTGCTTATAAGCTCATATCAAGAAAGCTAAACTAAATCTACGAGCCTTCAATATGAATGCCTTCAGAGCTGAGAAGCTTGACTGTTTTTTGATGGTTTAATGCAATTAATTCCCCTTTTATGGTGATTTTTTATCATATAAAACCCCCTTTTTAGGGGATTTTTATCACATTTTAAAAAAGTTATCTTTGCCCGTGGAAATTTTAAACAATTATGATTAAATCAAAAATTACATTACTACTTATGCTTCTGCCCACATTTATTTATGCGCAGCAAGCTACCCTCAGAGGCCGTATCCTTTCTACGAATAACGTCCCCGTCGAAGCAGCCAATGTTTACATAAGCCCCAAGAGTCAAGGTGCGGTCAGTGACAGCAAGGGGTATTATGAAATAAAGAATATTTCTGCCGGAAATCATACCGTAGTGATCTCTAAGGTCGGCTATAAAACAACGAAACAAAATATTAAATTATTACCCAACCAGCACAAAGAATATAATTTTATTCTATCAGAGCAAAATATTGCACTTGATGAAGTCATTATTTCTCCTTCTACGATATTGGGCAGTAAGCATGCTGTCCTCAGCCGTACAGGATCGGCTTATTACGTATCGCCGGAAGAGATTGCAAAATTTAATTATACTGATATCAATCGTATATTGGCTAAAGTTCCCGGAGTAAACTTCTATGAAGAAGATGGGTTTGGCCTGAGACCTAATATTAGTTTGCGCGGATCATCACCGGGTAGGTCTTCCAAAATTACAATTATGGAGGACGGTATTTTAGCCGCTCCTGCTCCTTATGCTTCTCCGGCAGCTTATTACTTCCCCACAATAGGACGTATGGATGCAGTGGAAGTACTTAAAGGAAGTAGTCAGATCCAATACGGCCCATTTACCACTGGTGGAGCTATCAACATGATTTCTGCACGTATCCCTGAGAAATTTCACGGGAGGGTAGATGCCGGATATGGTTCTTATAATACTGTACGTATGCGCACTACGGTAGGTAATACTTACAAATATTTCGGATATGTGGTAGACTATTTGAAGCACTCATCTGATGGGTTCAAACAAATCGACTATGCTGATAAGAAAGGGTTTGACAGGAATGATGTTGTGGCCAAGATGAGATTCAATACGGATAGAAGTAAGGATATAGTACACAAATTGGATCTTAAGTTTCAATATTCTGATGAACTTTCTGATGAAACTTATTTGGGGATTACAGAAGCTGATTTTAAAGTTTCGCCATTGCGCCGTTATGCTGCATCTGCCAAAGATCGTATGAAAACAGATCACAAGCAATATGCTGCTACTTATAGCCTAGATCTGAAAAACCAATTCCATTTCAATATCACAGCTTACGCCAACGAGTTTTCTCGTAACTGGTACAAGCTTGACAATATTACCGTAAAAGACAAGAATAATAAGGATCTGAAAATCTCATTGGCATCAGTGCTGGCAGATCCCAATCATAATCAAGAATACATACAGCTACTCCGTGGCGAGATTGATAATGAAAAAGGAGCATTGTCTGTAAAAGCCAATAGCAGGAAGTATACAGCCAAAGGCGTACAGATGAAAGCTGACTATCATTTCTATTGGGGAGAGACGTTCAATGATATTGAAGCCGGACTTCGTTTCCACAAAGATGATGAAGATCGATTTCAATGGACTGATAGATATGATATGAAAAACAGTACCATGATATTGACCAAAAAAGGTATACCGGGCTCAAGTGATAACAAGATTACTTATGCCAATGCTACCTCGGCCTATTTGCTTTACAAATTCAGATATAAAAATGTTTTTGTTACCCCGGGTGTAAGATATGAGCATATTACCATAGGTCAAAAAGACTATGGTAAGAAGGATCCTGAGCGTGAAGGTGGAAGTCTCAAAGAAAGGAAAAACAATATTGGCGGTACCATCATACCGGGTATTGGGGTTAATTACAAGTTTACTCAAGAACTATCTGCTTTTGGTGGTGTACACATGGGATTTGCCCCTCCGGGAAGCAAAGAAGATACCAAACCAGAAAAGAGTGTCAATTACGAACTGGGAGCTCGCTATAATACATCACGTTTTTATGGTGAGATCGTAGGTTACTTCAATCATTACAGCAACCTTCTCGGTAGTGATCTCACTGCTTCAGGTGGTACAGGTACACTTACACAGTTCAATGCAGGTGCTGCCAACGTAAGCGGTTTGGAACTTCTACTCAACTATGAGTTGTTTTCCAAGAAATCAGAGTTTTCACTTCCTTTATCTTTGAGTTACACTCTTACAAAAACTTCATTTAGAAATGAATTTCACAGTGAAAACTGGGGCGAAGTGAAAAAAGGAGATGAGATTCCATACATTGCTAAGCATCAGTTGAACCTTGGGGCAAGCTTTGGTTATAAATGCATCATGCTTGCAGCCAATGCACGCTACAGCTCAGGATTTCGTACGCAAGCTGGCAAAGGAGCTATCTCTCACGAAGATATCGCAGGAAAAACTTTTGTAATAGATGCCAGTGCAAAATATAAACTAAGCAAACTGGTTACACTCAGTTTGTCAGCCAACAATCTATTCAATCAAACTAATATTGCAGCACGCACGCCTTATGGAGTTCGTTCAGGACTCCCCAGAAGTGTGATGGGCGGAGTTTCAGTCAATTTTTAATACCCGAGCCATAAGTCTCAAAGTAGAGGACTTCTTTCATTATAATTGAGTAACGAAAGATTCTTCTACTTTAGACTTATGTCTGTTTCAGTATATCAGTCCAAATTTTATTGATAGACATATACCTTATAAAGAATAAGAATGGTGCATCTATCCAAACCTCAATCAATATAAAGCGGAAATGCATATTAGGAGATAGAATAAATATATGTTTTATCCTCTAAAACTATCTCTTCTGTTATAGTTGCATCTTGACAAATGCCACAGATAATAATGATGCCAAGACTTAACAAAGGTATTTGAGACTACCCTACTGACTGATGTACTTTTAGCCGATGTGTAAAATTCATAAATCAAAACTTAGACCCAAAGCATAAGCTTTGAATACCAAAAAGAATCAAAAATGAATAGAAAGCTATTGATATACTTCACACTATTATTTATCAGCTCCAGTTGGCTGATGGCTCAAATAGATGTGCGTGGTATAGTAGTTGACGAGAGTGGGGAACCCCTCATCGGAGCTGCAGTGGTATTGAAGAACAATCGATCACATGGAGTTTCAACCGATCATAACGGTAAGTTTCATTTGAATGTTCCTTCGGATGCCATCCTAAGCGTATCTCTTGTAGGGATGAAAACCAAAGAGGTCAAAGCCCGCCCTCAAATGAAGATCATACTTTTGCCTGCTACTCAAGAATTACAAGAGGTTGTAGTAACAGGGCTTGTAACAACAAATAAGCGACTTTTTACAGGTGCCACCGCTAGAGTTTCTGCAAGTGATGTGAAACTCGATGGTGTAGCAGATATGTCCAGAATGCTCGAAGGTAGAGTAGCAGGACTAAATATCCAGAATGTTACAGGAAGCTTTGGCGCTGCTCCAAGAATTAATATACGAGGAGGAGCTTCCATTCAGGCCAATGTACAACCTTTATGGGTTGTGGATGGAGCCGTATATGAAGATATTGTAAGCTTGAGCCTTGACCAGCTTGTATCAGGAGATGCTGTTACATTGATCAGCTCCGCTATAGCAGGTATCAACCCTTCTGATATCAAAGATGTGCAAGTACTCAAGGATGCTTCGGCAACTTCAATGTACGGAGCAAGAGCTTTGAATGGAGTTATAGTAGTGACAACTAAATCAGGACAGCGCAATACTCCTTATAGAATAAGCTATACTTACGAACAAGGCCATAGACCTATTCCGTCATATCGTGATTATGATTTGCTGAATTCGCAAGAAACCATGTCTATGTATCGTGAGATGGAAGCCAAAGGGTATTTTACTATGGCTTCGTCATTGTACGGCAGACGAGGAGGTGTTTACTATCAGATGTATAATAGTATAAATAATTATAATCCTCAAACCGGTAAATACCAACTCCCCAATACTGATGAGGCCAAAATGGATTTCTTGAGAAGTAGAGAGCGTATCAATACGGATTGGTTCAAAGAAATATATAGGCCATATGTTCCCACCCAAAGTCATTCGCTCAGTTTCAGTGGTGGGAGTAAAAATATGACCAATTACATATCTCTCGGCTTTTATCATGACCCAGGACTCACTATCACAGAAAGAACCAATCGCTTCACAGCAAATTACCGCAATACTTTTTATATCAATGATAAACTGAAGACAGATTTTATAATTCAAGGAAATATCAGAAATCAGAAAGCACCCGGAACCTTCTCAAGACGTAAAAACTCAGAAATCGGAGCTTTTGAAAGAGATTTTGATATAAATCCCTTTGTATATGCAATGGGAACCAGCAGAACACTCAGAGCAAGAGATGAGAACGGTGACCTGGAATACTACCGTAACAACTGGGCACCATTTAACGTCATCAATGAGTATGAAAATAATTATATGAAAATCAATGTGCTTGATCTGAAAATACAAGGAGAGGCGGAATATAAATTCAATAAAAACCTCAAGGGTAACCTCCTCGTTGTAGGACGAAGGGCAAACACCTCTAATGCTCATTATATCAAGGAGAATTCGAATGCCATCATGGCTTTTAGGGCAAATGAAAATAGTGAAGTCGCAGATGCTAATATTTACCTTTTCAGAGATCCCGAAAATCCTTTGAGACAACCACAAGTAGCTCTTCCCCACGGAGGTATTTTTAATAAAACGGAAACAACACTGCAGAGCTATCTTTTCAGAGCATCTTTGGATTTCGATAAAAAATGGGACAAGCATCAATTGAAGCTGTTCGGTTTTAATGAAATCAGGTATGCTGATAGAGAAACAAATCCATTCCAAGGATACGGTATTCAATTTGACCGAGGTAATCAAATATTTACTTCTCCTCTTATTTTCCAAAAGATTTTATCAGAAAATATAAACTATTTTGGTTTAACGTCTCGTCGTGACAGAGGTATCACTTTTTCAGGAAATGCAACTTATGCTTATGACGGTAAGTACATCCTCAACGCCGTATTCAACTATGAAGGATCAAATATGGCAGGAAAAGGAGAGCGTTCGCGTTGGTTGCCCACTTGGAATATCGGAGGTAAGTGGAATCTTGATCAAGAAGATGAGATCAAAGAATATGATTACATCTCTACTCTTGCACTACGGGCGAGTTATGGGCTTACTGCCAAAATGAATGAACATGCGATAAACTCCTTAGCTGTTTTTAAAAGTCTGATCACCAACCGTTGGTTCAAAGACAAAGAAAATGAGATGCAACTGGAGCATCTTGAGAATCGTGATCTTACTTGGGAGAAGATGTATGAGCTCAATTTTGGTATAGACGCAGGCCTGTTTGGCAATAGGCTCAATGCTACACTCGACGTCTATCAAAGAAAATCATTTGACCTTATAGACCTCGTACGTACCTCAGGAGTGGGAGGTCAGTATTTCAAATATGCCAACTTCGGTGATCTTAAAACTACGGGTGTGGAGCTTACTCTCAATACCAAAAATATCAAAACGGATGATTTTTCGTGGAGTACCATGCTTAGCATGAGTTATTTCAAACAAAAGATTACAAGACTCCGAAACTCCCCCAATACATTTGATCTTGTTGCCGGTACGGGACAAGGTAATCTACAGGGATATGCTCGTGGGTCTCTCTTTTCTTTTGAATTTACAGGGCTAAGCTCGCAAGGTCTTCCAACGTTTAACTTTGGTGATTATCCTTTCCAAAATCTTCCTTACGCCAATATTACGGGAGCAGACTTTTTGGATACCAAGTATTCTAAGTCCTACCTCAAATATCATGGCCCTATAGAGCCTAACTTTACGGGAGGGATATCCAATACATTTAGTTATAAAAATTTCGATTTTTCATTCTTTATTACTTTCCAGGCGGGAAATAAGATCAGACTACAGCCAACCTATGATCCTTCATTTCAGGATCTGAATGTTTTCAATAAATATTATTCGGATCGTTGGCTCAATCCGGGAGATGAACTCGTTACTAATGTTCCTGTACTCGCATCCACAGATTTGATTAAGAATATAGGGAAAGAAAACATCGAACGGGCTTATAATACCTATAATTATTCAGACCAAAGAGTTGCAGACGGTAGTTTTATCAGAATGAAAAATATTTCATTAGGCTATAAACTACCCGAAAGTCTTATAAAGAAGGTTGGCTTAAAATCACTTGCACTAAGATTACAAGCGACTAATCCTTTCCTTATTTATTCCGATAAAAAGCTTAACGGGCAGGATCCTGAGTTTTTCCGCACAGGTGGTGTGACTTCCCCTATGACTAAAATGTACTCCTTGACATTAAACTTGACATTATGATGAAAAAAATAATTCTTTTATTCTCTATCGTATTTTCTTGCCTTGCATGCGATCGTTACTTGGAAGTAATGCCGGATAGTACCCTTAGTGTAGATGTCGATTCCGAGGAGAAATTGGCTGAAATGCTTACGGCCGCTTATCCCAAGGCGTCTTATTTCGGTTTTTTGGAGGCTCGTACCGATAATGCAGGCGAGCGTATTGGAGGGGTAAACAGGAAACTTAATGAGGGAATGTATTTTTGGAGAGACTACGACCAAGAAGATTTGGATACCCCACTTAATTATTGGAACGATTGTTATCGCGGTATTGCCCTTGCCAATCATGTGTTGGAGGCTTTGAAAAAATTCACTAATAAAACAGCACGGATCAAAAGTCTCTATGGCGAAGCTTTACTCCTAAGGGCTTATCTCCATTTTATGCTTGTAAATATATGGGCAAAGCCTTATAACCCTGCTACAGCAGATGTGGACTTAGGTATTCCATATCTGAGCAAACCTGAAAAGAATGCTTTCCCCAAGTATGATAGGGGTACTGTGCGTCAGGTTTATGAAAAAATAGAAAATGATCTTCTTTTGGGAATAGGTCTGGTCGATGATAAATATTACAAGCATCCGCGCTACCACTTCAATAAGGAGGCTGCTTATGCTTTGGCATCACGCTTTTTTCTTTACAAAGGAGACTGGGACAAGACTATAGCTTACAGTACTTATGTTTTGGGTAATAACCCTGCTTCACACCTTCGCGATTGGCGAGAGTATAATGATAGATTCCTTTTTACCGATGACGGAATATCTGCTGCTTACACTTTCCCTGAGGAGAAGGGTAATTTGCTCATAGCATCGGTAGAGTCTCGCGTCGGACGACACTATATTGATGAGCAATACGGACTCAATGCTAAGTTGTTGAAAGATTTATTGGAAAAATTTGGCCCTGCCAACGAAAGATTTATCTACCCCACTCGTAAGAATTCACGCAACGGTACGGCTATTTATATAAAGAAATTCAAAGATTATTCTATCAATGAAGAAGCCGGTAATAATCCACGAGGTATTTTTATGAATAATAATCTTTTCACAACAGAAGAGGTATTACTCAACAGAGCAGAGGCCTACGCGATGAAAAAGAAGTATTTTGAGGCTTCTGTAGATTTGTCTGTCTTTATTAGCACTATTGCTTGGTGGAAGCTGTCACAAAACCAGCTTATGAATCTTTTTCCCAATGGGAAAAATATTTATACACCTTTTGAACCCTTGTCAACTTACCAAGGCTCCATGGTTCAGGCTGTTTCGGAGTTGAGAAGACGAGCTTTCATACACGAAGGTTTGCGCTGGTTTGATATCAGAAGATTCCATGTTTTGGTGAGTAGAAATAAGAAAGGAGAGTCTTTCAGTCCTGATAAGACATTGCAGAAATTCGATGTCAGACAGGTTATGCAAATTCCTTCTCAAGCGATTAAAGCCGGTATAGAACCCAACCCAAGATAACCTAAGTATATAAAAAATGAAAATATATCTTATTCCGCTATTACTATGTTTTTTATTTGGAAGCATCTCTTGTAATAAAGCGGATGTTTTCGAGAAAGAAAGCGTTATACGTCCCACTCTTCGTCCTCATACAGAGTTGGACAAATGGATTGACATTAATCTTACTAAAAAGTATAATATCGATGTACAATATAGGTGGGATGCCAATTTAGTTGTGGATATTCCTAATGTGTATCCCCCTGATGAAGCAAAGATAAAACCTGTATTGGAGACGATAACAGAACTTCTGTTTGATATATATTCTCTAAAGACTATCGGAGGGAAAGATTTTGTCAAAAAAAATAGTCCTAAACAGATACTTCTCTTTGGTAGTCGAACATTTTACAGCGATCTGGGTGAGGAAATATCACACAATCTCAAACCTCTACAGATGCAAATATTCGACCTTGACTCATTTGATCCGGCCGATGTGAAAAAAGTACGTAAAGTAATGCGCATGGCGCATAGCAATTTTGTGAACACACTTACTTCCAAATATCCATATGACATTGAGGAGTTCAAGAAACTTAACTTCACTAATCGCAAGCTTACATGGAACGAAGACGGTAAGGCTTATTTCCCTCTTAAATTTGGATATTTTAGTCCTGATGGCACATGGAAGCCGGAGCAAGATTTTGCCGAGACTGCGAGTGTATTATTATCTTACTCACGCAAAGAGATAGACGAATTTATTCAGATCGCCACTACTCCTATACCGATAGACCCCAATGATGATCCAAGCTTGCTTGATCAAAGGATTGAGGAGAAAAACAATGCAACTAAAGCATTAAAGACTCTCAAAGCCAAGCAAGCTTTTGTCGCAAAATACTATAAAGAGGTTCTCGGCATAGACTTATATAAGCTACAGGCCGAATGCGCCGTTGCTATGTACAGATTTATTAAAAAGAACAATAAACCCAATTAGCGATGAAATACCTTATCATTTTATTCCTAACCAGTTTCTTTATATCCTGCTCTCAGGATGTAGAGCTATCTTTTAAAAATTCTCCTGTTACACGCACTGAACAGAGCATTGCATTAATAAGGGAAAAACTTGTTTCAGCGGAAAACGGATGGGAGATGACCTACTTCCCTCATGTAGACAGCACAAAATTTTCTGATATTCGCAAAGATCTCAATGAAATACCGCATGGATTCTCATTCATTCGTTCGTATTTTGGAATAGGAGGCTATAAGTTTTTCATCAAATTCTATCGTAATGGGACTCTTGAGATGCTGTCTGACCGAGTGCCTGATAAACCTCGTACTTCGCAGTTCGAAGTGAGTATGGGGGCTTATGCGCAACTTTCCTTCACGACCCCCAATTATCATCTGATAGGTAGGCAGAATGATTTTCTTTTTAACGAAGAAACTTCGGATGGACAACTTGTCTTTCGTACTCTGCGACACAAAGATCAAGGCATGGAATATATTGTCATGAAAAAACTTCCATTAGGATCATCGATTGTGGATATTGCCCGGAAAGTCTCTGAAAATAGAACTCATTTTGAAAAAATGGGCCGATATATCCTCACAATTACAGATGCGAAAGGCCGTGTTCGTTATGAAACAAACTATGCACCCAATCCTCAACAAACATATAGTGATAGAATTATTAATCCAGATGTTCGTTACATTGCTTTTCTCAGAAAAGAAGATCTGGATCTTACAAAAACAGGCAGGACAGGACTTGCGTCCGGATACTCGCCTTCTTTAGAGGGGGTAGAGTTTTTTCCCGGATTGCGATTCAGTCAGGAGATTCTTTTCAATTACTTTACAATGAAAAGCGAGAATCATTACATTTCTGAAGTAAAGGGGTTCAAAGCTACTATCACTTATCCCAAAAAATAAAAAACAAATTTTCTTTATGAAAAAAATACATTATTGCCTCCTTTTTACTCTACTCCTTTTCATGTCCGCTTGCAACAAAAAAATAGATGATATGCCTGAGGAGGACTATTGGCGTATTTTTCAGATAGATTCTGCAGCTATAGACACTCCTGATCGGGACGAGGGTTATGAGAATATGTTCAAATCACCATGTGATCCCGAGACTGACGAAAATGGTTTTGTCTACCCCGGGATAACTCCGAAAGGTGAAATCCGAAATTATACAGTGACAATAGATATTTATATAAGAGAAGTCGATGCGTACAATGATAACGCCCCCATGTATTCAGACTTCATGATACGCTATGTAAACGAAGAGAAGAAACTCGTGACACTCAAAAGTAAAGAGGTTTTTGGAAAACTTGATTATAAGAATGGAGCTTCCAAACAAATTCGCTATAATGCGAAATCAGGCTATCCTATATACCTTGCCATTGTGGGAGGAGGAAGCAATCGCTTTACATTGAGGGCTAGTATACAGGCTGAGTCTGAAGACAAATTGATCATAACACCAAAATTGGAATTTAATTTTTATAAGAGCTTCGATGGATTAGGAACAATAGATCCATCATATTGCGAAAAAATAATTTTACCATAATTAAAAAGAATGAATAGAAGCATAATAAATAAGACGACTATTGTATTGTTGTCTATGACAATACTGTTTTTATCTTGTTCGGAAGATAGTGAGCTCAAATTCCCCAATCCTCCTAAATCTGCTTATAACAAAACTAAATATAGTTTTTTGCGTGATGAGGAAAGTAGTGTGGAGACTTTGGATGCGAAAGAACAGGTCGATCTGTTGAGTGTATTTACTGAGACTTTAGAGGGGCTTTACATCACTGATGTAAAAGAACTGTATAAATCAATGTCCGAAAAGGGGCCATTGTATGGAACTTCCCTAAAGGATATCTCCATAGCCTCCAGAGATCTGTTTGTGGCAAACCCTACAATCCAAAGCCAAGTCCTAAAGGATCTAAACGACAATTTTATAAAGATTGCTACCCTTGGCGATTATAAGATTAAGAATAGACATGCAGAGCCCGGCAAATCAGGTTGGGTAGGATATATAAATGGTAATGCAAATAATGTAACACAAGTGGATGCGCATGGATTGGCTTTGCAATTATCATTGCGCAATATGTTTGTTGGTATTGCTTTACTTGATCAAATCATTAATGAGCATATAGGCTATGGTGTGCTGAGAGATCCAGAACTTCGCCGCCAGAACGATAATCAAACATTGGTTTCGCCGTACAACTACACACTTCTTGAGCATCACTGGGATATGGCTTACGAACTATCGAAGAGTAAGTACATAAGGGATCTTTTGGAATCGGACTTTGTAGATTTTCCTTTCCTTTCAGGGATCAATAAACGTGTCAACAATGCTTTCATAGCAGGTAGAGAAGCCATAACGGAATACGACTATCTCAAGGCTGAGAGCCAAGCGGGAATTATATATCAAGGATTGTCTCAAGCTATGGCTGCTCAAATAGTGTATCTATTGAGGGTATCCAAACCTGATGTCACAGAAAAAGCAAGTAATTCTTTTAATCGTATTTCGGAAGCCTACGGGTTTATCTATGCACTTATAGCTTCTCGTCGTATGGATGGATCCCGGTATATTGATAGAGACACTGCTCTACGCATGATGAAAGAGTTGAGTGATGGCAAAAATGGATTCTGGGATAATCATCACCTAAACGATAGAGCCGAAGTAAAGGGATCCATCGAAAATATATGCTTGCGTCTTATAGCTTTATTTGAGTTATGGGAGCCTGGTCCGGAAGAAGTCATATGAAGATAGAATATTAGATCGATAAGAGATAATAGGGAGAGTAACTCTTGGAACCTTAGAAGCAAGAATAAACTTGATGAGTTGAGGTTTTAAGGGTTGCTTTTTTCTTTTTGATAAAGTCGATTAAAAGCATTTTGAGACTGTTGCAAAAGTCAACAGTCTCGTGGATTTTGGAGGCAAAGCCGACAAAAGACACTTTGACCGGGCAGAGAAGGTAAAGTGCAAGGCGCTAAGAGTGAGTGCACAGGGAGTTTACTTCAGGTAAATGACCAAGCGCGAATCTCGCAAGCAACGAAGCAATTTGCCTGCTATGCAACGGTCTCATTTTATCCCCGTACAAGAAGCAATTATCAGATTCTTAAAATATAGACGTCTTATAATATATTCTAAGCAATAGTCACTATATATTATTTTCTGTGATCTTAAAATTATTTAAAATAGCTTATTGTGGGTATTTACTCTATGCAAACCCCTAATTTAAGGGATTGACATGTTTTTTTGATATATATACTTTTGTCTCAAATATTATACAGTCTAATCAATTAATATAAAATGAGAAAATCAACCACTTTAACTATGCTTGTATTACTGGCCATATTGGTATCATGTAATAAGAGTAACGATCCTGTAAGACCCTTACCGGAGATAAAATTTAGCTCTACTCCACTCAACCTCAAGGTTGGAGAAATAGGAAATATAAGCCTAACGGGAGGAGATGGCGAAAAATATGCAATTAGTCCCAAAACATCTGAATTTATTGAAGCTTCCATAAAGGAAAACAAACTTACTGTAAAGGCATTGAAAGAAGGTTCGGAGAGTTTGTCTATTTCATCGGGAGACAAAACGGCTAAAATTACAATAAATGTAGGTATACCTATAACAGATATTATACTCACTCCCTCAGAAGTAAGTATAAAAGAAGGTGAAAAGGCTACTGTGGAGTTATCAGGGGGGGATAATAAAACTTATACCATTGAGCCTGAAAAAACAGATTTTGCAACAGCTGCAGTATCAGGTAAGACCCTTACAATAACAGGAGTAAAAGCCGGAACATCAAATTTTACTATAAAATCAGGTGGAAAAGAGAAAACCATTCCAGTTACAGTGACTGCTTCAGTAGTGGTTCAGCCTAAATTGGCTATTGAGTATATTGCTTCTGGAAATTTGAAAGCGGATAAAAAGAGCTTTACGACTGACCACAAAGGCTCAGACTACTTTACATGGGAGGTTGCAAAAACGCTAAAAAATGTAACCATAGATAATAAAAAATATCACTTGCCTACAGCAGAAGAATGGACTGGTATTTTCCCAAGAAAATCCGATGTTGTTAATTTTAATAAACAAGTTACTCATAAGGATATTTTGGAATCAATTACGGTGCATGGGCAAAATAAAACTTATTCAGCCGATTATAGTAGCAATGGTAAAAATATTACCTACGCACTTCGCTTTAAAAAGACAGGTTCCTTCAATAGTGAAAAATTCCCTGCCGCTTCAGACAACAAAATGCAGTGTGCATACAAGTATCAGTTTATAAGATCGGGTAAAAATATCAATAAATTAGAAATTACCGTGCGCTTCATTGGGGATAAGGATATTGCCTTAGACGATATTTCCAAAGAAGAATACTGGAGTAAAAATAATGAAAAAGATGTTAAGTGTACATTTGATTATGCTGGTGTGAAAGAAGAAACCTTCATAGGTAGCACCATTGATTACAGTCAAATGAGATATTGGACTAGTACAGAGACAAAAGAAGGGCAGTACAACCGTGTACTTCGTGTATCATTTTTCGACTCCACTGTAGTTGTTGAAAGTGGGAGTGTGGGAGCATATATGAACTTTAGTATCCGTCTTTTTGCCGATGAATGATAAGGGCTGATAAATAAGAGGGAGCTAAATGCCTCAAAAGATTTTGATGTAAGGTGATATAATTTCATTATTTTGAAATTATATCACTTTTCTTTTACCAAATTCAATAACAATTCCGCTAAATTATAGAATAAAAAAGGGAAATAGGAGATTAACATCGTTTACTATTATTATTTTTAATATCATGAATGTCCTCAGATCTGACATTTTGTGGTTTATTCATTAGTTAAAAAGTTAATACACTTATATATTGGCCTGTTTTTTTGCTTGAATAACGGTGGTCGCTTTTTTCCTAACTACGCCGCTTTATTTTTCTAACTAGGTTTTTCTTTTTTTCTAACTAAGAAAATATAAATGCGTAACTACAAAAAAAGAGTAATCCAGTTAGAAAAATCATTGGTGGAAATAAAATGGGTGAATTGATTGTTAGGGTTGTCTCCTGAAAAGATAGAAAAACAATCTTTCTAGATTTTATTCTACTTATGCAACTCCACTTCTTTGTAGATAAGATACTGTCCCGAATATCTCTTGAGACCGTTGCATAGCAGGCCAATTGCTTCGTTGCTTGCGAGATTCGCGCTTGGTCATTTACCTGAAGTAAACTCCCTGTGCACTCACTCTTAGCGCCTTGCACTTTACCCTCTCTGCCCGGTCAAAGAGTCTTTTGTCGGCTTTGCCTCCAAAATCCACAAGACTGTTGACTTTTGCAACAGTCTCCTCTTAGGTAACTATGACATTTGGGTAGAAAACAACCTTAAAAAAAACGAGATCGCTCTATGAGCGATCTCGAAAGATAAAGCATAGTATTGCCGAGTGAACGGAATACTTTTTAGGACTTACCTTTTTTATTATCTTATTTCAGAGCTTTGATGGCAGCTTCGTAGTCAGGCTCGTTGGTAATCTCAGGAACCAATTCTGTATAAATAACTTTACCTTCTGTATCTACCACTACTACTGAGCGAGCCAAAAGACCTTTGAGCGGACCATCTGTCATGAGCATACCATACTCTTTTTCAAAGCAATCGCAACGGAAAGCTGAAAGAGGAGTTACATTTTCCAGCCCTTCTGCCCCACAAAATCTGGCATGAGCAAAAGGTAGATCTTTGGAGATACAAAGTACTATTGTATTTTCCAATTTCGATGCTTCCTCATTGAAGTGGCGCACACTTGCAGCACATACACCTGTATCTACGCTGGGGAAAATATTGAGAACAACTCTTTTACCTTTAAGATCTTTCAGTGACAATTCGCTCAGGTCGATCTTTACGCCGGTAAAGTCTGGAGCCATACTACCTACTGCAGGTAAGTTGCCATTGGTATGTACATCGATTTCGTTTTTGAATTTAACTTGTGCCATTTCAATAAATATTTTAGTTGCTGTAATTATTATATTTTGTCTCTTTGGTTACAACATCATATTTGTCATAATAGTTCTTGACATAAACAAAAAGCCGAGCCCATGATCCGGCTCGGCTTTATTTTACAAGTTAGGTGATGTTAGTGGTCATGAGGTACATTTTCTGTCGTAAGCTCTACATCTCTTACTACAAAAGACTCATTGCCTGATGTATCCACGCAGTAAACCATAAAGTGATATTTACCGGGTTTTACGCCCGCAGGGATCACGATGTCATGATGATGCACATGTGCTGTCTTTTGACCCACTTCCCAAGTTTTATTGAATTGGAAAGGTTTGCCCTCTTCTGCTTTGCCGTGTGAGTGATTGTCAAAATTGTTATGGATATCAATTTTATAAGATTTGATCATGACATTGTCACTCAGATCCATTTCGAAATGCACGTCTTTCCCAATCTGAAGCTTATCCCCATTCTCAGGCTCGATCAAATTGATCTTTGGCTTTTCCGAATCAATATCATCCTTGGAGCACGAGGTAAATACTGTGCCAAATAGAATTGTGGCGAATAAAG
Organism: Porphyromonas pogonae; assembly: GCF_036320655.1. NCBI lineage: Bacteria > Pseudomonadati > Bacteroidota > Bacteroidia > Bacteroidales > Porphyromonadaceae > Porphyromonas > Porphyromonas pogonae. The sequence goes on from NZ_CP143258.1 coordinate 1,128,526, forward strand.
ACGCCATCAAAATTTTTGCTTTCATAATCTTAAAATGATAATTTGAATAATAACTGTATGTTTCTTCCCGGTTCGGGAATCTCTATTTTTCTATAAAAACTGAGATGATTATAATATCTTTTATTGAAAATATTATTGGCGTTCAGCGCTATGTAAGCTTGCATGGAACGCAGAGGGAAAGAATAATCACCGATAAGGTTGATTACTCCGTGTCCTGCAGTATTATCTTCATTACGTGCTACACGGTTTTGATCTGCCACCAATTGATGCTCTGCCTCGAGATTGAGCTTACCCCATGAAGCATGTAAAGCATGGGTCAATTTCGCCGGAGGAGAAAATGGCAAGGGTAGTTTCTCATCAACATTATAGGTGTATACATATTCTACATTGAATCTGTATGACAAGTAAGGTGTCAATTTGAACTCAGCTTCCAACTCCGTACCGGCAAATAGGGCTTTGTTTTCAGTGTAATTATATATTTGTCCCGCATGGGGCAATACAGACCATTCTCCTGAAGGCTTGAGATAAATATAATTGCTGAAATAAGAGGCAAACGGACTTATTGTGAGGCTCATAAAAGACGTATTTAAGTTATAAGAGGCATCCAATTGCCATCCGTTTTCGGAGTTTAGCATAGAGTTGCCACGCTCATGGCGGAAACTTCCGTGGTGTACTCCGTTTGCAGAAAGCTCATTTGCTCCCGGCAATCTGAAGCTGTGACCTATATTTACTTTGGCTACTTGGTTAGGACTAATATTCCATATCATCCCTAACGACAAAGACCAGTCTCCGAAAGATCTGTTTACAGGATGCGCCCGCCAATGGTATTGCCCGATAAGATCATCTGTATAACCCATATTCTTGAGATAATTGCTCAAATAAGGATCTTCAAAGCCTTTAATATTTACTTTGCCGAAATCATATCTTAGCCCCCCGCCAAATGATATCTTGCGATTGGGGGTATAATCACTATACAACACTATGCCCGATGTAAAGCGAGTAAACTGAGGCAAAAGAAATGAATAACCCGCGATTTTATTGTTCTGGGCCTGAAAATCTATGCCTAAGGTATGTTTCCATTTTTCATTCTTGAACCATTTGGCTTTCAATTGGGAGCTATAGGTGTTCAGGTCGAACTCCAGCTCTTTGTCAGGGTCTTTTTCCGGGATATTCTGCCCGGAATAGTGAGTATGAAAAGCACTCCATTCACGGCGGAGGTTCTTTTGAAATCCTATATCCCAATTGAATAGCCAGTCTTGAAGCCGATAACTCTGATTCGTTGTTAGCTTAAAGTGGTTTACACTGCTATAAGGCAGTTCTATATTATATCGGTTACCATCGTCTTTCGTCCTAGACAAGTCAGGTACCCCATGAGCCCCGGGGAAAAGTCCTATCTTTTGGTAGCTGTTACTGATGTATGCATTTACTTTGTATCTGTCGTTAGTCGCATATTCCGCCATAAGGCTGGCGTCTCTCTCATAGCCAGCTGTGTTTTTGAGACGTCTTTTATCGATGGGGATATTGCGTGTGAGATATACAATATGATCGGTATTGACATTGAGATCACCAAAATGCTGCTCGGTGTACCTACCGTGAATATTCCAGTTTTTATTGCTCCATCCTAATTTTAACGAGCCTGCCATACCTGCATAAACACTTTTGGCAAGAACCGAAAAATCTCCATAAATACCGGGCTCGAGCGGTTTGGCTTTAGGCTGTACCTCTATAGTGCCACCCATAGCATCGCTCCCAAATAAAATGGACGAAGGCCCTTTGCGCACAATCACCTGATCAGCGTTGAAGGGATCAAACTCCAATCCATGATCGGCTCCCCATTGCTGTCCTTCTTGCTTTACTCCGTTTTCAATAAATGCAATACGATTGAACCCCAAACCTCTGATCATAGGTTTGGCAAAGCCTGAGCCAATATTCATGGACTGAACTCCCGGAATATTCTCAAGAGTTTGCACCAGATTGCCTTTGAACTCTTTGAGTAGAAATGTCGAGTCGGCTACATTCACCGTGAACGTATTTTTTTGGGCTTGTGCCATATTGCTGTTGGCCGATACGGTTACAGTTTTGAGGTCAATCTGTTTAATCGAATCTTGACGATGATTTTGCGCCTGCGTTATGTTTATTCCAAACAGTGTGCAGCAAACCATGGCCAATACTTTATATTTCATAAAGACATTATATGATACGAGTAATAAAATGAGGACGATATGTCCCCGGGAGAGAATACTTTTTTTAATAGCATATGCAAAGTATCTTGATGGGATACATGCACATACTATCCAAGATATATGTATTATGACATGCTCGACCTCATCCAGGATCTTTTTGCATATTATAAGTAAGATTGTTTATTTTGCAGGAGGAGCCCTTAGTAGTGACGAGATGCAGGCAGATACAATGTGATATTGTATTTCGGGAATTTGCAATTCTTGATAGAGAAGAGTGTGTGTAAAGGTGACTTTGTCCTCGGACTGAGAAAAACTTGAAAAGAAAAAATCACAAATGTTGCAATGTTTCTCAATATTTACACTGAAGCCATCGTGGTGATGGCAAGTCTCTGCTTCGTGAGATACGGCATGATGGTGAGTTGTTTTTGCCGTGTAGGAAAAAACAAATTGCAAGCATATGATCAGGCTTACCAAAGCTTTGTTGAGTTGTAAAAACTTGCTCATCATTCCAAATAGTAAGATACAAAAGTATGTTATTAATCATTAGAAACAAAATAACTCAGATGGTAAACGCTTGTTTTTAACATATCACAATGAGCAATATCTTGCGACCGATGATTATCCCTGATTTGAGACCGTTGCATAGCAGGCAAATTGCTTCGTTGCTTGCGAGATTTGCGCTTGGTCATTTACCTGAAGTAAACTCCCTGTGCGCTCACTCTTAGCGCCTTGCACTTTATCCTCTCTGTCCGGTCAAAGTGTCTTTTGTCGGCTTTGCCTCCAAAATCCACGAGACTGTTGACTTTTGCAACAGTCTCGATTTGAAAAAATGTATCGGAAGTAATAATAAAGGAGGATGGCGATGATGTTGCTATCCTCCTTTTTTGAGATGTACTGTTTTTATAGTACGAAATGGATTTTATGCTTTAGTGCTCAAGCTTGTAAACCAGATATGTTTACACAGCCATCTTCTTACGTCTATTGATTTCTTTATTGATAAGTTCAAGCTCTCTGCTCGTTTGTCCTGCTATTGCCGTATTCTCTTCCGCTCTTCTTATGAGATAGGGTAGTACTTTGTTTACCGGGGCGTAGGGGACATATTTACATACCCTATAGCCTTCATTGGCAAGGTTGTAGGTGAGTATATCGCTCATTCCGTACAGTTGCGAGAGCATTACCCGTGGGTCATTGCGGTCGATATTCAATTTATCTATAAGTTCTACAGCCTTACGTATGCTTTCTTCATTATGAGTTCCGACAAATACAGCAAAGCGATCGATTCTTTCTAATACATATTTTACACCCTCATCAAAATTATCATCCGTCTCTCTTTTGTTTTTGCATATCGGATCAGGGTATCCTTCGCGAGCAGCTTTTTCTCGTTCTTGTTCCATATATGCACCTCGTACAAATTTTATTCCCGGCATGAAGCCTTCATGTTGTGCCATATCATCAAGTCGCTTCAGATAATCCATCCTATCATGTCTGTACATTTGTAGAGTGGCAAATACGTAGGGATATTCCTTATTGTACAGCTTCATTGCTTTCTCAGTGAGTTCGTCTATCACATCTTGGTAGCAGTAGTGCTCAGCATCTACCAGTACGGGTACCTTTATATTGGCTGCTATTTCACAAAGCTTCATGAAACGGCGGGTAAATTCGTTGAATTGAATTTTTTCGGCAGGGGAGAGTTCGCCTTTCTTCATTGACTTTTTCTCCAGAATATCAGTTCTGACAAGTCCGCTGGGCTTAAATACGGTGAAAGATACAGCCGGATTTTCCTTGGCAAATCGAAATGATTTGAGTACTTCATAATGGGTGTTTAGGATATCTTGCTCATCGTCTCCACCCTCGGCCGAATAGTCCAATACGGCGCGTACGCCTTTTCTCATCAGCGTATTGAGGGAAGGTCTTATCTTTTCCAAATCTTCCCCTCCTACAAATTGTTTGTAAATGGTATTTCTCAATACCCATCCTGTGGGTAGATGAAACGTTGTGCTTAGGTTTGTGAGTACTTTCCCCATAGATATTACTTGAGGAGTGCCCATTGCCTTGAAAAGAATCTTGGCTCTCAGCAGATCGTGATTCGTTTTGCCCTGAAAGGCAATCAATGTATTAGTGAAATCAACCATAAGTTTTGAACAGAATTAGATTATTTTAAAGTGTTATACCCAAAAGTGTCGGAAATAAAATCAAAAAAAGAGTCTTTTCAGAGGGGCGTGTTCAGTATGTTCTTCTTTATAGTCCTCTATACAACTATGGTGTCAATAAAGTCGCTCTAAATATACAAAAGAAAATGACAGATGGTAATAATAACAGAGAAACATTTTACAGATTGTGTGATATGCGTAGGCGCGTGTGTTAAAATGTTTTTGAATTGTAGGGGATAGTGACAACTCATGCCATTATTCGCATTGGGTAGATGTTGGGCTCTGTATTTGAGTTCTAATTCGTATATTAGAGGTCGTTAATATCCATGACAAATGATGTATAACATTAATTGATACTGCCCTATGGAAAATTCTGTATTATTAGGAGCTTTTGGTATTATTTGCTTAGGTGTAGGGCTATTTACCTACTTCTTTCCGGATGTCATATCAGGTTATAATATGTTGCCACCGGAAAAGAAAGAGCGAGTAGATATACGTGGCCTTAAGAGAATCACATTGATGTTCTGTATAGCCATGGCCTTGCTTCTGTTTGCAGCAGCTTTTGTGCCGAACAGCCCTACTGCTATCATTATTATGACATCAATACTCGTTGTCCTGATTGTGATTTACGTGTTGATTTTTCGTAAAAAATATAATTGAATAGGGGGGAGCATGCATTGCTTCCTATTTACGTCTCCTTTGTATCATTCTTTACAAATTTTCTTACCATCTTCTTCTCTTTAAACTCTGTAGTTACACGTGGCAGAGCTTTTGACCCGGGTATATACTCATAGCGGTACATATTGATGAAAAGAATAAGAAGAGATAGAATAAGGGGCCCGAAAATAATACCCCAAAAACCAAATAGACTGATACCGAAGATAACGCCGAAGATGGTGATGAGAGGATGTATATCCGCCAATTGCTTTTGTAATATAAAACGTGCTATATTATCCACACTGCCTACAATAAGAAGTCCGTATGCAAAAAGTCCTATTCCCATCCCCCAACTGCCTTGCAACACGAGACTTATTGATAAGGGTACCCATACTACCATTGTACCGATAACGGGTATAATTGTGGAGAAAGCTGTAAATACTCCGTAAATAAAGATGTTGTCAATGCCGAATATATAGTATCCTATTGCAGCGACTATACCTTGAATAATAGCTAGTAAAGGAATACCTATCGCATTGGCCTTGATGATCTGCTTTGTTTCCTCGATCATGATGCCTTTGTTCCTTTCGTGAAAAGGCAACAACTCCCAAATAGCTTGCTCAAAATCTTCATAGCTGTAAAGCATATAAAAGAGTAGAAAGAGTATAACCATACTGTTGATAATAATAGAGTATGAGCCACTTAGCAGTGTGTTTACAACGACTTTAGCCGTATTCTGTATGTATTGGAATATATTGTCCGATGATATTTTAATGCCGGTGAATTCCTGTATCTTATTAAAATACTCATTGGCAGTACCCGTGAGGCTGCCAATATCTAAATGAATAGAGCTTATTACATTGATTGCCAAAAGTGTTATTATTCCCAAAGGAATTAAAAAGAAAAGTATTGACTCGATAATAAGGAGCGTCGCTGCCGGACCTTTTTTCCACTTCTTTTCCTTGTGGAGCTTTACCATCTGCTGCCTTAGAAGTACGTAAAGAGTGCACGCTCCCAGAAGTCCGCTGATATATGGCCTGGCTTCCTTGAAAAGGATCACCGTAAGAAATAAGATGAGGAAAAGTAAAATTACTCGGAATTTGAGATTCTCATTAAAATATTTCATATACTTTTGGAATAGTCATTATATGCAAATCTATAACCTTTTATCAAATATTCATATGTGTCGACTGTCTTTTTTCCCTCAAATACGTCTTTATGGTTTTATCTTTGGAGTATGTTGTATTCCAAAATGATTTCCTGAATAGAAGAATCATCTAATAATTAATATAAAAACAGAACATTATGCAAAACAAAAATCTTTCACCCAACATCTCGGGCAAGGCTATATCAGTAGTTTTTCTCATAATTATTCTCATTGTTTTTGCCCTCATGTTTGGTCTGCCCAAATATAACGTATGGCGTGCCGAGCAGGTCGGAAAGGCTGAGTTTTCCAAAGCTGAGCAGAATAGAAAAATCAAAATAGAAGAAGCAAAAGCTAATCTGGAGGCAGAAAAGCTAAACGCACAAGCCGAAATAGAGCGAGCCAAAGGAGCTGCCCAAGCTATACATATTGAAAATGGCGCTTTAACGCCTACCTATATACAATATTTATGGGTACGCCAGCAACAAAATTTGAATGATAAAACGGTCATATATATCCCAACAGAAGGTAATTTGCCCATACTTGAAGCGAATAGAAATATTGCTCGTCCTTAATATTTATAAATTTTTTTTGTGAGCTAATAGGGGTATTTAATATTGTTGCGTCATATAAGTGAAGATAATCGTTAAAGATGTGAATCTTATAATCCCTGACGATGCGGTTATCTTTATAGAGAGCCTTTCATATGCCGATTTTAGCTCTAAGGCAATATATGACTGGATTTCTGCTTCAATCTATTAACCTCAGCTGAAATGCAGATCAGAAGACGTGCCTGTCTTTGTGATCTGCATTTTGATTTAAGGGGGGGCGTGAGTCTGAGTAAACGTTTAGAGTGAGTGGTTATCAGCTTTTTTTTGATGTTTTTTCGGGAATTAATTGCTTCCTTTGTAATAGAGATATCAATGTATAATCATTGTTTTCATATACACGAATATTATTGATTGCTTTTGTGGTAAAAATTAACTTTATAACTTAGGCAAATCATTTACTTCATTGTATATTTGTTGACAAGAAAACCACACATAAAGTTGAGGTTAATCATGATGAGAAAAATAGAATCTAAGAAATTATACATCGTAGTATGTTTACTGGCAAGTTTATTGGCCGGTTGTAAAAATAAAGCCAATAAGGAAGCTTATGTGCCAATCTCTTTTGATACGTTATTTGTAGCAAAGGACTATCCGTTAGTTGCAGGTAAATCAGACCCCAAAATGGAGGTGAATGTGATGTACCTATCACCGCAGAATAACGAAAAGATGTCGCAAGCCATGCTCAAAGAAGTTTTCGGTGGTAATGTTGCAGGCATGCAGCCCAAGGATGCCATCAATACATATATTGAAAATCTTTTGGAGAATTACAAAACTTCCAATGATAGTCTGTCTGATGGAGATTTGCCATACGAACTACTCAATTATCAATATGAGATATCCAATAACATCGTTTATCAGGATTCCAGTATCATATCATGCATTGCCACAAAGTACTCCTATGAGGGTGGGGCGCATGGCGGGCAAGAGCTCAATCAGTTTACTTATTTCAAAAAGAACGTTGTCAAGATCAATGAGCGTGACCTTTTTGTGGATGGATACAATGATGCCCTTGCCAAAATCATTGTAAATAAGTTGGTCGAGGATTATCATAAAAAAACTCCTGATGACTTGTTTTCAGAAGGCTTCATGGATCCTGCCGAAATACAACCCAACGGTAATTTCTATCTCGATAGCCAATACATCGTATATTGTTTTAATGAATACGAAATTGCAGCCTATGCGTTGGGCCCGATCAAGGTAAAGGTACCTTATCAGTCTTTAGTCGGAATCTTAAAGGAGGATTCTCCGATCAATAGATTCCTTAAATAAATTTTATAATGACAGATATTATCTATAAATATTTCCCTAACCTTACTGAAAAGCAAAAAGAGCAGTTTGGTCAATTGGATGAGGTTTACAGAGACTGGAACAGTAAGATCAATGTGATTTCACGCAAAGACATTGATGAGTTGTACTGTCATCATATACTTCATTCGTTGGGTATTACTCAGATGCTACACTTCAAGGATGGTACATCTATCATTGATTTCGGTACAGGAGGCGGTTTCCCGGGTATTCCATTAGCTATTATGTTTCCCAAGTGTACCTTTCTACTGGTCGATAGTATAGGTAAAAAGGTAAAAGTGGCACAAGCTGTGGCTGATGCCATAGGACTCACCAATGTGAGGACGTTGCATGGAAGAGCAGAAGCTATTGATGAGAAATTTGACTTCGTAGTAAGCAGAGCTGTCATGCGTTTGGACGAATTGGTGCCGATGGCTAGAAAACTGGTACATCATGAGCATCATAATGGCTTGCCCAATGGCATCATTTGCCTCAAGGGCGGAGATCTGCAATCTGAAACAAAACCTTACCGCAATCAGGTGGACATCCATGATTTATATCCCACTTTTGATGAAGATTATTTCAAGACCAAGAAAGTAATCTATTTGCCGCTATAGCATATCTGAATATAATTATGGGAAAAGTACAAGTCAAGAAATTTGTTTTCAATACAGTTCAGGAAAATACTTACGTTCTACATGATACTGCTACACGGGATGCTGCTATAGTCGACTGCGGGTGTATGTCTGCTTCAGAGCAAAACGCACTGGTAGATTATATAGACCGAAACAATCTGCATCCTAAACTCCTTCTCAATACCCATTTGCATTTCGATCATGCATGGGGCAATGCATTTGCATTGAAAAAATGGCCTCATCTCAAAGCTTATACCCACAGAAATGAAGTAGAAGGCATGCCTTCTCCCTCCAAACAGTTGGGGCTTTTCGGTATCACTCTCAGTATGGAGGATATGCCTCAGGATATCATCCATTACATACAAGCAGGGGATATCATCAAGTTAGGAGAGAGCGAACTCAAAGTGCTGTTTGTTCCCGGGCATTCTCCGGGGCATGTGGCATTCTACTGTGCCGAATCTGATTTTGTAATGGTGGGAGATGTGCTCTTCTATGAAGAGATCGGCCGAGCCGATCTTTGGGGGGGCAATCTTGAGCAATTACTCCTCAGTATCAGGCAGAATTTATTTACTTTACCACCTCAAACGGTAGTTTACAGCGGGCACGGGCCCGAGACTACCATTGGACATGAAATTCAATATAACCCTTATTTCAAATAACCTTATGGATACTACTAAGTTTTCAATCCGCCATATAGGTATTGGCGAACAGGATATCCCGGAAATGCTTTCTGCCATCAACGCAGACTCACTCGATCAATTGATAAGTCAGACTATCCCCGATAATATCAGGCTGAAAGAACCGCTTGATTTACCGGAAGCTATGACTGAACGCGAGCTGGGAGAGCACTTGGCAGAATTAGCTTCGCGCAATGAAGTATTCACTTCGTATATAGGTCAAGGATGGTATGATACAGTGACTCCACCGGCTATTCAACGCAATGTGTTGGAAAATCCCGTGTGGTACACCTCTTATACTCCTTATCAGGCTGAGGTTTCACAAGGTCGCTTAGAGGCTTTGTTCAATTTTCAGAGTGTAATTACAGATCTTGCTGGTTTGCCGTTGAGCAACTGCTCTTTACTTGATGAAGCAACGGCCGGTGCCGAGGCTGCTTTCTTGTTGTTCAACGAGCGATCCAAAGCCAAAGGTAAGGCCGGAGCCAATGTTTTATTTGTGGATCAATATGTCTTTGAGTCCACAAAGAATGTTATTCACACCCGTGCTCTGCCACAGCACATAGAGATTGTTGTGGGAGACTACAAAACCTTTGAGTTTACTGATAAGGTATTTGGTGCCATTGTACAATTTCCCAATGCTCAAGGAGCAGTTGAGGATTATAAGGCTTTCATACAGAAAGCTCATGATGCTGATATCAAAGTCGCAGTGGCTGCAGACCTCATGAGTATGGTACTGCTTACTCCTCCGGGAGAGTGGGGTGCTGATATTGTGTTTGGTTCTGCTCAGCGCTTCGGTGTACCTATGTACTTCGGAGGCCCGTCTGCCGGATACATGGCTACACGTATGGAATATAAGCGCAACGTGCCGGGGCGCATCATAGGTCTTTCCAAGGATAGGATGGGCAAGCAGGCTTATCGATTGGCTCTGCAAACTCGTGAGCAACATATCAAACGTGAGCGAGCTACCTCCAACATCTGTACCGCTCAGGCTCTACTTGCTACCATGAGTGCTTTCTATGCCGTATATCACGGGCCGGAAGGTCTTAAGAATATTGCAGGTCGCATACACTCTTATGCAGCAATAGCAGCAGAAAAAATAGAAGCACTCGGATTCAAGGTGCTTCACAAAAATTTCTTTGATACTTTGTTTGTCGAGCTCCCTGAGGGTATCTCTCAAGATGATGTGCGTAAGGTAGCGGTAGAGTGCAGAGTCAACTTCTTCTACACTCCTTGCGGCAATGTTATGTTGAGTATAGATGAGACTACTCAGGCATCAGACCTGGGAGTACTTGTTTATATCTTCTCTGCAGTGAAGGGCAAGGATGCTGAGTTTGATGGTGATGCTATAGATGATAAAGTCGCTGTGGACAATTCTTTCCTCAGAACAAGCGAATTCCTTACATACGAAGTATTCAACATCTATCACACTGAAACGGAGCTTATGCGCTATATCAAGCGTCTCGAACGCAAAGATATCTCTCTGGCTCACTCCATGATATCACTGGGCTCATGTACCATGAAGCTCAATGCAGCTTCGGAGGTTATTCCGTTGAGCAATCCTTCTTTTGCCAATATACACCCTTATGCTCCGGAAGAGCAGGTCGAAGGCTCGTTGGAGATGCTAGAAAATCTCAAAGAATATTTGGGCGTAATCACCGGGCTTCCCGCTGTATCTTTACAGCCCAATTCCGGTGCGGCAGGTGAGTATGCGGGGCTTCGTGCTATCAGATCTTATCATGACGCTCATGGCAACAATGAGCGCACCAAAGTGATTTTGCCGGCTTCGGCACATGGTACCAATCCTGCCAGTGCATCACAGTGCGGATATACGCCCGTGATTATCGATTGTGACGAACTCGGTAATGTAGACTGGAATGATTTCATGAAAAAGACCGAGGAGAATAAGGATCAAATCGCTGCTATGATGATTACTTATCCAAGTACACATGGTATCTTTGAGACCAACATCCTGGATCTGTGCAAAAGAATACACGAGTGTGGAGGTCTTGTCTACATGGACGGTGCCAACATGAATGCCCAGGTAGGACTTACCAACCCCGGATTTATAGGTGCAGATGTATGCCACCTCAACTTGCACAAGACGTTTGCTATACCTCACGGTGGAGGCGGCCCCGGCTCAGGCCCTATCTGCGCTACTCACGAATTGGAGCCTTACATGCCTACTCATAGCAACTGGAAAGAAATCGATGATCATGACAATGTGGTAGCTGCTTCGCCATACGGCAGTGCCGGTATCGATGTTGTGACCTATGCTTATATACGTATGCTGGGAGTAGAGGGACTTACCCAAAGCACCAAGATTGCTATCCTGAATGCCAACTACATGGCTGCTAAGCTCAAGGATACATACGGTATCGTCTACACGGGGGCTACCGGCAGAGTAGGCCATGAGCTTATACTCGAGTGCCGTAAGATCAAAGAGCAAAGCGGTATCGATGAGAACGACATCGCTAAGCGACTTATGGATTTTGGTTATCATGCACCCACGCTATCATTCCCTGTGCATGGGACCCTCATGGTAGAACCTACAGAGAGTGAGAGCAAGGCTGAGCTGGATCGTTTCATCGCAGTGATGGATTGCATTTGGAATGAAATCATTGAAGTGAAGGATGGAAAAGCGGATGCTCAAGATAATGTACTCAAAAACGCACCTCACCCCGAATACGAGGTGGTGGCTGATGAGTGGGAGCATAGTTATCCGAGATCCAAAGCGGCATATGCTATGGAATACCTCAAGGATAATAAGTTCTGGATCAATGTGGCACGTGTAGATAACGGCTTTGGCGATAGAAATCTGGTCCCCAGTTTCTGTGCTTGCCAGACTGTAAACTGATCAAGTGTTTTAGCAAAATAGGCTATCGTAAGTCTCCACTTTCTCACAAAGAGAAAGTGGAGACTTTTTTGTAAAATATGTTAATGCTTTGTGAGATAAAGCTCTTCCTTTCCCTTTGCTATTTTTGACAAAATGTCAATAATAGGCTTATTCTTGTAGGATATGGGATTGTTTTTAGTGGTTTGATATATTGAATATTAAGTAATCTTATTAATGCTTATAGGAGAGGGTAAAACTACTTTTTTAGTTGTGAAAAATAGCTTATTTGTACAAATTCTAAATAAAAAGTCGATTTTGAAGCTTTTGTGAGGCGATCATCTTGGGGGTATAATAAAGCGATCGTTTTGTGGAGTATAAGATATCTAATATTGTTAATATTACTTCCTTCTTTTTTAATTCTGATTCTATAGGGATGCGATATGGTGCATGTATTTGTATTAACGTGAGTTCGATATAAGGGATAATAGGAATAATAGAGTTTAGAAAGTGTTGTAAATCAGTGTAATTTCTTATGTATTTCATTGCAAAAGTGGTGAATTATTTGTATCTTAGTAGTTGATAATCAATAAGATATAAACAAACAAAACACCACTTTATGAAAACAAATATAGTTGAAATTTTCTGTCTTACCGATGATTTTTCCAAACTTTTCGATACCTTGATTCAGCAAAGAACCCTTTGCGAAGGAAACAAAAAGCGAAGAAATCGCAAGTTTAGGATGTCCGATGCTGAAATCATGACTATTCTGATTCTTTTCCATCATTCGAGGTATCGCGATTTTAAGTCCTTTTATCTTCAATATATTACGCAACAATGTCATTCGGATTTTCCTTCGTTGGTCTCTTACAATCGTTTTGTGGAATTACAAAGCAAGGTGGCATTCAAACTAATTTCATTTCTCAATATGTGTTGTTTGGGCGAATGCACCGGTATCTCATTCATTGATTCCACACCTTTACGCACCTGCCATATCAAGCGGGCACACGGGCATAAGACCATGAAAGGATGGGCCCAAAAGGGCAAATGCAGTATGGGATGGTTCTATGGTTTCAAACTGCATATTGTGATTAACGACCGGGGTGAAATCATTCAATATCAAATCACACCGGGGAATACGGATGACCGTGCTCCACTTAAAGGCGGAACCTTCACGAAGAAACTATTCGGCAAACTTGTTGGCGACAGAGGATACATCTCACAAAGTCTTTTCGATAAGCTCTTCATTGACGACATACACATGATTACGAAGATAAAGAAAAACATGAAAAACACACTGATGAGCCTGTATGATAGGATATTACTCAGAAAAAGAGCCCTTGTGGAAACCGTTAATGACCTACTCAAAAACGTTTGTCAAATAGAGCATACACGACATAGAAGCGTCAATAATTTCGCCATTAATTTGATTGCCGGCATAATTGCCTACAATCTGCTACCCAAAAAGCCGGAATTAAACCTAGAAATCATACACAATCCATCAACCCTCTTAGTACACCACGCTTAGACCGAACTCACGTTGTATTAAAGAAGGATGAGTTTTGCTGCGGTGATAATCTTGCTCATACTGCACTGATTCTCTAATTTTATTATATAGAGTCAGCGGTTTTATCATAATGAGTCAACCATTTCATCCTAATAAGTCAGTTGTTTTATCGTACACGGACAACAAGTTTATCATAATAGGTCTGCAGACTTATTATGATAGGATCGGATGTTATTTAGGGTAACACAATATCGAAGTATCTGTAAATTCGTGAAAAATATGGAAAAGAGTTTGCTCTGAGATATTCCCTCACGGGTTACCTAAGTATATGATGTGATTTAGAAGGATTGGGTATACGCATAGATTTATACATGTGAGTCGCTATCTAATGTGTTAAAAATCCAATAATTATTTATTTGAATAGGTCTCAGTATATGAGAAATATACCCTGAATATGCCTTTTTTATATGATGTTGTATTTAGATAGATCATGATTATTGTAGGGGAAATATATTTTATGATATTAGTTGTAACGCTGTCTTATTACCTTTATTGATACAAAGATAATACATGAAACACCTTTTGTCAAGAGGGCTTGAGCCTCTCGTGAAAGTATAGATATTGTTGTTGGAACCTACTCCGTTTTTGCTTACATTTTGATAGTATGCTTTTCTTTTTGTCATATAAGGAGTAAGTCGATGATAATTTTATTTCTATCTCAATGGTACTATTTCTGTTTAAATAAAATTTGAAAATCCAATCAAGCTGTTAAAATATATGTAATTATTATTACCTTTGTGTTAAAATTTAGATAATTCACAGAGTAGTAATACATATTTTATATATAATGTTTTCTTTTTTAAGGATATGCAAGGTCCTTTCGGCTACAGTATTAGTTGTTATGCTCGGGTTTTCATGCCGCAACCATAAGATTTCAGAAATTGGTGAGTCGGAAAATTCGAGAATTGATACAGCCTTTTTGATAAATGATTGGGTCGGTAATTATCATGTGATGTTGCCTTCAGCCGAATCTCCGGGTGTGTACAGACGTATGGCAATAGCACCTGATAGTACCTTTACGTTATGGACCAAAGCCATTGATCACTTTAGCACAGTCTTGGAACATGGCAAACTTGAATGGGACAATGACTCATCGTCACTGTCACTAAACAATGGCAGTAAATTGTCATTTGTAAAAATAAACGGAGATATTTTTATTGTAGACGGATTGGGAAATAAAACTCTTACAGCGAAGATATCACAAGATGCTGTAATACCCCCCTATGTTTATTCGTATGTTTATAGGTCATCCGACACTCCGTCACCTCTTATCGTACAGTATCATTCGCAGGGCGAAAGCAGATACGTAGAGGTTAGTTTTGACGGACATAAGGAGGTAATGCCTTATGACCATAAGGCGATTGACAAGGATGTATATGTCTTTGGCTACGACAAGCTGGTGGTGGATCCAGACTCCCGAATGGTAGTGTATTACCAGCCTAATAAAAAACGTGAGTTCAGAATATCAAGCCCCGAGCAGAAAAAATACTTAGTTACCAATGCCGAGCTGTTGGAAGCTTTGTACTATGACTATGGGGATATGCACAATGTACTTCTGCTCAATCCTAACGGCAATATATTTATGCTGGATAAGAAAGGGCATGCTGGAGACATCAGCATAGGCAAATTTGTAAACGATTCTATGCAATGGCTCTCCAAGCCTGATAACGGTATACTCAAGCACAACGGCAAGGAGGTAGCATATTTATTGGATAAAAAGCAACAATAATATAAAATCCGTGCGCAAGTAATGGTCGATACAACATCATTATAATAGGTTTTTCTTTTAACTTTGTACGAGAGGGAATAAGGCCATACAATACCTTGTTTTCCTCTCGCATTGTAATATAATCATTGTAAAATCATGAATAATTGGTTTGAGTGCAAAGTCAGCTATGACAAAACTCAGGAGGCGGGTAGCCCCAAAAAAGTAAGTGAAAGTTATTTGGTGGACGCCTTAAGTTTTACCGAAGCCGAAGAAAGGATAACAAAAGAGATTACTCCTTTTGTATCTATGGGAGAGTTTAAAATAGAGAACATCAAAAGAGCTAAAATCTCGGAGATGTTTCTCAATGATGAAGATCAGGACGATAGGTACTACAGAGCTAAGGTGCTGTTTGTTTCCTTTGATGAAAAGAAAGCTGTGGAAAAGAAAACGCCTGCAATGATGATCGTAAAGGCTGCTTCGCTCAATGGAGCTGTAAAAGAACTTATTGCCCAAATGGAGAAGTCATTGGCTACTTATGAAATAGCTGCGGTAAGTGATACCAATATAATGGATATATTTCCATATGAAGTCAAGTCATAGTTTTATAGTAGAGAATATTGACAAGATCAAAGCACAGTTGCCGGCCGGAATAAAGCTGGTAGCTGTGTCAAAGTTTCACCCCGTAAGCTGCATTGTAGAAGCCTATCGTGGGGGACATCGCTGTTTCGGTGAGAGTCGTGTGCAAGAACTTGTATCGAAGTATGAGGAGCTAAAGGATTACTCTGATATCGAATGGCATTTTATAGGCCCCTTGCAGACCAACAAGGTAAAGTTTATAGTGCCCTTTGTATCTATGATCGAGAGTGTGACTTCCTTGCGGCTCTTGCAGGAGATACAAAAGCAGGCCTCTAAGCAAGACAAGGTGATAGATATATTGTTGGAAGTGCATTTGGCTAAGGAAGAAACCAAGTCCGGTTTTGATATACAAGAGCTGGGTAATACAGTAGCACTGATAGTAGATAGTGCAGGTGCATATGCTCATATCCGATTGAGAGGACTCATGACGATAGCTACCCAAACGGATGATGAGGCGGTGGTGAAGTCAGAGTTTGCGACCCTCAAATCACTGTTCGATGAAATGAAAGAGAAGTATCATGAAAAGAATGAAATGTCGTACTTTGATACAGTATCTATGGGAATGAGCCATGATTACAACTTGGCTATTCAAGAAGGAGCCAATGTGATACGAGTGGGCTCTTTAATCTTTGGTGAAAGACAATACTGAGATTTAATATAAATAAACTAATATCATGCGCTGTGTAATTTTCTGTTTAAAAGTGTTATTATCGTAGTGTTTTTCCATTATCTTTGTAAAAAGATGATGAAAGACGTAGTTCTTTGCATTGTAATAATATATGATAGACGGTAGAGTAGCAGCATTAAAAGAATTATTATGACAGATTTATCAACGACTTTTGCCGGATTGAATTTGAAGAATCCGATTATTGCCGCCAGTTCGGGCTTGACGAGAAATCTCAGAAAGATCAAAGAGATCGCTGAAGCAGGCGTTGGTGCGATTGTATTAAAATCTTTATTCGAAGAACAAATTGAAGGTCAGGGCGCTTTGTTGCTCGGTAATACTGATTACCCCGAGGCTTATGACTATATCTCTACCTATGTGAAAAATGATGAAGTAGGTAAATATCTTGAGTTTGTAAAACAAGTGAAGGCTACTGTAAAAGTACCCGTGATAGCAAGTATCAATTGCTATAAATTGGATACATGGGTGGATTTTGCAAGCCAAATCGCCAAGAGCGGAGTAGATGCTTTGGAGATTAATGTAATGAAGCTCGAGACTGATTTATTTTTCGACCCTATCGCAGAAGAACAAGGATATATAGACATTGTACAGAAACTGAAATCTACTGTGCATATTCCTATAATTATGAAGTTGTCCAAAAATCATACGGCTTTAGTGTCTATGATAGATAAGCTTGCTGCCGCAGGACTTAACGGGGTGACTTTGTTCAATAGAAGTTATCAGACGGATATTGATATCAACAAGCTTGAGATGACATCCGGAAATGTGTTTACTACAGCTCATGACATTAGTGATACATTGAGATATACAGGTATTGTAAGCGGTATGGTACCGGAATTGCCCGTGGCCTCGTCTACCGGAGTACACAGCTGGGAAGAAGTGGTGAAATGCCTATTGGCCGGTGCTGCTTGTGTGCAGATGTGTTCTACAATTTACGCTAATGGCCCCAAAGCTATACGTGATGGACTGGATGGATTGAAAATCTGGATGGAAAAGAAGGGTTACAGATCTATCGATGAATTTAAAGGTAAACTCAACGCAGCTAATATACCGTCACAAACGGTTTATGAGCGTATGCAATTTATGAAATACTTTAGCAGTAAAGAAGTATAAGGTTTTTGATTATTAGAACAAGAGAAAAAAGATTATGAAGAAGAACATGATTACTGCCGGCTTATTAGCCGGGGCATTACTCTTTGGAGGATGCGGTTTGAATTTAAATAATGCTACAAAAGGTGGTGCTATCGGAGTAGGTGCAGGTGCTGCTCTTGGTGCCGGTATCGGTAAGGTAGCCGGTAATACAGGATTGGGGGCTGCTATAGGTGCTGCCGTAGGTGGTACTGCCGGAGCACTTATCGGTCATAAGATGGATAAGCAGAAGAAAGAGCTGGAGGCTTCTTTGCCGGATGCTAAGGTGGAGACTATAAATAATGGAGAGGCTATCAGAGTGACTTTTGATAGCGGTATCTTATTTGCTCTGAACTCAAGTGATCTGAACTCATCTTCACGTCAGTCTTTGAGCAATTTTGCCCAAAGTGCCCAAAATAATCCCGATACAAATATTAAGATTGTGGGACATACTGATAATACCGGATCTGATCGTATCAATGACCCGCTGTCTGTGCGTAGAGCCAAGAGCGTGTACTCATTCTTGACGATGAGAGGCGTATCAAGCTCTCGTATGGCATATGAGGGAATGGGTAGCCATATGCCGGTCGAAAGTAATGCTACGGATATGGGACGTAAAGCAAACAGACGAGTTGAGGTTTATATCTTACCGAATCAAAGAATGGTAGAAAAAGCTAAGGCAGGTACATTGAAGTAAAATTTGATTATTTTTGTCTTAAATTATTATTAAAGTGAGATTTTGATGTTATTCAAGATCTCATTTTAGTTTTTAACATTAAGTCTTTTTGGTAATGAAAATGTTTAGATGCTTTGGCTATGGCGTAATCGTACTCTCGACTGTTTTCTTGTTCGCCTCCTGTAAGAATAAGGCTGCGGATAAGGATGCTGTGGTGATGGGTAATGCACAAACTTCGGACTCTGTGGTAAGTGCAAAGTCGACAACAAGTGTTGACCCTCAACTTGCATTCCCCTTACCCGAGATACCGCAGGCTCTTCAGAAGCCTGAGGATAGGGCTATGTTTCTCGTTAATCATTTTTGGGATAAGATGGACTTTAATAATAGGGAGTACTTGAGAAATCCTGAGAAGCTCGAAGTCAGTTTTGCTAATTTTCTGGGCTTGGCGTTGAGTTTACCGTTTGACAAGGTGTCTAAACTGCTTATTGTACCATTGGATAGTTCCAATGGCGAAATGTTGCAATTCTTTCTGGATAATTATAAGAAGTATTTGTATGACGGTAATTCCCCGATGATGAATGAAGACTACTACAGACCTATATTAATGTGGGCTGTAGAGTCTCCGAAAGTTAAATTTGCGGAACAGACCAGATACAAAGAATTGCTTACACTTATCAATAGAAATAGAATGGGAACTGTTGCCACCGATTTTATATATCAAACAACAGAGGGCTCATTGCATCATCTTAATAATGTAAACACGAAGTATACCATGCTGGTATTTTATACTCCCGGCTGTGCAGCGTGCAATAATCTTATCGGACAGTTGAATTCTACTTTGGAGATTAAAGACCTTGTAGATGCTCATAAACTCAGTGTCCTATTTATCTATACGGAAAGTGATGTGCTTGCTTGGAAAGAGTCAGCCAAGATTATTCCACCTTATGTGACGGTGGGAATCGATGAAGATCAGACCATTGTATCGAAGTCTCTTTATGATCTAAAGGCATCTCCTACCATCTATCTTTTGGATAAAAATCTTAAAGTTCTGCTAAAAGACGCTAGATTTGATCAAATTATTAATTATTTTAAGTCTCTCAGTTAGAAAATCACTTTGTTGATTTTGTATTGTAAGTTGTTATGATTTAACGTTTTGTGTTTGTTGCCCGAATTGCTGTTTAACAAATATTAATGAAATTTTTGCTTTTGTGTCAATAACCATTGTGTAATAGAAATAAATGTTTTATTTTTGAACAATAATAAATGATTGGAAGTTATGAACCATAAACAGGTATACAGTTAGGTTATTTGTTTTAAATTTATGATATTGATTCCGATCAAGTAAAATAGCCTAAAGTAAGCTCTAATGAGCCTGGACATTGATTTTGGTTATGTTTATAAGTATTTAAAACATTTGTTATTTAATCAATTTTTAATAATAACAGGCCCAAATTAAATGTCTTTTTAAGAAAAAAAAATAATAATAGAGTCTAAAACTTGCTTGTACAAAGGAAATAGACTATATTTGTAGCGAAAATAAACAGAATATTATTTTTACAACATTTTAAAATTATGAAGGTAAAGTACATGATGCTCTCTTTAATGGGAGCTGTTGCACTCACAGCAAGTGCACAAGAAACGACTGCGCCCGCCGAACTTAATATCCCGGCTCATAAAACCGTATTTGCTCACCCTAACGGTGGCAATTGGTTTGTAACGCTTCAGGGTGGTGCAGGTGCTATGTTTGTTAATGACAACCAAAACGCAAAGTTTGGTGACCGTATTACATGGGCTGCTTCATTAGCCGTAGGGAAATGGCACTCTCCTTATTTCGCATCTCGTGTGCTGGTAAATGGCGGTGAATCTTCTGTATTTACCGGTGCTAATGGCGAAAACAAGTTTAAAAATAATTACGTTGGAGCTCAATATGATTTCATGTTCGACGTAATTAACTATTTCTCTCCATATCGTGAAGATCGTGCATTCCACCTAATTCCTTTTGTAGGTCTTGGTTATGAATACAAATTCAACAACGATAAGGAAAAAATGGGAGCCGTTGAAATCCCTGGCCATGTACATGCTCTTACAGCTAATGCGGGTATCCAAATGTTGTTCCGTTTAGGTCAACGTGTTGATTTAGTATTGGAAGGTATGACTACCTACAATAACTTTAATCTAAGCAAGGGTTATCCTTCTCCAATGTACAATGCTCTTCGTACAACCCTTACTGCCGGTTTGAACTTCCGTCTTGGTAAGACTGGCTTCGAGGTTGTTACTCCTATGGATTATGCATTGATCGAAGATCTTAACAGCCAAGTTAACTCACTTCGTTCTACAAACTCAGAACTTAGACTTCGTCCCGAATCTTGCCCTGAGTGCCCCGAGGTTAAGAGTGTTAAACAATCCTCTATGTTAACTGAAAAGCCTGTATTGTTCCGTCATGGCAAATCTACTGTAGATAGCGATCAGATGATCAACATTTTCGATGCTTCAGAATTCGTTAAGAATAATGGTGGCGAAATAGTAGTTACAGGTTATACTCAAGCTAACGAAAGCCGTATGGCTGGTTTGGCTGAGAAGCGTGCAAAAGCTGTTGCTCAAATCTTGACTGAGAAGTATAATGTACCTTCTGATAAGGTTACGGTAGAATGGAAAGAATCTACAGAGAAGGCTTACGATGCTAAGGGCTGGAACCGTGTGGTTGTAATCCGTTCTAAATAATTAATCAACATTTGAAACATAACAATAGAATATAGCAATGAAAGCAAAACTATTAATAATGGCTATGGCGGCCTCAGCTAGCTGCTTTATGGCCACCGCACAAGAAGAAATCACGGATTCTGTAGCTGTTGCTCAACCCGCTGCTGATGCTGTTGCTGCTACAGGTACTGCTCCCGCAAAGAACGTTGCTTTTGCATATGACGGTGGACATTGGTTCATCGACGTACAATGGGGTGCTGGTATGACTTTCTTCGGAAATAACCGTGGCGCTGCAAAGAATGACAATCTCAAATTCGGAGACCGTCTTAGCTGGACTAATCCTACTTTGAGCATCGGTAGATGGCACAATCCTTATTTTGCAACTCGTGCTCAGTTGATGGGTTGGAATATCTATGACCACAGCTATGAAGGTGGTAAAACTTACCAAAGAAATGAGAACTATTTCATCGCAGGTCACTATGATTTCATGTTCGATGTGATTAATTATTTCGCTCCTTATCGTGAAAATCGTGTTTTCCACTTGATTCCTTGGGTAGGTATGGGTGTTGCTTATAACTGGCAGACCAAAATGGCCGATGGTACAAAAACCGACCCTGAGCGTTTCACTCCTATGTTGAATGGTGGTTTGATGCTTAAGTTCCGTCTCTCTCGTGCTATCGACTTCAACATTGAAGCTCAAGCTGCTGTATCTCGTTTCCACTTCAGAGGCACAAACAATGCAGAGTCTAAATCAGACGTTAATGGCTTCTTGACTGCAGGTCTTACTTTCAACCTTGGCAACAAGACTTGGGAAGAAGTAGTTCCTATGGATTATGCTTTGGTTAACGACTTGAACAACCAAATCAATACTCTTCGCGCTGAAAACGAAGAATTGAGCAAGCGTCCTGTTTCTTGTCCTGAATGTCCTGAAGCTGTTGCTGGCGAAAACATCACTGTAGGTAACGTTGTTTACTTCCGTATCAATAGCGCTCACATCGATGCTAACCAAATGATCAATATCTACAACACTGCTGAATACGCTAAGAACAATACCGAAACTATCACATTGGTTGGTTATGCTGACCGTGACACCGGTACTGCTGAATACAACTTCAAGTTGTCTGAGCGTCGTGCAAAAGCTGTAGCTGATGTGCTCATCAAGAAATACGGTATTTCTGCTGATCGTATTAAGATCGACTGGAAGGGTTCTAACGAGCAACCTTATAGCGAAAACGTTTGGAACCGTATCGTAATCATGAATGCTGAGAAGTAATATTCTTCTTATCATCTGATAAAATCATAAAGGAGACTTTCGCAAGAGAGTCTCCTTTTTTATTGTATGGTAATCATGATTATTTACACAACATGAGACTGTTGCAAAAGTCAACAGTCTCATGGATTTTGGAGGCAAAGCCGACAAAAGACACTTTGACCGGGCAGAGAAGGTAGAGTGCAAGGCGCTAAGAGTGAGTGCACAGGGAGTTTACTTCCGGTAAATGACCAAGCGCGAATCTCGCAAGCAACGAAGCAATTTACCTGCTATGCAACGGTCTCAACTTACTTAATTTGCTATTAAGATTTTTTGGAATAGTATCACAACTGTACCGATATCCGACTAAATCGTTCATTTCCTTTTCTTCATCTTCCCCCCCCCCCGGGAACAAAAGGCATAAAACGACGTATCATGAGTACACGTAATTCGAGCATCTTACCCCTTGCGATTATTCGACGACTGCTGTTATTACTAACATAGCCCTCCCATTTTTATAGAACTCACGTTCTTCTTACATCGAAATCTCTACAATCAGGTCCTTCAAGTGCTTTAATCTTTGTGGGTAAATCCTCGAATCCTAAATAATTCCCTTAAATTGTACTTGTGTAAGTTTCATAATTGTTATTCTTTTTTCGTTCAAAGAACTAAGATAACATTCTTGTCCTTAAACACTTTGGGGTACAGTACTGATTTTATCTCTTAATTCCTCCCGTTTTTAGTGACGTTACATTTGTCATAATTAACCTTAATTCCATCATATAACTTATGAGTCGCAAAAGCTTATTCCTTTTCATAAGTATTCTTACTACTTATCAGTCGTCTCATCAGTATCACATACCAAAAAGTTATATCTCTGTCATGTTTCCGTATTACTTTATCTCCATTTATAAATTATAAATGCCATTTTTACATAATTACTCTTTTATGGGGAGCCTTTGAGGTCATAACTACTCAATTTAAGGTATTGAGTCATGGTACGGGTTATAGTACATTTGTAATGTACAGTTTTTATATATGATTTTTTATTGATGTTTATTATTTGGGATGCTACATTGTCCCTTTTGAAATGAAAGTACTCAAAACAAAGAAATTATTATAACAAAAAGAAAATATTATGAGTCTTACAAACTTCTATGACGACGGCAGTATGTATATCATTCAAGGAGTGAATAATGCCCAGTCATTTTTTGGAAACTATTCAAAAGAGACAAGTGATTTAAGTGATTGATTATGTTCGTGTATTTTATCGTAGAGGGCTCCCTGGTTTAGGGGAGCTCTCTTTTTATATGTAGCAGGTGTGGTGTAGTGATTGCCATGGTTTATTATTAGTTCATGTTTCATGGATGAGCTCGTGCCCATTTATCTTATAGTATAATACTATTTCTTTCAAGCCCTATGCAGTCTTCTAGAGGCATCATAGCATTAATGAGAAAAATTCGATCCGCAATCTTAAGATCATCTACGGTTAGATCCTTGCAGACAATCTGTCCCGTTGATATTAGGTGTTGTCTTTGCACTCCTTCCAATAAGGGGCGGGAGGGCGTTATCAATTTCCCTGCTATTTCTATGATTAGGTTAGAATATGTTGTATCTGTTAGTAATCCGTTGCGCACTATAATTGCTTCCTCGTTTTCGTTCAGTATATGTGTTATTTTCTCTAATTCAGCCCTGTCAGCACTTTTAAGACTGTAATGGATCTCATTATCCACAACGATTCTAAGCGTATCTATTTTGCGTTTCACATATTTTGTGAAGCTGATGTCACTTATGCCTTTCTCGTGATAAGTTATTTTGCATTTAATATTATCACCTTCAATATCATTAGGGCATATCTCTAATAGGTTGGGAATTGCAGGCACCTCTCTCCAATGCAAATATTTACCGGTACGCACCATCCTCTCTTGGTGCAGATCCCGAAGTTCTACTGTATTCTTGTCTCTTACCCTTATTGTTTCAATGAATAAGTCTTTCATTTCTTTGCTTTACTCGTGTGTAATCCACTATTTGGTCTACCATTTATCCTTATGAACTATTTGTGACAGCTCCTTTCTCCTTTTAGTTCTATGTTTATCAAGGGAGTACCCCAGTGTGATATTCAGAAGAATCTTTTTGTTCTCCGGCAATCCCAGTATTTGGTGCAGTTCCTTTTCGTCAAACCATCCTTGTATGCAGCTGCCAATCCCTTCTGCAGTGGCAGCGAGGGTAAGGTAAGCAGCTGTAATGCCTATATCAATGTGTGGGAAATGTACCCCCTGTTTTCGTCCTCCTATCTTTGATAGTAGTATTGGCTTTTCTTCAATTATTAATATATGTGCCGTAGCGTCATGTGCAAAGTTATTAAATCGTAGCACTCTACCACTGCAACAATCTGCTACCCTCCGTCTCTGCTCTTTTTCTGTGACTAATATGAAGCCCCAGGGTTGGCCGTTGTTGGCTGAGGGAGCCATACGACCGGCTTCGAGTATACGCATGAGTACCTCTTCCGGTATTTCTCGTTCAGGATCGTACTTTCTGTCGCTTTGCCTACTATTAATGAGGTCATAGAAATAAGACTTTTCCATATTATATATTTTTTTTAATGAAAAAACTCCTCTGTTATGTCACTTATGAACAAAATCAGAGGAGTCGCAATTCTTTCTCGGGGAATGAGAGTTAGCAATACTGTTGCATTTTGCTAAGATATTTGCCTACAATGTCAAATTCTAAGTTTACCACAGAGCCCTTTGTTATGTTGCAGAAGTTAGTATTGTCGTGTGTATAGGGTATTATTGCTACTTGGAAGGTGTTCAGTTTTGAGTTGCATACTGTGAGGCTCACCCCGTTTACGCATACTGACCCTTTCTCCACGGTCATGTATCCCTGCTTTGCCATCTCCTTGTTCAGTTCATATTCGAAAGTATAGTACCAGCTTCCGCCTGCTTCTTCTACATCCGTGCAGATCGCTGTCTGATCCACATGCCCCTGTACAATATGTCCGTCAAGTCTACCACCTATCATCATACTTCTTTCCAGATTCACCAAGTCTCCTACTTTTAGTAGTCCTAAGTTAGATCTTTCCAGAGTCTCTTTGATAGCAGTCACTGTATATGTGTCATCTGTTTTACTCACCACAGTAAGGCATACACCATTATGAGCTATACTTTGATCTATACTCAAGTCTTTCACAAATGAACATGTCATTGTGATATTCAGATTTTCATTCTCTTTTTCCAGCCCTGTTACACGAGCGTATTCTTCAACAATTCCTGAAAACATATATATTGGGTTAATTAATTTATACAAACTTACTAAAAAGCATCTTAATTGCCTTTGTGATTTTGAAATTTCATCATTGTGTCTTTATTCGGTTTCTATATTTAATAAAGTGTAATTTATTTCCCAAGATGAGAAAAGCATTATTTCTGCGGTTTAGGGATGGCTTTGTATTATCATATAGGGTTGAGGGGAGTGGTATCATTTTGTCAGTTTAAGGGGGGGCATTGTGATTGTTGGATTTGTGATGTTTTGTGAGGGATTAGTGGGTCTTGACAAAGGGCCGTTTTGTGTTGTATCTTTGTTGTTGTGTGGGGGCTGTTTTTTTTTGCGAATTGCTTTATGGGAAGGGGGTGCGAATTACAAATGGGCTAATGATGAACAATGAACCGATTATGTTTACAAGCAAATTACGACTGATTTTTATATAAGCATGGGAATATATGGCGTATGATTGGGTAATATATTGCAGAGAAATCGGATAAATTCAGACCTATAAGTCTATATACTCATGAATTTCGTGGGTGTATCCTCTCTCTCTCTCTCTCTCTCTCTCTCTCTCTCTCTCTCTCTCTGATAGTTCAGCATTTATCCCCTTCAGATATTCTGATATAAGTGCCTTAAGTACATTGCGTGAGCCATGCATGATTATCAGACTGAGCCGTTATATTATACTGTAGTTGGAATTCCATCGCTCATTGGAGTAGGCTCCGATAGTATATATTATACATTATATTATACTATGGTTGAATTCGGTTTCATCCCATATCCCTTCTCCATTATCCCTTTCAAAAGGCTTATTTCACTTATCCTCCAACTTCCGCATTTCACATTTCACTTTTTTCTTTCCTGTCTTTTAGCCTTCAAAATTCATCGTATACGGATAGCTGACCTATGCTATACGGACAATTGACTTATCGTACACGGACGGCAGACTTATGTACACGGACGGCGGACTTATCCTATACGGATGGCAGACCTCTCCTCATCGAATTTGATCTATCTGCATTCTTTTGTTTTGTTTTTGCACCCGGTTAAATAGTCGCCCCTTAAAATCGTGTTTATTTTCTGATATACAGCAAATTGCACTCTTCTATTCTTTGATAAATCTGCAAGTTTTTGTATCTTTGGATATAGAAACTTGCAGATTTTTTTATGATACGCCCTACTCAAACAGTTCAATCTCTGTTCTCTTCGCTGGACGATTTGCTCAACCAGCAACATCCTCTGTATAAACTTTCCCATAAAATCGATTGGAAAAGGTTCGAAGAGGCTTTTTCTTCCTTGTATTGCCCTGACAATGGTCGTCCCGGTAAGCCTATTCGTTTAATGTGTGGTCTTTTAATTCTCAAGCATTTGCGCAATATTTCAGATGAATCTGTTGTAGAACAATGGAGTGAGAACGCTTATTTTCAATATTTTTGTGGCATGCAGGAGTTTACACCTTCCTTTCCCTGCAATGCCTCGGAACTGGTTCACTTCCGCAAACGTATCGGCGAAAGAGGGATAGAGCTTATTCTTGCAGAAAGTATTCGTGTGAATGATGACAAAAATGATAAGGATCACCACGATACCGCTTTTATAGACTCCACCGTGCAGGAAAAGAATGTGACCTATCCTACAGATGCCAAGTTGCATAAGAAGATAGTAGGCAAGGTTCTCAAAATCGCAAGGGCTCTCAATCTACCCATTCGTCAAAGCTATACTTTCGTATTGAAAAGAATTTATCGGGATCAACGTTTTCGCAACCATCCCAAGAACCGTAAGAAAGCTCTTAAAGCGGATAAACGGTTACGAACAATAGCGGGACGTTTGGTTCGGGAACTTAAACGAAACCTAGGTAGTAACAGGGAGTACGACAAACTCATTTCCCTCTTTGAAAGGATTCTTTCGCAACGGCGTAATTCCACTCAAAAGATTTATTCTCTTCATGAACCGGATGTTCAATGCATCAGTAAAGGTAAGGAGCACAAAAAATATGAGTTTGGAAACAAAGTCTCGATTATACGCTCCATGACGGGAGTGATTTTGGGAGCCTCTTCTTTCCGTAATGAGTACGACGGACATACCATAGAGCAAAGCCTCGATCAGGTGAAGAGACTCACGGGAGAAAGGATTAAGAAACTGGCCGGAGATAGAGGTTACCGTGGAAAAAAAGAAATAAACGGTACGCAGATATTGATTCCTGACACTCCAAAAGCTAAAGACAGTTATTATCAACGTAAAAAGAAGCATCGACTTTTCTGCAAGCGTGCAGGAATAGAACCAACTATCGGACATTTAAAATCAGATTATCGCTTGGGACGTAACTTTTACAAAGGGCTCTTCGGGGATGCTATCAATGTAATGTTAGCTGCAGCGGCATATAACTTCAAAAGAGCCATGAAGCTTCTTTTGTACCTAATAAACAAAATCAGCGAAACACTCCCAATGGAGAGGATTGCGCTGAAATGTGCTTTTTAAGGGACGACTAAATAAATTGACGATAGAGGTAGGGTATTTTATGATTGTGCAATAAATGCACATTTTACCGCTTCTTGATTTATTAAGGTCTTTCTTCACCCCGAAAAAAGGCGTTGGAAAGATGATTCTTATTTAGACTTTGTATAAATAAGCTTAGTTTTTTAACTAAAAACACTGCGATTTGAGGGAATCCTATAGCCAACGCAAAAACTTTAGTTATGGGAATTCCGGCATTTTACTCTCTGACGGTAGTCTGTGCCGCACTGCCCCAATTCTGTCATTCTGTCAAAATGGAGCTCACATGCACATTCATCATACACCATATATACCCGCCATCTATATATATGTATTGATTGATTTCCCTCCTTAGCCCGTGTCGACATAGGGAAATACGAATCCTTCCACCCTAGTAAACTCCTATAAAAACAGCTAATCCCTTTTAGCCGATTGGTGAGCTATGCCTATTTGTGCTGTCCCAATCTCCTACAAAAACAGCTGAACGAGCTCAACTGGACTCTCCACTCCTCGCCAATTCACCCTCACTCCCCGTCGCTTCGCCCCATTGTCACGCCACTTGCCGGGGATTGTGGCCACCTATTCCCGTTGACTTCGTTGTTTTTGGATATTTCACTGTTTCTCCATAAGTCTGTGGAGTAGTGGTTTGACATATTTTAACAGAATAAACACTCAAGAAAGTTTGGATTGTAATAAAAAAGGGTCTACATTTGCACTCACAATTCGAGCGGGATTGTATGAATCGACTTCTGATGGATGTATGCTTCCGAATAATTCTTTAGGGCTTTGAGCACTATCGGATAGAGAGGGGGGTGTCACTGAAGTAGGCAGGTTTTTAAGGACCTGTTTTTTTGTCCTTGGCTGTACGGGATTTCGTGCGGGAGGTTAGGGTTGCTCTTATATATGTATGAGGCGATCCTGAGGAAAAGGGGAAAGAAGAGAGAGGCGTTTCATGAGTACAATTAAGAAAAGGGATGAGGATGATTTTGATTCCGTAAGGGTGGTTGTTTTAGACTGCTCTACACCGCATCAAAAAAAACTTTCGAAAAAATTTGGAAGTAATAAAACATTTTCTTTACCTTTGCATCCGCAAACAAACGGAAGCGGTTTTCGCCAAGAGACACCGCGGGAAAGAAAAAGAAGTTTGTTTTGAATAAAAAGAGAAAAAAGAGCGATCTTTGAGATATTTCATATTGAAACGAAAAGTGTAGTACAAGTAAAAAAGAAACGTTGGTTTATCAACAAAATATCCAACCGTCAAAAACAATAACTTTATACAGGCTACAACTTAATAAATCGAGAACTGATAAAGCAAGATTCTTTAGAGCGAAAAACAGAAACAAACAAAAACAAATATAACATTGAAGAGTTTGATCCTGGCTCAGGATGAACGCTAGCGACAGGCTTAACACATGCAAGTCGAGGGGCATCGGGGAGTAGCAATACTCTGCCGGCGACCGGCGCACGGGTGCGTAACGCGTATGCAACTTACCTTACAGAGGGGGATAACCCGTTGAAAGACGGACTAACACCGCATATTCTTATATTATCGCATGATAGAGTAAGGAAATATTTATAGCTGTAAGATAGGCATGCGTCCCATTAGCTAGTTGGTAGGGGTAACGGCTCACCAAGGCAACGATGGGTAGGGGAACTGAGAGGTTTATCCCCCACACTGGTACTGAGACACGGACCAGACTCCTACGGGAGGCAGCAGTGAGGAATATTGGTCAATGGGCGAGAGCCTGAACCAGCCAAGTCGCGTGAAGGATGAAGGTCTTATGGATTGTAAACTTCTTTTGCGGGAGAATAACGGGCGCTACGAGTAGTGTTATGAATGTATCCCAGCGAATAAGCATCGGCTAACTCCGTGCCAGCAGCCGCGGTAATACGGAGGATGCGAGCGTTATCCGGATTTATTGGGTTTAAAGGGTGCGTAGGCGGCTTTTTAAGTCAGCGGTGAAAGGTTCGGGCTCAACCCGGACATTGCCGTTGAAACTGGGGAGCTTGAGTATGGATGAGGTAGGCGGAATGCGTGGTGTAGCGGTGAAATGCATAGATATCACGCAGAACTCCGATTGCGAAGGCAGCTTACTAAGGCATTACTGACGCTGAAGCACGAAAGCGTGGGTATCAAACAGGATTAGATACCCTGGTAGTCCACGCAGTAAACGATGATTACTGGGCGTATGCGATACAATGTATGCTCCTGAGCGAAAGCGTTAAGTAATCCACCTGGGGAGTACGCCGGCAACGGTGAAACTCAAAGGAATTGACGGGGGCCCGCACAAGCGGAGGAACATGTGGTTTAATTCGATGATACGCGAGGAACCTTACCCGGGATTGAAATGTAGACGATAGGGGATGAAAGTCCTTTTCCCTTCGGGGCGTCTATGTAGGTGCTGCATGGTTGTCGTCAGCTCGTGCCGTGAGGTGTCGGCTTAAGTGCCATAACGAGCGCAACCCACATTGGTAGTTACTAACAGGTAAAGCTGAGGACTCTACCGAGACTGCCGGCGTAAGCCGTGAGGAAGGTGTGGATGACGTCAAATCAGCACGGCCCTTACATCCGGGGCGACACACGTGTTACAATGGTGGGGACAAAGGGCAGCTACCTGGCGACAGGATGCGAATCTCCAAACCCCATCCCAGTTCGGATCGGAGTCTGCAACTCGACTCCGTGAAGCTGGATTCGCTAGTAATCGCGCATCAGCCATGGCGCGGTGAATACGTTCCCGGGCCTTGTACACACCGCCCGTCAAGCCATGGGAGTCTGGAGTACCTAAAGTCCGTAACCGCAAGGGTCGGCCTAGGGTAATACAGGTGACTGGGGCTAAGTCGTAACAAGGTAGCCGTACCGGAAGGTGCGGCTGGAACACCTCCTTTCTGGAGACTCTTAAAGAAAATAATGCTTAAGGTCACGCTGCTTTGAATAATATTAAAGTAGTAAAGTGCTTGATAAGCTAAAATAGATTGTATGCTGGTAAGCTATAAAGGTATTGCAAAAGAGAGACAAGTGTTGGGTATTACAACTAAAAGGGGATAGGCCGGATGTAACTGATTTACGGTCTACATTTTTCGGGACGATATGATATCATGCGAGAAACCATCTCGAATGAGAAACCGGGGATAATAAATAATAAGGAAGCCGAGCAGAAAGAGAGAAAAGGATCATTGCTTTTAAGTGACAAATAAGCAGTGTTTTCTAATTAATCCAAGCATTCCGTATATATTTAAGGATACACGCCCCAGCAAAGAGATTGAACAGCATAACGCAGTCCTATAGCTCAGTTGGTTAGAGCGCTACACTGATAATGTAGAGGTCGGCAGTTCAACTCTGCCTGGGACTACACCTTAGGGAGCTTTATAGGAATAAAGCATATATACGGGGGATTAGCTCAGCTGGCTAGAGCACCTGCCTTGCACGCAGGGGGTCATCGGTTCGAATCCGATATTCTCCACGTATGTTATCTGATGTTCTCACTGAGATAAGGGGGAAATTAAGATAAAAGCGATCATTGACATAGTTAAAAAGAAGACATTAAAAAAACAACAAAACATAGAGCAAATAAAAAAGCTAAAGTATACTAAATCCGTTTAATTTCGTAAGAGATTATACGGACGGCGCAAAATTAGTTAAGGGCAGACGGTGGATGCCTAGGCTCTCGGAGGCGACGAAGGACGTGATAAGCTGCGAAAAGCTGCGGGGATCGGCACATACGATTTGATCCGCAGATATCCGAATGGGGCAACCCGGCATGTAGAAGACATGTCACACTACCTAGTAGTGAGCGAACGTGGGGAACTGAAACATCTAAGTACCCATAGGAGAAGAAAACAAAAGTGATTCCCTTAGTAGTGGCGAGCGAACGGGGAACAGCCCAAACCGTTATTGTTTCGGCAATAGCGGGGTAATAGGACTTCGATTTACTTATAATTGATTGATAGGAGAACGGATTGGAAAATCCGGCCGAAGAGCATGAAAGCTGCGTATCCGGCATCAAGAAATTAGGTTAGAAGTATCCTGAGTAGCGCGGGACACGAGAAATCCTGTGTGAATTAGCGGGGCCCATCCCGTAAGGCTAAATACTCCCGAGAGACCGATAGTGAACCAGTACCGTGAGGGAAAGGTGAAAAGAACCTCTAACAGAGGAGTGAAATAGACCCTGAACCCGTCTGCCTACAAGCGGTCGGAGCATCGATAAAGATGTGACGGCGTGCCTTTTGCATAATGAACCTACGAGTTACTTGGGCCGGCAAGGTTAATCGTCGCGAGAGACGAGGAGCCGTAGCGAAAGCGAGTCTGAATAGGGCGTAATATAGTCGGTTTGAGTAGACGCGAAACCAAGTGATCTACCCTTGGTCAGGATGAAGGTCAGGTAACACTGAGTGGAGGTCCGAATCGGTAAGCGTTGAAAAGCTTTCGAATGAACTGAGGGTAGGGGTGAAAGGCTAATCAAACTTGGAGATAGCTCGTACTCCCCGAAATGCATTTAGGTGCAGCCTTTGATGTTTCTTGTATGAGGTAGAGCGACTGATTGGATGCGAGGCTTTCACCGGCTATCAAGTCCAGATAAACTCCGAATGCGTACAAGTCATAGTCAAGGAGTGAGGGCATGGGTGCTAAGGTCCATGTCCGAGAGGAGAAGAATCCAGACCACCGGCTAAGGTCCCGAAATAACCGCTAAGTTGAACAAACGAAGTCAGAATGCAAAGACAGCTAGGATGTTGGCTTGGAAGCAGCCATTCATTTAAAGAGTGCGTAACAGCTCACTAGTCGAGGATTCCGGCGTGGATAATAATCGGGCATAAGCGGTTTACCGAAGCCGTGGGATGTAATAAAACATCGGTAGGGGAGCATTCCGTCGACGTCGAAGGTAATGGGACAACCATTGCTGGAGTTTACGGAAAAGCAAATGTAGGTATAAGTAACGATAAAGGGGGTGAGAAACCCCCTCGCCGAAAGACCAAGGTTTCCTGATCAACGCTAATCGGATCAGGGTCAGTCGGGGCCTAAGGATAAGTCGAAAGGCGATTCCGATGGACGAACCGGTTAATATTCCGGTACTGATAATAAGAGCGATGTGGTGACGGAGAAGTGATAGTCCTGCCATCTGACGGAATAGGTGGTTAAAGGGTGTAGGAGTTGATCGAGGTAGGCAAATCCGCCTTGAGATCCGAACCTGACAGTACACGGAGTGCATGCACGAAGTGAAATGGATGTAAACAGGCTCCCAAGAAAACCCGCTAAGCATATTTTATTAACACCCGTACCGTAAACCGACACAGGTGGTTGGGTTGAGTATACTAAGGCGCTCGAGTGAATCGCGGTTAAGGAACTAGGCAAAATAGTCCTGTAACTTCGGGAAAAAGGACGCCTCTCTCCGGAGAGGCCGCAGAGAATAGGCCCAGGCGACTGTTTAACAAAAACACATGGCTATGCAAAATGGAAACATGCAGTATATAGCCTGACACCTGCCCGGTGCTGGAAGGTTAAGAGGAGATGTCATCCTTAAGGAGAAGCATTGAATTGAAGCCCCAGTAAACGGCGGCCGTAACTATAACGGTCCTAAGGTAGCGAAATTCCTTGTCGGGTAAGTTCCGACCTGCACGAATGGTGTAACGATCTGGGCACTGTCTCAACCGCGAGCTCGGTGAAATTGTAGTATCGGTGAAGATGCCGATTACCCGCAACGGGACGAAAAGACCCCGTGAACCTTTACTATAGCTTTACATTGTATTTGGGTAACAAATGTGTAGGATAGGCCGGAGACTATGAGTCGGGTACGCCAGTATTCGAGGAGTCACTGTTGAAATACGGCCCTTTTGTTATTTGGGTTCTAACTCTGTTTTCAGAGGACATTGTATGGTGGGTAGTTTGACTGGGGTGGTCGCCTCCAAAAGCGTAACGGAGGCTTCTAAAGGTACCCTCAGGCCGATTGGTAACCGGTCGCAGAGTGTAATGGCACAAGGGTGCTTGACTGGGAGACAAACAAGTCGCACAGGTAGGAAACTAGAGCATAGTGATCCGGTGGTTCCGTATGGAAGGGCCATCGCTCAAAGGATAAAAGGTACTCCGGGGATAACAGGCTGATCGCTCCCAAGAGCTCATATCGACGGAGCGGTTTGGCACCTCGATGTCGGCTCGTCACATCCTGGGGCTGGAGAAGGTCCCAAGGGTTGGGCTGTTCGCCCATTAAAGTGGCACGCGAGCTGGGTTCAGAACGTCGTGAGACAGTTCGGTCTCTATCTGTTGTGGGCGCAGGAGATTTGCGAGGCTCTGACACTAGTACGAGAGGACCGTGTTGGACGGACCACTGGTTTATCGGTTGTACCGCCAGGTGCATAGCCGAGTATCTAAGTCCGGAAGAGATAAGTGCTGAAAGCATCTAAGTACGAAGCTCGCCTCAAGATTAGATCTCCATATAAGGGTGGTTATAGACTATGACCTTGATAGGCTGCAGGTGTAAAGGCGGTAACGTCATAGCCGAGCAGTACTAATAGCCCAAAATATTTACGCAGTGCTAAGTAAAAAGTAGTATATCTGAAAAGTTCAAAACTAATCAGAGAGAGATACATCTTTATAGAAAGCATTTAGTGTATTTTGGCTTTACGATTATTAGCTCGATAAAAATGTATTGGTTGAGTTTTTAATTCTTCTTTTTTAACGATGTTATTTAGAGATATTCAGGCGGTTATAACGTCGGGGTTCCACCTCTTCCCATTCCGAACAGAGAAGTTAAGCCCGATCGTGCCGATGGTACTGCGTCACAGTGGGAGAGTAGGTAGCTGCCGTTTTTACAAAGACGAAGGGGAGTGTAAGTATACAAGCTTACACTCCCCTTGCTTTTTTATCCCTATGCTAACCACACACTTCTCACCTCCTAGCTATCCTTCTATCCTATACATACATATAAAAGAGCAAGGGGAGTGTAAGCTTGTATATTCCGATTAAAAAGATAAATGAGAAGTGTGTGTGTTACAGCGTGTCCTGAAGTTATGATGTTAGAGCTGATTTGAGGATATGAGTATTTTGGCAACGTTGTTATTTCTTTAGAGAGCAAGTCTGGATTGAAACTCTATAAAGCAAGTGCTAATACAATTCTATTGTAACCATAAACAGCCATCAGTGACACAAGACTATTTAAGGGATTTTATGATCCATAGTAAAGCAGAAGGATACTGATAAATATTAGAAATAGCATCGTTGCTTTAGATTTTATATTTCCCTCACGCAATATTATTACTCCACCAATAAAACTTACCAAAACACTACTTCTTCTAATCATTGATACGATTGCTATTTTTGATTCAGGATCACTCAGGGCGAAAAAGTATGCTAGGTCAGCAATACTTAGAAATATAGAAATAAAAGGAATACTCCATTTCCATCGGAACTTTACATTCTCATGTCTGGGTATAAATATTATAAAGATCGTTGTAAGGATAGTTTGATAAACTAAATACCAACTTTGAACAAACATTTTGTCAAGTTTAGTCATCAGGAACTTGTCATAT
Source organism: Porphyromonas pogonae (assembly GCF_036320655.1). Classification (NCBI taxonomy): domain Bacteria; kingdom Pseudomonadati; phylum Bacteroidota; class Bacteroidia; order Bacteroidales; family Porphyromonadaceae; genus Porphyromonas; species Porphyromonas pogonae. Next base: position 1,164,318 of record NZ_CP143258.1, read on the forward strand.
AAGCCACTCATAGCACCAAATACGATAGATAATATAAGCAAGATCATGAATTTTCCATCCTGATCTTGGATCATAATATCTTTTTTCCTTTTGCTCATCATAAATATGGAGATAATTCCAAGTCCCACCCCTGCCCATTGTATTATATTCAGATTTTCACCCAGTATGAGTGTGGCTCCGGTAACTGTAAGTACCGGTTGGAAGGCTTTTATCGGACCTACCAGGGTAAGATCAAGATGTTTCATGGCTAAGTATCCAAAACTCCATGCCCCGAACACAATAAAAGACTTTACTACTACAAGAGCGTGTCCGTAGTAATCTACCTTAGGGACATAGAGTATGGCTTCGGGTTCGATGACTCCGAAGTTTGATAAAAGTATTAAAGGGATAAAAAGGAATGCACTCAGTGCTGTTGTAATAAGTAGAATAGGGTAAACTGCATTGTTTCTGAGCGAGAGTTTTTGGAATATATTGTAAACACCCAGTAATACGGATGAGAGTATTGCTAATGAGACCCACACGGTTTGATCATCTATAAAAGTTAAAAAACAATACGAAGATAATGAATCTACAAAGTATATGGTGTAAAGGCTGTAATGTAAAAATAATTCTTTTAGAAAATATTACTATGTTATTAAGAATTAGGGATAAAAAAAGTACCTTTGTGAACACTGAATCAATATTAATTAAGATAGAAAAATTGTATCATGGAAAAACCTTATGTAATAGGGATTGACCTGGGTGGGACAAATACGGTGTTTGGAGTAGTAGATGCTCGTGGCAACGTAGTTGTAAGCGCATCCATTAAAACCGCAACGCACAATGAAGTAGATAACTATTTGAACGATTTAGTTGTCGGGCTTAACATGCTCATTGAGCAAGTAGGCGGTAAAGAGATGATCAAGGGTATTGGTGTAGGTGCGCCCAATGGTAACTATTTTACAGGTTCTATTGAGTTTGCACCCAACTTGCCATGGAAAGGCAAGATACCATTGGCGCAGATGATCGAAGATAAGATCGGGATACCTGTTGCATTGACCAATGATGCGAATGCTGCTGCTATCGGTGAAATGACTTATGGTGCAGCCAGAGGTATGAAAGACTTTATCGTGATTACACTGGGTACAGGTGTTGGTAGCGGTATCGTTGTAAATGGTAATTTGGTTTATGGACATGACGGATTTGCCGGTGAGCTTGGTCACATGATTGTTCGTCGCAACGGCCGTATGTGTGGTTGTGGGCGTCAAGGTTGTTTGGAGACTTATACATCTGCTACAGGCGTTGCCAGAACAGCACGTGAGTATCTGAGTATTCGTTCTGACGAAAGCTCTTTGCGTGCCATTGAAGCAGATAAGATTACATCTAAAGATGTTTATGATGCAGCTGTAAATGGTGATCCCATGGCGCTGGAAATCTTCGAGGCTACAGGAGCTATCCTCGGTGAAGCTTTTGCTGATTTTGTTACATTCTCAAGCCCCGAAGCTATTATTCTTTTTGGCGGTCTTACAAAATCCGGTGATCTGCTGATGAACCCCATCAAGCATCACATGGAAAAGAATATCTTGAATATCTATAAGGGTAAAACCAAGCTTCTCTTCTCTCAACTCAAAGAAAGCGATGCAGCTGTATTGGGTGCAAGCGCATTGGGATGGGAAGCCAAAGCAAAAGAATGAACCATCCGTTAGAAACATTCAAATTTTGTCCTCACTGCGGAGGAAGATCTCTCGATTTCAGTAATCCGAGAGCTATCTTCTGTCCGCAGTGCGGGCTTAAGTATTATGCCAATGTGGCATCTGCGGTAGCTTGTTTTATTACAGATGAGCGAGGGTATCTTTTATCGGTTGTTAGAGGACGTGAACCGATGAAAAATACACTTGATCTTCCCGGTGGATTTGTCGATGTAGAGGAGAGTGTGGAAGAAGCTGTGATCAGAGAAGTTTATGAAGAAACACACTTGCGCATACAGCATCCAAGATATTTATTTTCTATTCCTAATATATATCCGTATTCAGGTATTGTCGTTAATACATCAGATTTATTTTTTGCGGTAAGAGTCAAAAGCTTTGATAATGCCATCGCTGCCGACGATGCTGCGGGTATCAAGATCATGCCTTTGAGTAAAGTCAATCCCGAAGAGTTCGGTCTGAGGTCAATACGAGAAGCTGTAAAAAAGCTTTTGGCAAATAAATCTATCTTATAAAGAGAATCTATCTCTATTTCTCTTCCCCTGTTATTTCTGCTGCAAGCCTTTTACATCCGGCACGATTTATTTTATGTGTTTCTGTCATTGGTACAGCTTGTACAGCATATATTTCTTTGGGCGCGTACAAAGAAGGTATCTGTGCTTTTATCTGAAGCTTTAAATCAACCAGGTCATATTGCGCTGCTTTCTCCAAGAGCATCACTAATCTCTCACCTAACACTTCATCAGCCACTGACGTAAGTGCGAAGTTTGTGGTCACAATATCCTTGAGCTGCTCTTCTATCTTTTCGGGGTGAATCTTAATTCCGCCACTGTTGATTACATTGTCTCTTCTTCCTACAATCGCAAAGGTGTTATTATCATTCAGTAAAGCCACATCGTTTGTATAAAGAATGTTCTGATTGATATGAGGTGCGTCTATAATCAGCGTATCATCCTTGGACAAGGTTAATTTAACGCCCGGAAGAGGTGAATAGAACTTACTTTTATCACTTCCGTTTACTTTTCTTAGGGCTATGTGCGATAGTGTCTCCGTCATACCATAGCTACTGTATACCTTGCATTGGAGTCTATCCGTTTCTTGCTCGAGAGACAGAGGTATCTGCCCCCCTCCTACTAATATGATCCCTGATCTATTCAGTTTTTCCTCTTCCTTTTTTACGCTCATTGCACAACTCAATTGCATCGGAGTCATGGCAATAAACCTAAAATCAGGATTACCTGTAAAGTCTGTATCCAGAGGATGTGATGAGGACTGGACATAATAGAGATCAAGCTGAGCCACCAAGGCTCTAATCACCATCATCATACCTGAAATGTAATCCAACGGAAGGCACAGCAATACACGGTCATGTGCTGATAATCCGAAAAATGAACAAGTAGCCATAGCACTATTCATCATTCTTTTTTTCTTAACGACCATTGTTTTCGGAGCTCCTGTCGAACCTGAAGTCTTTACTTCAATAGAGTCTCTTCCATCAAACCATTTACCCAAAAATTCCGTTAAACTCTCGTATCCTCGAGCAAGAAATGCAGTTTGGCATTCATTAGCAGAGTAATCTCTACCCATTAAATACAAGTGCTGTTGTTCTATATCGGTGACAAATCTAGGCATAAACTATGGGAGTTAGAGTGGCAAGATATTATCAGCTGCCGAAGGCGCATCACCCGGTATGTACCACAGAGAGTCCCCCTGAATAGTCAAAGGCACGGGTACATTCGTTGTAAATAACTTACCTGTCCCCAGGCCTTGTGGCAATTTGTTATCGAAGCATGCTGTATATTGAGCTATTGCATTGAGCCCGATGTTTGATTCCAGTGCAGAGGTCATCCACCAGCCTATCCCCATAGCTTCTGCAAGGTCTATCCACTCTTTACAGCCCACAAAGCCACCATGAAGAGATGGCTTCAGGATAATATATTGTGGGGAAAGCTCGTCAAGTAAACGTATCTTATCTTCCCTGCGATTTATACCGATAAGCTCTTCATCAAACCCTATGGGCAGTTCACTATGGGCACAGAGGTCCTTCATTGCACCGTGTTGTCCTTGGCTTATGGGTTGTTCTATAGAGTGTAGTTCCAGTTCGCTCAGTCTATGCAGCTTATCCATGGCCTCAATCGGGGCAAATGCGCCATTGGCATCTACTCTAAGTTGTATTTTCTTACTGTCGAAGTCTTTTCTTATCATCCTCAGCAGAGCCAACTCATTTTCGAAATCTATGGCACCTATCTTGAGTTTTATACATTGATAACCATTGCTGATTTTTTCGAGGATTTGAGCTTTCATGTATTCATAATCACCCATCCATATCAGCCCATTGATGGTGATTCCCTCTTTCCCTTGAGCAAAAGGACTATCCCATAGTGAGAAGGACGATCTTTCCAAATGCCTCATTGCTGTTTCCAGGCCGAAAAGCATCGAGGGGTAATCCCGGAGTGTGTCTATGTCGATGCCATTGTTGCGTATAGAGTCTTGAACCAAGTACTCCAGTTTATCCCCATAGTCCGGCACATCATCACAACTCAGATGGGGTAGAGGGGCAGACTCTCCTATACCTATAGTCCCGTCTTCAGCCAAGAGGCGTATATACCAGACCTTGCGTCGGGTATATACGCCTCTTGAGGTTCCTGCGGGTCGGATAAATTTCAGTTCGCAGGGGATAACTTCACCTTGAACTATCCTTTTCATCAGGGGAACTTAGGGTATTGTTTGAAGTCCGGTTTTCTTTTTTCAAGGAAAGCATGCTTGCCCTCTTGAGCTTCGTCCGTAAGGTAATAGAGCAGAGTCGCATCACCTGCCAACTCCTGTATACCTGCCTGTCCATCCAGCTCAGCATTCAACCCGGCTTTTATCATCCTTAGCGCCAGCGGGCTTAGCAGCATCATTTCTTCAGCCCATGTTACATATTCGTCTTCGAGTTGCTCCAGTGGCACCACTTTGTTTACCAGCCCCATGTCCAGAGCTTCTGAGGCATTGTATTGTCGGCAGAGAAACCATATCTCACGAGCCTTCTTTTGTCCTACCACACGGGCAAGGTAAGACGCGCCAAAGCCTGCGTCAAAACTACCTACTCTGGGACCCGTCTGTCCGAAGATCGCATTTTCTGATGCGATGCTCAGGTCACAAACAACATGAAGTACATGCCCTCCGCCTATAGCATAGCCATTTACTGCGGCTATTACGGGTTTGGGTATCGATCGTATTTGTTTCTGCACATCCAATACGCTCAAGCGTGGCACACCATCTTTACCGATATATCCGCCACGTCCTTTTACATTTTGGTCTCCTCCCGAGCAAAAAGCTTTGTCTCCTGCTCCTGTGATAACAACAACATTGATATTCGGATCCTCACGGCATATATGCAAGGCATCACTCATCTCTCCTGTAGTCGTGGGGGTAAAGGCATTTCTATAACGCTCACGGTTTATGGTAATACGTCCTATGCCGTGATAGTAGTCGAATATTATTTCTTCGTATTCCTTGACTACAATCCAATTTCTTTCTGTGCTCATTTTATATCTATGTTGTTTGTTGTTATTTTGAGTGTGTGGTAGTACTCTTTGAGTATTTGCACGTCAGAGTCCTTTTCAGTAAATACTTCTACAAAGATAGGCCTATCTGTGCGGACTGACAATAATTTTTGAGTAGCAATGTCGAGTTCTTTTTCATCATTTACTTCATAATACTCAAAACTCATCTGCTCAGCCCACCCTCTAGCCGATGTGTGATGCGAAGCCGTTACAAAAGCGTGCGTGGTTCCCCCCATGGTGAGCCCGGGCAGAGATTGGAATATCTCACCTCCGCCGTTATTGAGCATCATGATCCTCATATTGGGTTTGAGGTAGTGGCTCCATAGCCCGTTCATGTCATAGAAGAAGCTGAGGTCACCAATCAGAAATACATTCATCTTATCAGACATAGCGGCATATCCTACCATTGTAGATACTGAGCCCTCTATACCACTGGTGCCTCTATTGCAAAATACGCATTGATTTTCGGGTATACGGAATATTTGTGCATATCTCACTGCTGAGCTGTTTCCGAGGTGTAGTACCGCACTGGCTGGTAAATGGTTGATTACATTGCCTATGGCTGATATTTCAGAGTAAGGAAAATGATATACCTTACTCAGCAATAGGTCTGACGTTTCACGCCACAGTCGTGTGTATGCATCATTGATGCCGTGGAGTCCTTTGATAATCTCAGCAAACTCCTGTACATCCATCTCCAGAGCTATTGTCTGGCAGGCGTAGGTGTCTGTTACTTTTCCATCCCGAGACACATGAATGTGCTGTGCAGGCGGATTTTTACGTATCAATTCCTTCAGCCTTTTCGATACCACATGTCCTCCGTAAGTTATCAGCACATCGGGTGCAAGTTCAACTCTTTGTTCTTTGGGATAAGCATATATCACTGCATCGAAGTTGCTTATGTACTTCTTGTCATTTACGGTGTAGTTACCTATTTGTTCTGACAACACCACTGCATGCCCAGGTACATCCATAGGGAGCTGACATCCGGCAAAATCGAGTTCTTCTTGTCCTCTGATGATCATCAGTCGGTGTGCCGTTGATATCATCTGTTTCACCTCATCAGTTACACTATCGAATCTTCTGATCACTCTGGCTTTGGGAAGTGATTCTTCCGTAAATCTAAAGAGAGGTTCCGAGATAGGGATATTGATCTGTACGGGTCCATAGCCATGATGATTGCTTTCGAGTAGAGCTTCGTTGATCAGTCTGTTGCAGTACCATTCATCTGTAGCAGTGGTTACTTCCGGTAGGTTTACCGACATCTTTACAAGGCTGTTGTATACATGAGGCTGGGGTAGCGTCTGTCCGTCCATTTGCCCTATCCAAGCTTGGGGCCTGTCTGCTGTTACTACAATCAGGGGTAGTTTTCGGTAGTAAGCCTCAGATACTGCCGGGTGCAGATTCAGCACCGCAGAGCCTGATGTACAACATACAGCCACAGGCTTGTGAGTCTCCAATATACGGCCTATGGCAAAGTATCCGGCACTCCTCTCGTCTGTTACGGAGTAGCAAGTGTAGTCTGGATCATTGACCAACGAATGTACTATAGGTGCATTGCGACTTCCGGGACACAACACCAATTCACGGATGCCGTGAGCTTTGAGCAGAGCACAGAGCTGCAATATATTTTTCTTTTCAGAATACATGTAATGTCTTTATTTCATCAATGACACTAAGGTATTCATTTTATTATTGGTTTCGCTCCATTCATCCATAAAAGTTGATGATTTCAGGAGTCCTCCGCCGGCATAGAAATTCACACGTTTCTTCTCATTATCCGCTTGCATACAGCGTAGATTCACATAGAATGCGATATCTTCATTCTTTTTAGGCCCCAAAAATCCTGAGTAATATGCTCTGTCTATAGATTCATTACTCAGAATAAACTCCTTCGACGCCTCTTTGGGCAATCCGCATACTGCCGGTGTGGGGTAGAGAGCCTGTATTAAGCGATGGAGGGGACTGGATGGAGGATAAGTGAAGATGAAATCCGTTTTAATATGTCTCAGATTGGCCGTGTCAAAGTTGTACGGTTGTGATTTCTTGAACTGTATGTCCAGTGAGGTGAGTGTATCCGCTATATAGTCCGTTACCACGGCTTGTTCGGATGCATTTTTGGGACTCCAGTCGCTGACTGTATCATGAGTTACGGTTCCGGCCAATGAGACGGTACGGCACGTGCCGTCGGCCTTTTTTTCGAACAAGATTTCCGGCGTGGCGCCCAACCATGTTCCCGTGGCAGGGGCGTGAAATATATATACAAAAGCTTCGGGGTACTTCCTACATGCTGTCATGAATAGGTTATGGACATCAAAACCACGGGTAACATCCACCGTATGCTTTCGAGCCAGTACCAGTTTCTCATACCGGTCTGTCAGCAAAGCTTGAGTGAATATGCTGAAATCTTTCTGATAAGAAGCAAACTCTTCAGCTTCATCCGTATTGTGAATATCGCAGAGGAGAGGAGTGTCAGGCAAATCTTTGATCCTGATCTCTCGCTCCTGACCTTTGAGGAGGAGCATTGGATTTTGAGATGTGAGTGCAAATGGGGCAAATACAAATCCTTCGAAGGTGTCGATATCCGACAAATTGTTACCAGTAACGGGTGCATTCTCGGACGTTATGATATGGAGGGAATCCTTGTAAGGTAGTTTGTAACACGCATAAGCACATGCTCCTGACAAGATTTCTTCTAAAGAGTTAAGCATATTATCTAAAGTAAACTGACGTCCAAAGTTAGACAAAAGTCTGCTCATAAATTTATTTCTACACCATCTTTATTTATCCAAGAATCTTATATTCATTTTATTCCGCTTGTTCACGATGCTTATTGAGAAGATATTTTTGGCCGAGGGACCTCTTGGCGTTTTGTGATTATGATGCATTTTTCTCCCGTTTGCTTACTTTTTGTTTTTTTATACTTTGTGGGTGTATAGGGGGCTTGACATCGGCTTTTTCATGTAGTATCTTTGTGTAATATTCACTTATATGCATTACCCATCCCCCATAAAAAGATTAATACCAATGATCCTATCTGTGTCCATAATCCACGTAGTCTGGAGCGTTCCCGGCATGGTATCTCTTGTTGAAAAAATGAGGGTGGTACCATTACCTTGATTTCGGAGCCTTTATCCGTCGTTTATGGAGCGAGATTTCAGCTGTGAAGCTATGTGATGAACATTTTATATTCGGTCAATGCATGTAAAGGTGTAAACCGAACTCCCATATTGAATCCCCAATTTTATTATGATAGAGCTGTTGACCTATTACGATAGGATTATTTCCTATCATAATAAGTCGTTCGACTTGATACGATAGGTCAATTGTCCGTATATATAAGGATTTTCAGGCAATCGGGTTTTCTCATCAGATTGATGTAGAGAAATAGAAAAATATAGTATCTGAGCCTGTTTCATTAATATCTTGAAGATATTGACACTTCTGCGCTTATCCCCTTTATTTAGTATAAATATTCCAGGGTATTTATGGCTAATTCACTTAAATTTTGAGACCAAAAAGTCTCTTTGAGCTTGTTTTTCTAACTAAGTTATAGTTTTTTTGCGCTCCTTTCCTCTTAATTAAAGATATTTAGATACTCACTAATCAGTCTATTAGGACTTGACGGCAAGGTTTATCGAATTGGTCTTTTGTGTCATAGTGTAAGCTTATCGTGGTATTGTGTGTCAAAATGAAATTTATTGTTATTCTCTACGGTTAAGTTGATATTGTAGAGCTGATTATACAATATATTTCTTAGTGATACAAGAGTATGGAGGTCGATCATGTTTTTATAAGGAGTTATTTTAAGGGGAAAGACAAATTCGTTATCTTTGGTGAGATAGTATTAATTTATAAATGATATTTCCATGCATAGCATCAAAGAATATATTGCGCAAAACGAGAGCCGTTTTATTGAAGAACTTTTCGATTTGATACGTATCCCTTCCGTCAGTGCCAAGAGTGAGCATAAGGATGATATGATACGCTGTGCCGAACACTGGAAGTCACACCTGCTACAGGTGGGTGCTACCGAAGCCGAGATTTACAGTACGCCGGGCAACCCTATCGTTTATGCCGAATATATACAGGATGCTTCTCTACCTACCGTGCTGATATATGCCCACTATGATGTGATGCCACCGGAGCCGCTCGAACTATGGAAGAGTGAACCTTTCGAGCCGCAGATCCGTGACGGACACATTTGGGCACGTGGAGCTGATGATGACAAGGGACAGTCTATGGTGCAGGTCAAAGGCTTCGAAACGGCACTCAAGTTAGGACTGGTCAAGTGTAACGTGAAGTTTCTATTCGAGGGTGAGGAGGAGATAGGTTCTATTAATCTGGAAGCCTTCTGTGAGCAACATAAGGAAATGCTCAAGAGTGATTTTATTTTGGTGTCGGATACCAGTATGGTTAGTGCCGAAACTCCATCACTTACTACAGGACTTAGAGGGCTTGCATACTGGCAGGTCGAGGTCACTGGACCGAATAGGGATCTGCACTCAGGCCATTTTGGCGGAGCAGTGGCAAATCCCATCAACGAACTTTGTAAGATGATGGCTCGTGTAGTGGATGAAAAAGGACGCATACAGATACCTCATTTTTATGATGACGTAGTACCCTTGTCGCAGGAGGAGCGTGATATGATAGCTCAAGTACCTTTTTCTGAAGAGAAGTACAAGGGAGCCTTGGAGGTAGAAGAACTCTTTGGCGAGGAAGGCTACCACACGCTTGAACGCAATAGTTGCCGCCCCAGTTTCGATATTTGCGGTATATGGGGCGGATATACCGGAGAGGGTGCCAAAACAGTATTGCCCTCCAAGGCTTATGCAAAAGTATCATGTCGGTTGGTAGCCAACCAAGACCATGAGGTTATAAGCCGCGCTTTTGTAGATTATATCCAAAGCATAGCCCCCAAAACAGTGAAAGTAAATGTTACTCCCATGCATGGCGGTGAGGCCTATCTATGCCCCATTGATCTCCCAGCCTACAGGGCGGCGGAGAAAGCATGTGCCGTGGCTTTCGGAAAGAAACCGCTGGCTGTGCGCCGTGGGGGAAGTATACCTATTATAGCCGCCTTTGAGAAAGTTCTGGGCGTGAAGACCGTGCTGATGGGATTCGGTCTCGAAAGCAATGCCATACACTCACCTAACGAGAATATGTCTGTGGATATTTTCCGTAAAGGTATCGAGGCTGTGGCAGAGTTTTATAAAAATTATCCCGCACAACAATAGTTACAATATAAAGGATGAGCATACTTATAAAAGGTGTATTGCACCAGGGCAGATACACCGATATTCTTATCGAAGAAAACAGGATAGCCTCCATATCTCCCGAAATAAAAGCCGATGCATTGCAGCAAGGCGTACAGATTATCGATGGTAAAGACAAAGCGGTGATACCGGGCTTTCACAACTGCCATACCCACGCTGCTATGACTATATTCCGTGGTTACGGTGACGACTTACCGCTCATGAAGTGGTTACAGGATTACATATGGCCGGTGGAGGCCAAAATGTCTGCCGAAGATGTATATTGGGGAGCCAAACTGGCTTGTCTCGAGATGATAAAGACCGGTACTACAGCTTTTATGGATATGTATATGAACCCGCTGGCTACCGCGCGTGCAGCTGACGAGATGGGTCTCCGTGCAGTAGTATCCTATACGCTTTTTGATCAGGGAAGTCCCGAGCGTGCCCGACAGGATCGTGACAATTGCAGCAGATATCTGGAGGAATTCAAGAAATTCGGACAGCGCATCAAGTTTTCCATAGGCCCCCACGCTATATATACTGTGTGTGGAGAGCAATTACAGTTTTGCCACCAATTTGCTCAAGAGCACAATGTACTCATCCACTTGCATATGTCAGAAACCAAGGGCGAGTGGGATGAGTGTATGAAACTTCATGGAACTACACCTATCAGATATCTCAATGATTTGGGTGTACTGAGCCCCAATCTGGTTATTGCCCATGCTATTTGGGTGGACGATGAAGAGATGGACTTACTGGCTGCCCATGGAGTAAAGGTGGTGCATAACCCGGCCTCAAATATGAAACTCGCCAGTGGATATGAGTTTAAGTTTGAAGAAATGAAGCGCCGTGGGATAGGCGTAGGACTGGGTACGGACGGTTGCTCTTCGTCGAACAACCTCGACATGGTAGTGGCGATGAAGTTGGCCTCATTTCTCGGCAAGGTGTGGCGCTTCGATAGTACGGCTGTTACGGCAAAAAGCATACTGCACAGCGCTACAGCCGTAGGTGCCGACATCTTACGCATCGATGCGGGGCGTATCGAAGAAGGAGCATTGGCGGATTTGTGTCTGGTAGATCTCAATCTGCCTGAAATGACTCCGTTACATGATTTTACCTCCAACCTGGTATACGCTGCCAACGGCAGTTGCATAGACACTACTATAGTAGATGGTAAAATACTTATGCAAAACAAGCATGTACCGGGAGAAGAAGAAATAATGAATAAAGTAAAAGAAATAGCATATAAACTGATTCCTAAAAATTGATTTGTAAAAAATATGGTAATGCAAGAACAACACTATCATGAAGCCGCTTCTTACTTGGCTTCTCGATTGCCTAATGAAGTAAAAACCGCTATTGTATTAGGAAGCGGACTGGGCAATCTGGCAGATTCGATTCAAGATGCTACTGTGATTCCATACAATAAAATACCTCACTTTGCCAACTCTACAGCTGTGGGACACAAGGGTAATCTCATTGTGGGCACACTGGGTGGAGTACCCATCTTGGCGATGCAGGGGCGTTTCCATTATTATGAGGGCTATTCCATGGATCAGGTGACTTTCCCTATCCGTGTTATGAAGCTTCTCGGTATTGAGAATCTGATCGTATCCAATGCTGCCGGTGGTATCAATACTACATTTAAAATCGGCGATCTCATGCTCATCAAAGACCATATCAACAACTTACCCAACCCACTAATAGGGCCTAACATGAATATGTTTGGCGTAAGATTCCCTGATATGACACGTGCTTATGACAAAGAGTTTTTCCAAAAAGCCAAGGCCGTGGCAGAGCGTCTGGGCATCCCTGTAAAAGAGGGGGTGTATGTAGGACTTACCGGGCCATCGTATGAGACACCTGCAGAATATACATTCTGGAGTAGGGTAGGCGGTGATGCTATAGGTATGAGTACTGTACCTGAAGTGATTGTGGCACGCCATGCCGGTATCAGGGTATTCGGTATGTCGGTGATCACTAATGAGGGGTATCATTTTGCGGATGACTTCGTCAATGATGCTCAAGATGTGATAGACGCAGCCAACGCGGCATCCGAAAAGATGGGGCGTATAGTCACAGAGTTGCTCAAAGAAATGTAGCAGTATTAGGATTTTTCTCCTGACAGAATATAAAAGCCGTAATACTTCAGAGATGAGTATTGCGGCTTTTGGTATATCAATACAGGGGACTTCTATATTATCCCCGGATCAGTGTATCACAGCAATTCGGCAGGATCTACACCTAAAGCTTTTGCTACACCGTGACCGTATGCTTCGTCAGCTTTCATACAGTTTTTGGCATGTCGCACTTTTATTTCTTTGGGTATGTCTCCCATAGCACGTGCCGTGTTATCAAAAAGTACTTGTTGCTGCTCAGGACTCATCAGTCGGAAGAGTGCCCCGGGTTGTGAGTAGTAGTCGTCATCGTCTTCACGAAAATCCCATTGATAGGCTGCTCCGTCTAGCTCGAGAGGCGGCTCTTTATACTCGGGTTGCTCCTTCCACTCGCCATATCCGTTTGGTTCATAGCCCAGAGTGGATCCGTGGTTGCCATCGACACGCATCTGACCGTCACGATGATAAATATTGAGAAATGGGCAGCGACTGCGATTTACCGGTATCTGATAGTGGTTTACTCCCAGTCTGTAGCGCTGAGCATCGCCATAGGAAAACAAACGCCCTTGCAACATGCGGTCTGGCGAAAATCCTATCCCCGGTACTATATTAGCCGGATTGAAAGCTGCTTGCTCTACATCAGCAAAATAATTCTCAGGATTTCGATTCAATTCGATTACTCCCACTTCTATCAGCGGATAAATCTTTTGAGACCATGTTTTAGTGAGGTCAAAAGGATTGAACGGACAGTTACGTGCTTGCTCTTCTGTCATGATCTGCACCTTCATAGTCCATCTAGGGTAATCACCTCTTTCTATACTTTCATAGAGATCTCTCTGATGACTCTCACGATCTTTGGCTACAATAGCTTCAGCTTCTTGGTCTGTAAGGTTTTTGATACCTTGATGTGTGTGAAGATGAAATTTGACCCATACACGTTGATTCCGGGCATTGATGAAGGAAAATGCATGACTACCGAAACCATGCATGTGTCTGTAAGAATAAGGTATACCACGATCACTCATGGTAATTGTAACCTGATGCAACGCCTCGGGAAGTAATGTCCAAAAATCCCAGTTGTTTTTGGGACTGCGCATATTGGTGCGAGGATCACGTTTGATAGCATGATTCAAGTCCGGAAATTTGAGCGGATCACGTAAGAAAAAGACGGGCGTGTTATTGCCGACCAAATCCCAATTACCTTGTTCGGTGTAAAACTTCATTGCAAAACCACGAATGTCACGCTCCGCATCGGCTGCTCCACGCTCTCCTGCTACAGTAGAGAAGCGAATGAAAAGATCGGTCTTTTTCCCTATCTCCGAAAAGATTTTGGCGCAGGTGTATTGTGTGATATCATTGGTCACCGTAAAGGTTCCAAAAGCCCCTGAACCCTTGGCATGCATACGTCTCTCAGGGATTACCTCTCGGTCGAAATGAGCCAACTTTTCCAAATACCACACATCTTGCAATAGCATGGGGCCTCGCTTGCCGGCGGTGGATACATTCTGATTATCAGGTACCGGGGTGCCTGATACACTTGTTAGTTTTTTGTTTCCGTTCATGAATGATTGTTTTATTCGTTAATGTGTTTTTGTCGTATCATTGTATCGAGTGTCCTTTTATCAGTATCTGTGAGGTGCCCGCTACGTGACTTTAGAGAAAAGATATTGGAATCTATGGGGGCAATATGCTTCTTCATTTTACGGAACATACTACCCGTACGTATCTTATAGGTGGTAAAGAGAAGTAGCTTCTGGGAAAACGGGTGAGGCAAGGTTCGTGCAAAATCTACCCAAGACTTGTGAGGGTGCTGATGAACGATAAACCAGCCTGACGTCCAACATCCTAAAAGAAGAAAGTCTGTATTGTGTAGCTTATCCTCCTTGTAATCAGATACGGATGCAAGACTTACATCCAGACCTTTTGACCATAGGTACATGGCTATTTCCCTTGCATATCCGGCCGTTTTGCCTTTATGGCTATAGTAGATAATAGTTGCTTTCATATAAAATGTGTCTATAAGGCCGTGTGATGTGAATAATCGCTATAAACAAATATACATATTTTTCGCTTCTTTACGCAAGGTAATAAAAGCGAAAAGACTGCTTTAAATTAATAAAGCAGTCTCCTCTGATGTTATTTAGCCTGAAATCTTATTGAGGCTTTACATCGATAACTTTGTCAAGTACGAACTTGTCTGCAGGTTTCTTTTCAGCATCAAGCTGTTGCAGTTTGTTTTCGCCTTGGAGTACATAGATGGTCTTGCTCTCATCATTCAACTTGATGGTATCACCGGCAACTTCAAAAGTTCCTTTGGTTTCAGTGGCTTTACCGGCATCTTTACCGGATTTAGGGATCATGTTCATTACAAACTGATTATCAGCCGAAAGATTCAAAGTAACGTCATATGACTTTGCTTCTACTGTTGCAGGGATCTCGCCTTTGAATACACCTACGTATACAGGGATGGCAACTTCAACGTTTTCTGCTACCTCAACTGTATCAGCTGTGTTTTCTGCGGTCTTTTGTTTGTTATTACAAGCAACCATGGCGAAAGCCATCATTGAAAGGGCTAAAAACTTTTTCATAATCTTCAATTTAGAATGATTTGTGAATCAAATAATTTCTCTCTATAGATCAGCTGCTTTTATGCTGAAATCTTGTACAAAGCTAAAGATATATTCGATACAACAATATTATTTCTCAAGAAAAAATGACATTCATTAGTTCTTTTCATGTGAAAATGTTATTTTTTGCGCATTTATCAAATCCTTGTGCAGTAATCTGTATTGGTTTTTGTGCTTTTTGCTATCAATGCGGATCACATTAAAGTATTGATCAGATGTATTGTTGAGGTTCTTGTCCGTTTCGATTACAATACTTTTATTAGAGTAGTATTTGGGGTCCAAATGTATTGTTACTTTCTCAAATACGGGCTTAGTAAGGGCGTATTCCATATTTCCCGGACAGTCGGGGTATAGCCCTATCATCGAATAGATGGCCCAAGCACTCATAGCTCCCGTATCATCGTTGCCGGGAAGACCGTTAGGTGTGTTTTTGAAGTGCTTGCTGAGCAACTCTTGTGTAAGTTTTTGTGTTCTCCAAGCCTCACGGGGATAATAGGTGAATAGATAGGGATAAGCAATATCAGGCTCATTGGCCGGATCATAATTGCCATTGTCAAAAACACTCTGCAAATGATCTACGAAGATCTTCTCTCCTCCCATCAGTTTAGCAAGACCTTTGATGTCATGAGGCACAAAGAAGGTATAGTTCCAAGCGTTACCTTCGTGGAAGCCTGGTGATGGTTCAAAGTTTTCGCCTTGTTTGGGATTGAAGGGTGTGAGAAACTTCCCATTGGGTAGTATCGGGCGTAGGGTGCCGTACTCTTTACTGTAGTATTTTTTGTAGTTCAGGGAGCGCTTGAGGTATATACTGGCATCATGAGGCCTGTTCATGGCTTTAAGCGCGAATTGGCTCAGGTTCCAATCTGCTATATAATATTCCAAGGCGTGAGAAACAGAATTGTCGAACTTCTCTCTGAGCGCCACATACCCCAGTTTGAGATAGTCGTCATTATCGGGTCTCATGAGGTTGCTTTTGCCAGGTGTATCTGCTCCTTTACGCATAGCTTCATAAGCAGTTTTGACATCAAAGTCTCTGAGACCTCTTTGCCAGGTATCATTGATCACAATAATAGACGGATCACCTTCCATCGTGTATGTCTCCCTGCCATAAAGTTCCCATTTGGGCAACCATCCGCTTTCTTTATACATATCTATCATGGTTTTCACCATATCCAGTTGCCTCTGTGGGTAGAGCAAGCACATCAGGGGGTGTACATTA
This sequence comes from Porphyromonas pogonae, assembly GCF_036320655.1. Lineage (NCBI taxonomy): Bacteria > Pseudomonadati > Bacteroidota > Bacteroidia > Bacteroidales > Porphyromonadaceae > Porphyromonas > Porphyromonas pogonae. The sequence continues at coordinate 1,180,769 of NZ_CP143258.1, forward strand.
CGATAAGTGTCCCATAGGGAATACACAGTGTAACGCTCGTGATTGGTTTTGCCTGTAGCCAATGACTCCATTAGGGGATATTCACCGTTGACATCTTGCAGTATATTAGGGTGCAGTAGCATATGGTACAACGCTGTATAGAATACTGTTTTTTGATCATTAGATCCACCCTCTACTTCGATTACACTAAGAGCCTTATCCCAAGTTTTGCGGGCGTTGTCTTTAGTTTCGTCAAAGTTTATCCTTTTTTGTTCAGCTTCAAGATTGAGTAATGCATTTTGTTCACTCACAAAAGATACTGCAGTCTGGACGTATATGGCTTCGCCTGCTTTAACGTTGTATGTGAACCATGCTCCCAGATCATCTCCACTCAGTTCCTTTTTGTATTTGGTATATATTTTATATCTGCCATTGTCGGGATCCCACTCTGCTTCTACTCCGGTCATAGGCAATTGTTTTTTCCAATATCCTGATTGCTCTGGCGACTTACTCACGCGTGCTACAAAGTATTGCCTGAATACAGCTTGTGGATTGTAGCAAAATGTACCCATGAGTTTGCTGCCTATAATAGTGGAGTCATTCAGAAATCTCACTGTGGCACCTGATTCGTTGGTCAATGCTTGTCCCAGATTGAATAGTATATTGCCTTTACCTGCTTTTTCAAATGTAAACTTTGCCAGAGAAGTGCGCATTGTGGCTGTAACTTCGGCTTTTACATTGTATTTCTCAAAATAAGAGCTGTAGTACCCTGGTGATGCTTTTTCGCGAGAGAGATGATCACCATAGGATTTGTAATCAACATCAAGTTTTCCGGCTGTTGCCATGACTATCAATCCCCCTAAATCAGGACAACCTACACCACTCAGGTTTACCTGACTGAATCCTATTGAGTAAGTATTATCTTTGGAGTAGGGCGTGCTCCACCATTGAGCATCTTTATCAAATTTATTTGTTTTCGAGCCTGTAACGTTGAATGGTGTAATACTCATCAGGCCATGAGGTAATACAGCTCCCGGATTTGTGGTGCCGTAGTTAGTAGTACCTATAAATGGATTGACGTAATCTGTAGGAGTAAATTGTTTTTGGGCAAACAATGACGAAGTTATACCTGTACAGTACATACAGATAACAGCTAGTATCTTTCTTTTCATCATGGAATAATGCGTAATTATTTAATGTCTTATACAAAAATAGGGATAAAAACTGAAAATAGCCTGAAAACAATAAGTGCGCTTAGAAGTGTCAAGCATCTTGCAGGAAATACGGTTGATTTCGGTTAGATAGCTGCAGTGGAGATATTACATGAAGAGATCGGACATGATGCCGTCTGAGACGAAAATGCCTTCTTCCGTGAGTATGAAGTGGTGGTTCGCCGTTTCTTTGATTAGATTTTGACGGAGATATTTGTCTGCTGATTTTAAGAGTATAGCATAAACCTCATTACCGAATCTCTCTTTGATTTCCATTACATTGATACCCCACATGGTACGAAGGCCAGTCAGTATTGTCTCATTGAATAAATCTTTGACTGTTAACACCTCTTTGCTTTGAGGGAGTTGATCTTCTCGGAGTATCATGCGTGTATATTCCTGTATAGAGGAGACGTTGAAAAGTCTACTCTGGTCATAGAAGCTATGAGCTGAAGGTCCCAACCCGATATAAGGGGTGTAGCGCCAGTAATCGGTATTGAGACGCGCGTAAGCTCCCGGTTGGGCAAAATTGGATATCTCATAATGCTCATAACCTGCAGCTTTGAGTCTATGTATAAGCAGTCTGAACATCTGCAGACTTATATCCTCATCTATGGCCTTTATTTTACCAAGATTGAGTAGCTTGGTCATGGGCGTACCTTCTTCATAGATGAGATGGTATGAGGATATATGAGGGATATCAAGTGATAATACGGCATCCATATTCTTGTCCCACATTTCCAATGTCTGTCCCGGTAGTCCATAAATGAGATCAACACTGATATTGGTAATATCATGATGGCGCAGATTGTCGACGGCCTCATATACCTGTCCTGCGGCATGTCTTCGGTTCAGGAACTTCAGATCTTTATTATCAAAGCTTTGGGCTCCCATGCTCACTCTGTTTATCGGCAATGAAGCTATGGATGCCGTATATTCTATGGATAGATCATCCGGGTTGGCTTCCAAAGTGTGTTCACCATGAGGAAGAACTTGCCAAGTACTGTATATTTTATTGAATATAGTGTCTAGTTCTCTTGCTGACAATAGACTGGGGGTTCCTCCACCCAAATAAATATGCTCTATATCTCCATTATATATAGTGGCTTGTATAATCTCCATCTCTCGCTCGAGAGCTTGTAGATAGTCCTGCTTCAGAGTCTTATTGGTCTGCGTGTAAAAGTCACAATAAGTACAGCGGGAAGCACAAAACGGCACATGTATATATAAATTCATTCGGGAAGGCTTATCTCATTTATTCATATAGATAGCTCCTTTGTCACAAGGTGCAACAAATCCGAGCGGATTCACGGCCTCTACTCCTATCTCGATGTATCCGCCATGCGGTGTGATATTCTTACTGATGGTGTATTGTTTTTCATTTACTCCATCAGCTATAAGCATGCTTTTACTGTCACCCGATTTCTCGGTTATCCTACCCCAGATGCGGTAAGTTTCAGGCGTTTTATTGTGGATAGAGTCTGTAGCCCATGTGATTTTAAGATCATCTTTTCCCGGTTGTATGACTATATTAATAGGTTTTGCCGGGGGATATTTCTTACCACGATCCAATGACAGAGCCAATGCTTTTGTTTTGAATCTATCACGTATCATCATACGCATTTCCGGACGGCTGCTCCGGATATTCTCATCCCTAAAGAAACAAACTCCCGGCATGTGACAGTCTTTGACATAATCCATCTGGCATGAAATATCATTGACGTTCCATCTGACCGTGCTTCTCTCATCTACTCTATAAGCCCCTAAACCGGCGATTACTTTGGCTTGTTTGAGTGACTTTTGCCAATCGAGGAGAAAAGGTTCGAAAAGCTGATCCTTATAATACATCATAGGCACTACGAAGTCTATTACATCTCCTTTTTCCCATGATTCAGGGTCCTGATGCACTGACTCAAAGGCCGTCCATCCATGCGAGCTTTTGAGCTCGGGTAAATATTTAAGCTTACCCAATGTGGCCGCACTGATTTGCACCCATGGAGAAATGGCATGTACCTTCTTGTTGATTGTTCGGAATAGAGCAGTAATATTATCACGGCGCCATTGGTACAGGCCTTCACCTTGTCCATATTTGTTATAGGTGAATTTATCATTGAACTTCACAGCATTCTCGGGATATCTTACATAATCCATATGGATACCGTCTACGGGGTACTTCTTCACTATCTCTTCCGCAATATCTGCAATGTATTCTCTCGCTTCCGGTTCTCCTGGATTGAGATACCACTCTCCATCATGCTTTACTGTCCATGATGATTTGATATGTGATGATAGCTTACTGAAGTTCTTATGACTACCCAAAGGGAATGTCACCAACCATGCATGGCATGCAAGTCCTCTACTATGACAAGCTTTTACTGCATAGTCAAGCGGATCATAATCGGGCCTATTCCCCGACGAGGTGAAGTCCGGAGAGAAAGGTTCGTATTGTGATGGATATATCACATTGCCCCTCTGCCGCACTTGAAGAAATATAGTGTTGAACCCATCCTCCTTGAGCCTGTCAAGAATATGATCCAATTCCAGTTGCTGAGCTTTGATCCCCGAAGCATTGTTTGCCTTGGTTTTGGGCCAGTCCAGTCCGTATATTGTTGTGAGCCATACTGCCCTCATTTCTTGCTTTACACCCTCGACTTGTGGTGTCTCCCACGGCTTTGACGGAATAACCAATGTGTCTTTGGGCACGACTTTCACCGGCACAGGCTTTGCTTTGCGGACTTTTGAGGCAGTACCGCAAGCGGTAAGAAGTGATAGTGTAGCCAGAAAAATGATGCAATAATGTCTTTTCACAACGGACTAATGATTAGTTTGAATAATGAATATTGTCGATTAAGCGTACTTCTCCACAATAAACGGTAATGCAACCCATAATATTTTGTGATTCATTCCATTCCTTGATGCTCTGAAGTGTATCTCCATCTACAATATCATAGTATTCTACTTCCAAGGAATTAATTTTATTCAGCTCTTCCACTACCTTATCTTTTACTTGTTGTGGCTTCATATTATGAGCCCAGGAGGTGCTTTGCTGCAATATCTGATGAATGTGGGGCGCCTTGCAGCGAAGGTCGTGGGACAATCTTACATTACGGCTACTAAGAGCCAGTCCGTCTTCTTCACGGATTATGGGGCATGCCACAATCCTTACTGAGCTTCTCATTTGGTTTACCATCGCTTTGATTACGGCTATTTGTTGGAAATCTTTTTCCCCAAAAAATGCTTTATCAGGCTTCACGATCTCAAACAAACGGCTTACAACTTGCATTACTCCATTGAAGTGTCCCGGTCTGTGCTTGCCTTCCATCACTTCTGCTACTGCACCTACGTCGAATATCCGATCATCTTTTTCGGGATAGATAGTTTCTACTTCGGGATGAAATATAGCATGAGCACCGACATCTTCAAGTAGGTCGGCATCGGCTTGAAAAGTGCGAGGATAAGTCTCCAGATCTTTGGGGTCATTGAACTGTGTGGGATTTACAAATATGCTCACTATACATACATCGCATTCATCCAAAGCTTTCTTTACGAGACTCAAATGACCTTTGTGCAAAGCTCCCATGGTAGGCACAAAACCTATGGTTCTGCCCGCACTTTTCTGTGCATAGACAAAATTCTCTACTTCCTCGATCTTAGTTAATACTGTGATCATGATTATTTTTTGCTAAATACTCCTTTTTCGATGAGATACTGTGCTATTTGAACTGCATTGAGGGCTGCGCCTTTCTTGATTTGGTCGCCTACACACCAGAAGGTCAAACCGCAAGGGTTAGTGAGATCCTCTCTTACTCGTCCAACATACACAGGGTCTTTTTCTGCGATATACAGCGGCATGGGATATACCTGCTCGGCAGGATTGTCTTGCCATACGATGCCTGGAGCATTCTTAAAAGCCTCTTTGGCTTCTTCAATTTCAATAGGTTGCTCTGTCTCCACCCAGATAGCTTCAGAGTGTGCTCTTGTTACGGGTACTCTCACACAAGTAGCGCTTACTTGGATATCGCTATGCATGATTTTGCGCGTTTCATTGTACATTTTCATCTCCTCTTTGGTGTAGTCATTATCCATGAATACATCAATCTGAGGGATCAGGTTATGGGCAAGTTGGTATGCAAATTTTTCTACGGATGCATCTTTGCCCTCCGCCAGCTCTTTGGTTTGTTTGATGAGTTCTTCAATTCCTCGTGCTCCGGCACCACTGGCCGCTTGGTATGTGGCCACATGTACTCTCTTGATATGTGATAGCTTTTCTATGGCATTCAAAGCCACTACCATTTGTATGGTGGTACAGTTGGGATTGGCTATGATTTTCCTGGGGGCCGATAGTGCATCCTCACCGTTTACTTCAGGTACTACCAATGGTACGTCTTGTTCCATCCTGAAGGCGTTGGAGTTGTCTATCATGATGGCACCATGCTTAGTGATAGTCTCTGCAAATTCCTGAGAAATACCGCCGCCGGCAGAGGTGAATGCGATATCTATATCTTGAAAATCATCATTGTGTTTGAGTTCCAGTACCTCATATTCTTTATTTCTGAAAGTATACTTACGTCCGGCACTACGTGCAGAGCCAAACAATTTGAGGTTTTTTATTTTCAGATCTCTTTCACTCAGGACTCTCAGGAATTCTTGTCCTACAGCTCCGCTTACTCCTACAATTGCTATATTCATTCCGGTAATAAATTTTCTGTTTTTTTGTGTGTAAATATCAAAGTTATAACTTTGCATTTGTGATGCAAAGATATGAAAATCCATACCTTTAGTTCATGTTTACCTTAAAAACTTTATGTTATACATAATAACATGCAGTTATTTTATCTGCATTAACACATTTTGACCATGAAATCATTGAAAAAGTATTTATTACTTTTCTTTTTATTCTCGTTTTCTTTTATTCCCTCATGGGGGCAATGGCAGTTAGATGTTTCACATCCGGTACAAACTTTCGATCCTACTCAATGGCGTGGTACGCCACAGGACTTTGAAATAAAAAACGGAGCATTGAGACTCAAACGTCCTTCTGGTGATAAAGGCCTATTTCAAAGCTCTTTATTTACTACTATCCCTTTTGCAGATGAGATGCAATGGATAGGCACTGTAGAGATGCTCTATACACCTTCAGTATCCAATAATATGTATGTCCTGCTTTACTGTTATGCACAAGACGGGCAGTCGAGCTATGACTATGTTGCCTTGAGTATAGGTAAAAATTCATTGATCAATCTTGTTACAGTCTCGGTCTCTCCCCATGAAAAGATTAAAGGCAAATATATACTCCGAGATGAGCAAGTGCTTGTATCTCCACGTGATGTGCCGATTACTTTCAGTGGCATTATCAAGTACCATATTACTTATGCACGGGGTAAGGGATGGAAGTTGTGGCTACATAACAAGGAGAATGAAGATCATTTTCATTACATCGGAGCTTCTTCCTTCGATAGACCAATGCGGAGCAATCGTTCCGGCATAGGTTTTATAATCAATTATACCAAAACACGTGCTGAGCTATTGAGCATCAAAGAGCTAAAAGTAGATACCTTCATAAAAGAACCCCCAACATATACACCGGGGGGTGATAATTCACCTAAACCTGAAAGTCGGATTTATCCCATACTCAATGAGGTAATGGCAAACCCGTCGAAAGACGGAGCTGAGTATGTCGAACTTTACAACCCAAGTGATCAGAGTATCTCTCTGGAGGGCATTGCCTTGGGTCTTATAAAAGAGGATGAAATTATAAAAGCTATTGATCTTAGTGGTCTTACACACATGGAGCCTCATCAGTATCTTGTAGTTACGGCATCCAAAGAAGGAGTGTTACATGCTAGTCCGCAAGCCAATAGCTCATCCATAATCAATATAGTGCCTTTCTTACGCTTGCCCAACAAAGCTTTTACTTTGGGATTGGTAGATGTAGAAAACAAAGAGTTAATAGAGCTGATGCATTATGATTCGGAACTTTTTCCTCAAGGCTCTAAAAACAAGCGAGGTATAGCTTATGAGAGAATTGATGCTAGGAAGGCATCGGACGATCTTAAGAATTGGGCTCTTGCTCTCAAATCTTCAGGGTATGCTACTCCTACTCGGCGTAACTCTGTCTCCGATAAGTCTCATACTCCCGATATGGACAAGGAGGAGCCTTCTTCTTCCAAACGCCAATTATCGCCACTGGAGATTGCTCACAGAATAGTAGGTTTTACATCTCGGTCTCCTCAATTTAAATGTAGTACATTTCTCTATGATATCAGTGGTATTTGTCTTGGCAAGATGGATGGTGACGAGACCCTCACATGGTGCAAGTCTATATTGAATTCATTGGGTTTTGGTTTCAAAGAGCGTTATGGCCTGTATCTCGGACGCTATATCGTGAGTGTGAATATCTCAGGAGTGGATAGCGATGTGAAAAATTATTATTTTTATCTGTGCATTCAGTAATTACAGATGCGATGCGGAATTGATGCAAGTTAGAATATAAGGACACATTATGTAATATGAAAAATAATGATAAGATTATATATTGGGGAATAAGCGACACTCTGGTGAGGCAACCTCTTTTTATCGCTTGGATGGATGAAGGTATTGTTTTTGCCGGGTTTCAAAATGAAGAAAACGATGGGTTGTCTATCCTCAAGGAAGAATACCCCCATACCTCTTTGCATAGAGATGATGTCTCGGCGCAGAAGATCTGCCATGCTTACGAACAGCACCATAGTATTTCCGACTTACCCATGCCTCTGCACCTTGTAGGTACGACGTTCCAACAAGAGGTATGGTATCATCTACTTCAAGTGCCATTGGGTACCACGATTTCTTATAGTGATTTTGCTGCTCAGTGTGGCAAGCCTCGTGCTGTAAGAGCTGTGGCTCATGCCATAGCTCGTAATCCTGTTTCCTATTTTGTACCTTGTCATCGCATAGTGCCGGCGCAAGGAGGTACCGGAAATTACCGTTGGGGGACTCACGTGAAGTCTTTACTTATCACGAAAGAAAAAGGCGATTTTAAATAGTATCCCTTTTCTTTGCTCGGTTCGGATTGTCCCTTTGTGAACAATAAAAGACCACCCGTGAGTATAGAATCTCACTGAAACATTAGTATCCTAATTGAGCTATTTTACAGATCAATAATGAGGCATAGATTGTTGATTGTTAGAAATAATATTCATGCCGTATTATACCGCAAGAAAGAAAGTACTACACATGTGACTATAGCATGGCTAAATATTTTGATTTTAAATAGCATAGAATAAAAATAGATTTAAGACATCTCATTATGAAAATTATAGACCAGTCAAACCTTAAACCTAGCGAATGTTCTGTATACAATCCTATACCCGGGTTCAGTTTATTGAAAATGGGAATAGGAGAATCAATTGCACCAACAGAACAACGACTACATCGTATTATTTATGTGCATCGAAGAGAGGTGATTATCACAGAGGATGGAGAGACTCGAAAAATCCCAAAGAGACATTTTACATTCATCCCTATTGACAAATCATTTTCACTTTCTTCCCCATGCGGTGATACCGAAGTTATTATCTTGAGTACTCCGCATATAGAAATCATTTGTGAAAAAGGATGTCTGCCTCATCCTGAACATATTGATAATAAGTCTGAAGGATCGGATTTCGACAATAAGATTTTTAAGGCGTCTCACCTTCTTCTCTTATTTTACAATTCCTTATTGGATTATCTTGTTGAGGACTTTAATCGTCCGGAAATGCATACGATCAAAGAACAGGAGTTATTTTTATTGCTCCAAGCTACCTTCTCGAATGACATGTTTAAAAAGCTTTTTCTTTCAAATTAATTCTCCGGGATGAATGACCAAATCAATGTTTATAAATGGTGAATCCAATCTTTGAGAATGACAAGGTCAATCTTTGAGAATGATGCGATCAATCTTTGAAGATGGAAACATCAATATTTGCATCGGAAAAACAACGCATTCAATTGGTGAAAAATAACATTCTTTTGCGGTAATCATATTCACATTGAAAAGACAATGCTTGCGTCCATCATTTAATATATATGTTCTTTCATTGTTAGTCTGCACATAAGTCGCAAACATAATCATGTGACAGAACATATATTTTCTTTTTAGGTGCTTCAATGTATTAATATGCTTCAAGTATACGTTATTTATATACAGAGACCGTTGCATAGCAGGCAAATTGCTTCGTTGCTTGCGAGATTCGCGCTAGGTCATTTACCTGAAGTAAACTCCCTGTGCACTCACTCTTAGTGCCTTGCACTTTACCCTCTCTGCCCGGTCAAAGAGTCTTTTGTCGGCTTTGTCTCCAAAATCCACAAGACTGTTGACTTTTGCAATAGTCTCATAATAGTAATATATCTTTAACGTTTGGTCGCTGATCAAAACACTTTTTTGGGAAGAGGTGTTTTTAATAATGACATAAAGACTACAGTATATGACTGCAAATATCAAGAGATTATTGGGCGTTATTGTCATGATGTGTACCATGAGTATGGTTGCGCATGCAGATAAGCCCTCGAGCAAGAGTGATGGGGTGATAGAGATGCTTAGGGAATTTTATATCTCCTATATCAAAGAGCGTAGTAAAGCTACCCCCAATATAGAAGTCACAGACCGGATGCTGAGTAAGTATTGTACAGGAGCATTGATCAATAGGCTCAATACTTTTGACTGGGCTACCGATCCATTCCTGAATTCGACCAAGTGTGAAGAGTCATGGGTCAAGAATCTCTCCGTCGAAAAACTTGCAGGAGATGGAAACTATCGCATCGGCTATCGCATGAGAACCGGCAAGGAAGTCAATGTAGAGTTGCGGGTAATACATGATGGAAGCAAGTATAGGATACACGATCTCAAAATGCTTCCTTGATTTTTTGTTGTAATCCCAACTATGGAGTCTCGTAAGGACGAATAGGCATGTGATTTACTTACAGAATTATAGTGTAAAGTATTGCAGCAACAAGGTAGCACACGCCCTTATTACAGATGGCGAAAAGAAAATTTTATTGCTAATAAATTACCACAAATCCTTGCAAATAAATAAAAATTACATATCTTTGCAGTCGTTAAAGCTATGCGCTTCGGAAGTGTGGGTGAGTGGCTGAAACCAACAGTTTGCTAAACTGTCGTACGGGCAACCGTACCACGAGTTCGAATCTCGTCGCTTCCGCTGAATAAATGCTGTAGGATGTATATCCTGCAGCTTTTTCTTTTTACTCTATTCCCTTTTTTCATAAGTATTTCTTCCGATTTGCTATCGCATGATGTTCTTGTGCAGATTGTAAAGTCTTACTATCCCAAATATTCGCCAACTGTCATGTTTTCTCAAACTGTGGTATAAATAAATTTATTACTTTCACAGCCGTAAATATTTTGTAATACAATCCACATGATATCAAGCGAACTATATAAGCATCAGCTTTATGATCTTTTTCGATCTTCTTCAAAATACAGAAATATTTTTTCTAAGATTCTCCTCACATTATACATCTTTTTATCATCAGCATTCCTTTTTGCGTATTCTTTGATGCTCCCTATGATGTTTGGCAATCTTTTCCCGAACAAAGATGTTGTCGAAAGTTTTGCATCCTTCATTCCTGCTATTATTATATTAGGAATACTCATGCGCATTTTTGTTCAGCCTATGACCTCACTCAACATCAATCAGTACAGATTACTTCCTATTCCACGAGATACACTTATCCGGTATGTTGTGACCAAACCTCTTATCAATCCGCTCAATTACTTAGGCTTATTTGTATTTCTTCCTTACTGCGTCATGTCGGCATGGAAGTATGGTATGGGAACACGAGCCTTGCTCCTTTTTTTCTGTGGAGTTGCAGTTATTATTTTCAATATCATGTGCTCCTCCTACATCAAACGAAGATGGGAGTTGGATTGGAAATTCCTATCGGCTTTTTTGGCGTTGGTCGTAGTGCTGGCTTTGCCTGTATATTTCAACTGGTTCGATTGGGTGCAACCTGTTTTGATCTTTTCCGGCACATTCTTTTCCAGCATTGTAGCTATTCTTTCATTGGTAGGTTTTTCTGTTCTCTTTTACATCCTTCACGTGAGGGTATTCAAAAACTTCTATTATGAAAAAGATGAAGTCTCGAGTAGCAATAAGATAGAGGACAAACTCTCCTTTATGGCTCAGTACGGAGTAATGGGGCAGTTGACAACGGTGCAAATCAAACAGTTTGTACGCCCCAAGTTTCTTAGAAGCGTCATGAAAAGCATAGGGCTTTACTTTATAATGGGACTTATGTTTGCTTATTTTGAGCACGATAATAAATCATCAAGTTTAGGATATTTATTTACACTATGTTTGCCTCAGATGATGTTTGCCCAGTTTATATACAGAGCCAACTGCTCGTCTTTCGATGGTTTGCTCACCTTCAATCTTAGGCTCAAAGACTATGTGCTTTCAACCTTCTATTTGTATCAAATGATTTGTCTGGTGGGGCTTTTTACTTCTATTATAGGTGTTGTTTTGGGCTACTTGCAGTTGCAGTCGGTGCTGTTTATCTACAGCTTTATCGCCGGGTTGGGGGCATACATTATCTTTTTTGCATCGGCATATCAGTGGGAGTATCAAGATTTTTATATCAAAAAGTCATTCAGCACCAATAGCTTCTCTTTCATTTCTTTTGTAATCCTCACGCTGGTGTTTCTATCACCTGTGCTCGTGATACGCCTTTTCCACAGCAATCAATATGTGATTTGGGGCTTTTTTACGCTCAATATGATACTCCTGATCTTTCACCGTGTGCTGATAGAGCCGTGTGTGTGGATCCTGAAGAAAAATAAGTATAAGATGGCTGCGGGCTTTAGGGAGCGTAATTAGTAATAAAAAATATACAAACTCATATGATACAGATAGAGAACACCATTAAAAGATATAATAATACCAAAGTTGTAGACATCTCGAACTTGACCATCGGTGCCGGTGAAACGGTAGGACTGGTCGGTAATAACGGTGCAGGTAAAACTACATTATTCAGACTTATACTTGATCTTATTGCAGCGGACTCAGGCCAAATTGTCATAAACGGTATGGCTGTTGCGGGCAATGATGACTGGAAGAAGTATGTGGGAGCCTTTGTGGACGAAAGCTTTCTGATAGACTTCTTGCACGTGAAGGAGTATTTTGATTTCATAGGAACTCTGTACGGACTCAATGCTGCTGACATCCGGAAGTTCTTGGAGGATATGCAACCTTTCTTTGCAGGAGAGATACTTGAATCTGATAAACTGATCCGTGAGTATTCGCTGGGTAACAAGAAAAAGATAGGCATTGCCGCTGCTATTATGGGACAGCCCAATGTCCTTATTCTTGATGAGCCTTTTACTTCACTTGATCCCACATCTCAGATACGTCTCAAAAAGATACTCAATGATCTGAATGAACATACGGGGATGACTACGTTGATATCCAGTCACGACTTGAATCATATTACAGATGTTTCAAAACGAATTATTGTGATGCATAAAGGTGTTTTGGTAAAGGATATCATGACCAATAAGCACACCTTAGCAGAATTGGAAGCATATTTTGGAGAATAGTTCCTAAAATATCTATACAAAAACTTTGTAAATTGTAGCACTAACTCATCGCCTTTCCTTTCGGAAGCATTGAGTTGTCTGCATATTTAATACTATAACTATGAATCAAGAAATATCAAATATAGAAACGGTAGTATTCAGAATAGAGGATTTTATGCTCGATTTCCGAGCACAATTACCTCTCACCTCCTTGATAAACTACCTTATCCACACAGCCGGAATTCATGCTTCTCGCAGAGGTTTCGGCATACATACACTCCATGAGATAGGCTATACATGGGTGTTATCAGGCTTGGCTGTAGAGCGAGTGTCTCCTACTATGGAGCCTAGAGCCTTACATATATCCACATGGATCGAAGAGATCAACAGACTTTTTACCCTAAGAAGCTTCACCGTTACTGACGAGCATGGCAATCTTATAGCCAAAGCTCGATCCAGATGGGCAGCTATAGGAATAGAAGACCGTAAGCCGTGTGGGCTGGACAAGCTGGAAGGCCTTACAAAGCATTGCTGTGGTAACGCCGTAGATATTGCGGCTCCTGGGCGCATTGCTTCTCCTGAAAGTTGCTTACGGTTAGAGCCATTTTGTGTCAAATACAGTGATCTGGACATCAATAGGCATCTTACCACGGTAAAATATGTAGAGCGCATGATGGATCTTTTTGAAGTGGAGCGCTATGATACTTATTACATCCGCCGTTTTGAGATCCTTTTCCTGAAAGAATGCTTGTATGGTGAAGAACTATCGGTGTGTTACGAAGAAATATCGCCCGACACGTACATTACGGAGATCAAGAGCGTGCCTTCAGAGGACAAGCGATGCCGAGCTAAGATTATTTGGGGCAAAAGATAAATTAGATTAGCACATAAAGGAGCTGTTGTTATTGATCTTTTTGATCTGATAATAACTTTTGGGGAGCTACTTTCCCTGTACTCAACGTGGGTAACTCAGTAACGATGCTGGTGCGGTAAGGCATCTGGAAGCGAGCTAGGCGCTTTTTGAGCCATTCGATGATTTCCTTATCGCTGACTGTAGGATTGTCGGTTACTACAAAAGCATGGAGCCTTTGTCCGAAGTCATCGATCTCTACAGGTAGCACTATAGCTTCGTGTATGCAATGATGGCTCAGTAAAACCCGTTCAATGTCTTCGGGATACACATTTTCCCCGCCCGAAACAATCATCTTGTCTGCCCGTCCTTGCAGGTGTATAATTCCTGTTTCGTTGATTTTCGCTCTATCTCCTGTACATTGCCAAGCCTTGTGCGCTTGATCCATAGCCCATGCGCTTTTTACTTGCAGCAGACCTGTGCCATTTTTGTCTTGCTGAGCTATTCTGATTTTTACACCTTTTATAGGTCGCCCCACACAAAGGGGATAGTGATTTAGATCCTGAGGTGTAGCCATGATAAAGAATCCTGCTTCGGATGTGCCGTATAGATTATACAAAACTTCTCCTAAATATTCTTGTGTCTTACGGACTAATTTTTGATCAAGAGGTGCTCCTCCCGAGAGTATGCATTGGATGGATGTGAGCTTGTTTATGTCACATTCCAGCATACGCCTTACCATGGTTGGCACAGCTACCAGAAGTGGTATAGCATTTTCATAGACGAGATCACATGCTGCTTCTGCTGAGAATCTATAACGCAGAAAGATGGTCTTTCCCATCAACAATGTTACTATAACAGCCGCCAATCCGAACCCATGATATATAGGCGGAGCTATATATACGCTTGAGTAACGATGTATGCCGATCTGCTCTATAAGAGCAAAAAAGGGATTGAGAAAATTGAAGACTGATGGCTTCCTTGCTGCCGATTTGTATTGACCCGATGTCCCACCCGTGAGTACAATAAGTTCTCCACGACCAAACATTTTTCGCTTAATGGATTTGTGCTTTTGGCTTTGATCTGTATAGATATAATCTTTCGCAGACTGGATGTTTATGACAGATAATTCATGGTTACATGTAAAGACATTCTTTTTCTCAGCATCGGAAATGCAAAAGTTGATTTTCTTCTGTTTTATAAGATCAATGAGTTGCTCGTTGCTCAAGTCTTGATTGAGCAGATAAATGTTTGCTCCTATGTACGAAAGGCCAAAGAGACAATATAAGAGTTCAATACTATTGGGGTAGAGGATGGCTACTCGTTTATCCGGAGTGATATGACAATGATGATAGAGGTAAGATGCCATGAGGTGGGAGTGTCGATACAGATGATGGTAAGTAATAGGCTCTCCCTCACAACTCACAGCTACTCTATTGCCATAATATTGCTTTGTAAATCCCAGCAGAGCCATCAGGCTTATACCTTCTTTGAACAAGCAACGGCTAAAACGTAATAGTCCTCTTCCTGAAATCAAATGTAGCTCGAAGAGAGCTTTGAGTAGCTTCTTATTCATGTGTTTTTTTGAGAAATAAACGGTTAGCTTGTCTCTCCCATAGTGGTAGCAATAAGACTGAAACAGCTTTTACCCATTTGAACCACCACGGTTTATAAGTCCTCTTACGATTAATAATCGCTTGTGCTATAAGATCAGCAGCTCGCTGTGGTGCCATAGCTGGGACATCCCGATACATTTCAGTGGCTGATATCATGCGTGTCCTGACGAGTGGCAGATAAATCATCGATGTGTCTATCCCGTACATTCTCATCTCCGGTGCAGATGCTCTGAACCACTGATCACTTGCACACTTGGACGCCTGATAAGCAGCCCAATGAGGGGCGGGAGGCAGTAATACGTTGAGAGCGGAGATATTGATGATGTGTCCACTACTGTGTTGTAGGGGGGTAAGTAAACCCAGACAGAGATCTACAGATGCAAAATAGTTGAGTGCCGTAGTACGTGTGACATCGTGAAATCTATTCTGTGATTCCATCAAAGATCTTTTGATGGATATACCAGCATTGTTTATCAGTATATCTATACCTTCAGAGTACAGACACAAAGCATCGATAAGCCTCTTTCTTTGATCATCCATACGGAGGTCTATTGCGAATATATCTACTGTAGCGCCTTTACTTACGGCCACTCTTTTGATTTGACGGAGCTTCTCTTCCGTGCGCGCTACTAACACGAGGTGTACATCTCTGCCTGCCAAAAGCCAGGTGAGTGCTTCTCCTATACCATAGGTAGCGCCTGTGATTACAATGGTTTTACCCTTTATCTTCTTTCTAAGCTTACTCCTGTTTATTTTTACGGGAGGGAATAGTATCTTATTGAGGAAAGGATATTTTATCATAATATCTTTCGGCTTGCTGATTTGTTACTGGAGAGGTACGGATAAGTCTATTATTGTAAAGTCGCTCCTGACGATCAAATTTAGTAATATTATATTCTTATGAATAAAAAAGAAGCGAAGATCTGCCCTAAGGCAAACCTTCGCTTCAAAGATCTTATGATATTACTAATATTAAACTTATTTCTGAGTATTGTACTGAATCTTTTCAGAACCGCTCATAAGGGTAGCTTTGTCACCCTTGGTGCTCAATGTCGTAGTTCCGTCAGAGTATTCTGCACCTTTAGCAAAAGCCGAAGTCTGTGCTAGAGTAGTTTCTGCTCCTCCATCTTTCTGGATTACAGCAACTCTTTTACCATCCATTGTTTTGTAAGTAACTACCAAAGTTGATTTGCCGTCAGTAGAAGTCATATTGTAAGTAAGAGGCTCTACAAGCATGAATTTCTCTGCTTTACCGCCTATATTCAATGTGAGTTCATCAGATGGGTTTACTTCCAAGGTAATATCATCTTTGGAGTAAGTAGCTGCTTTAGCTGCAGCAGAAGTTTGTGGTAGTTCCACAATTTCGTCAGATCCTTCCATCTTATATATCACAGATGGTGTAGCACCTTCAGTGTTGAACCATACATAAAGTTCTTTTTCTGCACCTTTGTAGGTATAGCGTTTTGTTGTATCGCTTACGATGGCGTTTGCGTCTGTTGTTGCAGGTTCAGATACTACAGTGGTATCCATTACTACTGAGTCTGTAGCTTCTGTGCTTTGGGTTTTATTCTTGCATGATGTTACCATCAGGGCAGAGCCCAAGCATAATGAGATTAATAAAGCCTTTTTCATTTTCTTTAACGATTTGGTTTGAAATATATTTAAGCTGGTTGTAAAATTATGATTTATTTGGAACAAATCAAACTTTTTGGAATCAATTTTTGAGTTTGAGATTAAAAAGTGTCAATAATAACCGTTTTTGTTAACATGTATATTCTTGCTTTTGACAATGTTCCATTACTCTCAAAAAATTTCCACCCCATATCCGGCTAAGTGTGTTTTCTTCATAACCTCTTCGCAGTAATTCTATGGTGAGACGTATTAAATCTTGAGAATTCCTGCATCCAATAAGTTCTCCGTCGCCATCAAAGTCAGAGCCTATACCCACATGATCAGCCCCCACCAATCGGATGATATGTTCTATGTGATCTACAGCATCGAGTATGGATGCCTTCTCTTCTTCCTGGTTGATAAAGCCGGCGTACAAGCATATTTGTACTACACCGCCATGGGCTGCAATAGCTTTGATTTGTTCGTCTGTAAGGTTTCTGGGATGATCACACAAAGCCCTGCATGACGAGTGGCTCGATACGATGGGCATAGAACTTACTGCCAATACGTCTTCTATAGTCTTGGGCCCTGCATGAGCCACATCTATCATCAAGCCTAGCCTGTTCATCTCTCTGACTACATCTTTTCCGAAGTCACTCAAACCATTGTTTCTGCCTTCGCTTTTTCTTGCAGAGTCTGCGATGAGATTGTCTCCGTTGTGGCATAGTGTTATATAAGCGACTCCCATTTCTTTATACTCACGTAGCATGCTCAAGTCCTCGCCTATAGCATATCCGTTTTCTATCCCCGGCACTATAGCTTTGACACCCGATTTCTTTGCCCTAAGTATTTCTTCGGGAGTGGTGACAATACTGGCTCTCTCTGGGTGACGCTCTACTTGTTCTCTGAGCATAGCCAACTTTCCTACCGCATACTTCACCGCTTTGTCATGATCCTGCGAGGTGAGGTCACCCTGAGGCAAGTAAGCTACCATAAAGCAAGTATCTACATCTCCCGTCTCCATCTTGGGCAAATCTACCAAGGCTTCCGTGTATGTGCCTATATCAAACCCCTCCTTGAATTTCATGGGTGTATCCACATGAGAGTCCAAGATCATGTGATGTTTGTGGAATGTCCTGGCTCTACGATAAAGGCGAGCTTCCGCTATAAGATATTCAAAGAGCTTGAGCTGAAGTTCGTCTCCTCCCGCCACCAACTGTTCCGGGTGCCATTGTACACTCAAGATATTCTTCTCGGGTAGCGCTTCCATGGCCTCGTTGATTTCATCAGCTGCTATTGCTGTCTCAATAAATGGGGGCTGTACCTGTCGCAAGGCTTGATGGTGTATACTGTTGACCCTGATCTTTTGCTTATCGCCAAAGAGCAGTTTGTGCAGTAAGCTATCGTCCTGTATAAGTTCTATCCCATGGCATGGTTCTGTTTTGGGAATCTTGGGGCTATGATCTATAGCAAACTCATGCTTGTGCTGTGTATATAAATCCTGATACAAACCGCAGCCATAGGCAACACCCAGCAACTGATGCCCTCTGCAAATACCTAAGATAGGAATGTTCATATCGGTAGCCAGCTTGATGAGTTTGAGGTCGTATATGTCTCTCTCTGGAGAAACGTTGCCTAAGCCTGGAGCCGGATCTTCATCAATATACACGGGGTTGATATCGTCACCGCCTGAGAGGATGAGACCATCCACACGTCTCAGTGCATTGGCCAATACAACGGTATCAGTGGTAACGGGAATGAGCATCGGTATGCCTCCCGCTTTGATTACACTATCAGTATAAGCTCGAGCAATGCATGAGCCCTGGCCGTCTGTGAGATTGGCACTCACCCCGATCAGAGGGGCTGTATATGACAAGGGAGAAGCCATATGACTTCCCCCCTTATTCTTTTCAACCTCTTTAAAAAGCTCCTGCAGAGCTTGTGGAAGGTCTTTGTTCATATCGTTTTGACTATATGTTTCATTAAGCATCAATACGAGCGTAAGTAGCATTGCTCTCGATAAATTCTCGCCGCGGAGCTACTTCGTCACCCATAAGCATGGAGAAAATGGAGTCTGCTTCAGCAGCACTCTCAATTGTAATTTTGCGTAGTGTACGGTTCGACGGGTTCATGGTTGTCTCCCATAGTTGCTCGTCATTCATCTCACCGAGACCTTTGTAGCGCTGTACATGTACTTTGTTCTCATTGCCATCTGCTACACGGGCTATAAATGCTTTGCGCTGCTGCTCGTTCCAGCAGTATTCCTCTTCCTTGCCTTTGCGACACAAGTAGAGTGGAGGAGTAGCGATATAGACATAACCGTTTTCGATGAGTGCACGCATATTGCGGAAGAAGAAGGTCAAGATCAGTGTGGCAATGTGGCTTCCGTCCACATCGGCATCGGTCATGATGATTACTTTGTGATAGCGTAGCTTGGTAAGGTTGAGGGCTTTGCTGTCTTCCTCCGTTCCTATGGTTACTCCCAGTGCTGTGTATATGTTACGGATTTCTTCGTTTTCCAGCACTTTGTGTTGCATAGCTTTTTCTACATTGAGTATCTTACCCCTCAGCGGTAGTATAGCCTGCGTTTCACGGTCTCGTCCTTGCTTAGCTGTACCGCCTGCGGAGTCTCCCTCGACGAGGAATAGTTCGCTCATGGCAGGATCTTTCGAAGAGCAGTCGGCAAGTTTACCCGGCAGTCCGCCTCCTGAAAGAGGAGATTTGCGCTGTACCATCTCACGGGCTTTTCGGGCCGCATGACGCGCTGTTGCTGCCAGCACTACCTTGTCTACAATGATTTTGGCTTCTTTGGGGTGCTCCTCGAGATAGATCTCCAGAGCTTCGCTTACTGCCATATCTACCGCACCGGTAACTTCGTTGTTTCCCAGTTTGGTTTTGGTCTGGCCTTCAAACTGTGGTTCTGCTACCTTGATACTCACTACAGCGGTGAGTCCCTCACGGAAGTCATCGCCTGTGATCTCCACTTTTACTTTTTCGAGAAGTTTGGAGTCTGTAGCGTATTTCTTGAGCGTACGGGTAAGTCCCCTGCGAAAACCAGCAAGGTGAGTACCTCCTTCTATCGTGTTGATATTATTGACATAGCTGTATACATTCTCTTGATAAGATGTATTGTAGGTCATTGCCACCTCTACCGGTATACCTTGTTTCTCGGTGATAATGTGGATCACGTTATCAACCAACGGCTCCTTCATGCGGTCTATATAGTTGACAAATTCTTTGAGGCCTTCTTCCGAATGGAATACCTCTGATTTGTACGTGCCGTCTTCGTTTTTCTGTCTCTTGTCGGTGAGTGAGAGGGATATGCCCGCATTGAGGAAAGCGAGTTCTCTAAGACGATCCGAAAGAATCTTATATTGATATTCCGTCGTGATAAATATGCTATCGTCCGGCTTGAATATGATAGTGGTTCCAGTCTTGTCAGTGCTGCCTATAACCTCCAGTTCTGTCTGCGGAATACCCTTTGCAAACTCCTGTTTGTGTATTTTGCCGTCTCTGTTTACTATAGCTATAAGCTTGGCCGATAATGCATTCACACAAGAAACTCCTACGCCATGAAGACCTCCTGATACTTTATAGGATCCTTTGTCAAACTTACCACCGGCATGCAGTACCGTGAGCACGACTTCCAAGGCGCTTTTGCCTTCTTTTTCGTGAAGATCTACAGGGATACCTCTACCGTTGTCTTGAACTTCTATGGAATTGTCTTCGTGGATGATGACATGTATATCGTCGCAGTAACCTGCAAGAGCTTCGTCAATTGAGTTGTCCACAACTTCATACACCAAGTGATGCAGACCTTTTTCTCCGATATCTCCAATGTACATCGCCGGGCGTTTGCGCACAGCTTCTAATCCTTCTAAGACCTGGATACTACTGGCCGAATAATCTTTGGGCGACGTAGTGTTGTTTTCTTCGTTCATTTTTGTGAATTAAATCTAAAAAGATGTGAGATATAATCTGAACAAAGTTAGCAAAAAAAGGCCAAAGAAGCAAGATTTATAGAGCTTTATGATAGAATGCTCCCTATGTGTGCAATGCGGTGTAAATTATCAGGAAAAAGAGGATACGAGGTACGCCATTTTGTGTGGATTTGCCTCTGCTTATACCGCTTGTTGCATTAGGGTGAGTGATATGCCATGCCCACTTATATATCGCACGCTATTTGTGTGAATGAATTCTTTTTTTTCAAAAGCCCTCATCTTGATCACCAATTGCTTGGGACGACAAGAGTGTCATGTGACTATTTGTATAAAAAATAGCCGTTTTTGTACTCATCTGTCAAGCTATTGCAGCTTGTGTGCAAAATGAGACCGACTGCTTTGTATACCTCTTCAGCGGGGGCTTGACAAAGGCTTCCGGATGTATTATCTTTGTATCACTATATTATTGAATTTACTTTAATGCCTCTATTTCTTATGACTATACTTGTTTTTATTCTGTTGATAGCTTTCGTTGAGCCTTTTAGGTCTATCGTTTCTTCTATTTTATACCTTTTTAAATCCTTTATGGGATGTTTGTGGCGCATTGTACCTGCCTATACGATGTGTGCGACTACTACCGGAGTGCAATATAATACTCGCTGTGGCACATGACGGAGATGTAGTGCAGATTCGGTTTTTACGCGATATTTCTTATGACTCATAGTAGCGCCTAATTCCCTTTTGGGCGTAAGGATGGTATCATAGTGACTCGGCGGAGAGATTACAGCTCCCGACTTCTTTATTGTAGAGGTCGGGATTTTTTGTTCTCAATTATCCATAAAACTACTGCAAGATTGATTTGTGTTTTAACTAAAATACTTTTGTGTTTTAGTTAAAACAGCTTGGTGTTTTAGTTAAAGGACGAGCGTGTTTTAGTTAAGATACAAATACGTTTTAACTAAAATAGGACATCTTTTATTACCGGGTATACAGCCTTGAGAAAGGACATATCGGGGTATTTACAAACTCCATCTCAATTAATGATATTATAGCCACACGTGAGAGCATATAAAAAGATTCTTCACAAAAAGACGCACCGCGTTTGCTATCATTTAAAAAGCCATACCCCTGAAGTTATATAATGCATCCTGAATAGCGGTGTTATTTGAACAATGTATAAATAAGCAAGGATTCTTAACTAAGAAAGAAAAAAATAAACATCGAAAAAGCTCAAGTAAACATATTTAGAATACTCGTTGTGAGATAAATGATTTTCTGTTATTAAACTCGAAACAAGACGCTTTATTTGACAAAATGTCAAAAGCCCGGTGTTGATGACCCTTCATCGAAGTGGTGTTTTCCCAATAAAAAACAGTGAAGAAATCCGCCATAGGATCTCTTCACTGCAAGGTTGAGTATCAGTTGTAAAAATGAGAGTTTACTTCAATATTACCGTGGTGCCTCTGGCTCCGTGTGCACCTACTACCAAAGCCTGCTCAATGTCCGCTGTCTTGGACGGCCCGCTGATAAAGCATGAGTAGGGTGATGAGGAGTTGATCTCTTGTACACGCTTGTAAGCCTCGTGCATGTTATTGACGAGTTTGGATTTGTCCAATACAATTACCAGGTATTCCGAGATGTAAAACAAAGCGCGCTTTGTAATCGTCTGATCCACCCAGATACAGCCGTTTTCACACACCCCTATTTCCCCCTCTATAATAGCCAAGTCTGTGCCGTTCATATCCCCGGGTTTTTCCATATCTTCGGGCGAATAAGTAGCTACCGTGATATATGGCAGTGCTGAGCCGATGCGTTTGGCTTCAGGATAAATACTCTTGATCAATTCATTGATATCTTGTCCTTCCTGAAGTTCTACCGCATTACCTCCCACACCTTTGGATATATCGATGAATTTGCTCATCTTATCTTCAAAGGTAATGGGTTTGAAGTCCATGCTTGGCTTGGGAGCTTTCTCTGTCGTATGTTGTCTGATTCTTTGCAGAATCATGTCTTTGCTATTCATAGTAAAACTGCTTATTTTTTAAAATTTTTCTTCCACCAGCTATTGAAAGAGGTTGACGCAAATTGTGGTAGTTCACGACCTTTTCCCCAAGCGTTGATGCTGTTGTAAAGTACAAAGCGTGGCATGTGATTGGCTATAGGAGCCATCTTGAGCGATGTGCTAAACAGCTTGGGCCTTTCCATGAGGAATTTCATTCCCATAGACATTACTTTCTTTTCGGGGTTGGCCTTGCCGTATCCGTCGAGCTTCTGACGCCACTTGTAGATCTGCTCACCCAGGTCTATCATTACGGGACATACATTGGAGCAAGAGAGGCAGAGTGTACATGCAGATACGTTGTCAGAGTATTCCTTGGGACTTTTGAGCATACCGAGGTTTACACCCAGCGGTCCGGGAATGAAATAAGTGTAAGAGTATCCCCCGGAGCGGCGGTAGACAGGACAAGTATTCATACAAGCACCACAGCGAATGCAGTTGAGTATCTTCACGTGATCCTTATTGCCCATGATATCAGTTCTGCCATTGTCTACGATGATATAGTGCAGTTCACCCCCATTGTGAGGTTTTCTGAAGTGTGCGGTATAGGTGGTAGAGGGTTGTCCCGTAGCTGAGCGAGCCAAAAGACGCGTGAATACGCCCACTGCATCAAGATCGGGAACTATCTTTTCTAAACCGAAAGAGCAGATATTGAGTTTCTGACAAGACATACCCATATCGGCATTACCTTCGTTGGTACATACCACTACTTCGCCGGTAGATGCTACTGCGAAGTTACCACCTGTCATAGCTGCATCTGCTGAGATGAAATCTTCTCTGAGGCTTTTGCGTGCAGCATGAGTGAGGTATGTGGGGTCATAATTGCCTTTTTCAGTGCCCCATTTTTCATGGAAGAGCTCACTTACTTCCTCTCTTTTGACGTGAATGGCAGGTAGCACGATGTGGCTGGGCGGTACTTCCATAAGCTGGAGGATGCGTTCGCCAAGGTCCGTTTCTATTACGTTGATGCCTTTCTCGATAAGGTGTTCATTGAGGTGGCATTCCTCAGTGAGCATGGATTTACTTTTTACAAACTTTTTTACATTGTGTTTGCTCAGCAAATCATATACGATATCGTTGTGCTCTTTGGCATCTTTGGCCCAGTGTACAATAACACCGTTTTTCTTGGCATTCTCCTCAAATTGCTGCAGTAGCTCTTCGAGGTGGGTAACATTGTATCTTTTGATATCGTGAGCGAGCTGACGTAGATTTTCCCATTCGGGTACTTGGTTCCTGATGTTATCACGCTTCTGGCGCACCATCCACAAGGTTTCGTCGTGCCATTTGGCACCGGCTTTGTTTTCTAAGAAGCGGGCAGCCGCTTTGCTATGCTTTGTGCTCATAAGTTTGCTGCTAAGATTTCTACTGCGTGAATTGTTTGAATAGGAAGTTTTTCTCGGTCAATAACCCCTTGCATGTGCATGAGGCAAGAGCTGTCGGCACCTGTGATAAACTGGGCACCGGTACTCATGTGATCAGTAACTTTGTCGTGTCCCATACAAGTCGATACTTCAGGCTCTTCTATGGCGTACATACCACCAAAGCCACAGCATTCATCGATACGCTGGGGTTCTACGACTTCAATCCCATTTACCATTTCCAGCAGATTGCGCACTTTGTTGAAGTAAGGCAAATTTCTTTCGCTGGGAGTGGATAAATTCAATTCTCTCACGCCATGGCAGCTATTGTGGATGCTTACCTTGTGAGGGAAGAAAGAGTTGATAGATGTAATCTTGAGATCATCATGAAGGAATTCGCATACGTCGCGTATTACTTCAGGGGCATGGCATTCATGTTCTTTTTTACCAAGAATACGCGGATGATTCTCTTTTACAAAAGCTACGCAACTGGCCGAGGGACCTACGATCACATCGCAATCTTTGAATAGCCTCTCAAACCTTGTAGCCAGATTCTTCGCTTGATGTTCAAACCCTGCATTTGCCATAGGCTGTCCGCAGCATGTTTGATCCAAAGGATAGTCAACGTCAAGCCCTAATGATGTCAGAAGTTTGTAGGTTGCAATCCCTACTTTAGGATAAACTGCATTGACATAACACGGAATAAATAAACCTACTTTCATTGTGTGTAAATAACAAGTGTTTTTGTGAAAATATTTTAAGGTATATAACCACTATAAAAATGTATAGGGTGGATATATCTCTAAATGGAAAATGTAACCATCGTTGGATAAAAATACAAATATGTTTAGAAATACAATAAGAAAGCTTGGAATTTTTTTAATTCCAAGCTTGAGTTATCTTCTATTTATTAAAATAATCTCCTCTATGTAATTATTTTACCTCTATTTTCTTTCGTCTTATTTTTTTTCTGAAAAGAATAATTAAAATGAGTAAAATAACAGATATAAGGATGCCAAGTCCGATCTCATGGCTGTAAGCATTGATCTGTTGCATGAGCTGTTCTTCCGTCTTTATTCCGGGTATTTTGGAGAGGTAATATCCTATGGCAGCCAGGATACTGTTCCATATACCCGCACCTATGGTAGTATACAGCAGGAACGTGGATAGCTTCATCTTTGCTAGACCGGCGGGGATTGAGATCAGTTGTCTGATACCGGGCACGAGACGCCCTATCAGCGTGGAGATAATCCCGTTTTTGTCGAAATAAACTTCGGCTTTGTGCACTTTCTCTGCATTGATAAGAAGAGCTTTTCCTATTTTGCTATTGGCAAATTTGTATACTATCGGCCTGCCGAGGTACATGGAGAGCACATAGTTGATCAGTGCGCCTATATCTGCTCCTATGGTAGCGAATATTACCACCAAAAAGACATTGAGATCGCCACTGCCCACCGCTGCTTTATAAGCAGCAGGCGGCACCACTACTTCTGAGGGAAAAGGGATGAAAGAACTCTCAATAGCCATGAGCAAAGTGATGGTCCAGTAATTGAGATGATCCAGACACCACTGAATGAAAGATATTGATTCCATTGAAACAATCTTGATTATTTATTGGCTTTTTTCCATGCGTCTTTGAGTGACACAGTGCGGTTAAATACCAAGTTGTCAGGCTTGCTATCAGGATCAACCGTGAAATATCCGATACGTTGGAACTGGAAGTGATCGCCCGTTTGGGCATTTGCTAAGAAAGGCTCTACACGGCAATGCGTGAGCACTTGCAGAGAGTCAGGGTTGAGAAGTTCTTCCAAAGATTTATCTTTTACTTCAGAGGGGTTCTCGTCCATGAAAAGCCTGTCATATAAGCGCACTTCCGCCGGGATGCTGTGTTGGGTAGATACCCAGTGTATCGTACCTTTGACTTTTCTGTTGCTTTCAGGCATGCCTGAAAGTGTTTGATCATCATATTCTGCATAAACCTCGACCACTTTGCCGTTCTCGTCTTTCTTGCAACCTGTGCATTTGATAATGTATGCGCTTTTGAGACGTACTTCTTGCCCCGGAGTCATACGGAAATATTTCTTGGGAGCATCTTCCATGAAATCGTCTTGCTCTATATACAATTCACGGCTGAACGTAATGGTATGTGACCCCTCTTCAGGTTGCTCGGGGTTATTTACAGCTGTCATCTCCTCAGTCTTTCCTTCGGGATAGTTGGTGATGATAAGTTTGATAGGATTGATTACAGCAGATACACGTGTAGCGTGGGCATTGAGGTCTTCTCTCACAGCATGCTCCAACAGGGCTACATCTATAATACCGTCATATTTGGTATAGCCTATTTTGTCAATGAAGTTTCTGATAGATTGCGGGGTATAGCCACGACGTCTGTATCCGCAGATAGTAGGCATACGTGGATCATCCCACCCACTGACGAAACCTTCTTTGACAAGTTGCAGCAACTTGCGCTTACTCATCATCGTATAAGTGAGGTTGAGCCTGTTGAATTCGATCTGACGAGGTCTGTAATCGTCACTCTCTTTGAGCAGATCAATAAAATAGTCATAAAGTGGTCTGTGCACTTCGAACTCCAGCGTACAGATCGAGTGGGTTACACCTTCGAAGTAATCACTTTGTCCGTGAGCAAAATCGTACATAGGATAAACATTCCACTTATTACCTGTTCTGTGGTGAGGATGTTTGATTATCCTATAAATAATGGGATCGCGAAAGTGCATGTTGGATGATGCCATATCTATCTTAGCACGCAAGGTCATTGCTCCTTCCTCGAATTCTCCTTCGTTCATTCGGCGGAAAAGATCCAGACTTTCTTCGGCAGGTCTGCTTCTAAAAGGACTGTCCGTCCCGGGAGTGGTGGGCGTTCCTTTCTGCGAGGCTATAGTCTCGGCAGACTGCTCGTCTATATAAGCATGGCCTTCACGTATAAGCCTTACGGCAAAAGCATAGAGTTTGTCGAAATAATCCGAGGCATAGTAAATATTGCCCCAGTGAAATCCTAACCATTCAATATCGTTGCGTATGGCGTCTACATATTCTACATCTTCTTTCACAGGATTGGTATCATCAAAGCGTAGATTACATACCCCATTGTAACGCTCGGCTATACCAAAATCCAAACAGATGGCTTTGGCGTGTCCGATATGCAGATAACCATTGGGCTCCGGCGGGAAACGTGTTTGTATCCTGCCATTGTTTTTACCTTCGCTTAGGTCTTTCTCTACAGCTTGCTCAACGAAGTTTAAGCTTTTCTTATTCTCAATCGCGTTATCTAATTCTTCGTTCATTGATTATTGATGGATAATGGTTTCTGATGACTATTTTATTGAGGTGCAAAGTTAATGATTTTTACTTACCTATGATCTATCGCTTTTTCAAGATGCTGTTGAGCACTCTCACGCTACAGATCAATTTACCACTCTTTGTAGAGAAAATCTCTACGCTCCAGACATGTGTACTACGTCCTTGGTGTATGATGCGGGCTTCAGCTCTCATGATATCACCTTCGAGAGCCGAGGCTATGTGATTACCGCTAACCTGCATGCCCACCTGTATCTCTCCGGGCTCCAATAGCACGAGAGATCCGAAGCCGGCTATCGTTTCGGCAAATGCAAGGTTGGCTCCGCCATGGAGTATTCCCATCGGTTGCCTTGTGCGTATATCTACAGGCATGGTTGCTTCTACATATCCTTTTCCCAGTACAGTACATCTGATACCCAAAGAGTCCATCAATGTTCCGGGAACAATCTCGTTTACTTGTTCAGGTGTATAGGGGCATTCATCAAAATCGTTGAATACATACTTATCAAGCATGTGGGCTATCCCTGCGTTGTCATTATCAGTCGTCACATAGTCGGCACAAGCTTTTACCGGTTCTTTGGCATTGGCCATAGCTACTCCCAAGCCAGCATATTGTATCATTTCTACATCATTAAAACTATCTCCCACAGCAATGAGCTCATTGCGATTGAGATCCAACTTGTCCAATAGGCCTGCTATAGCTTGAGCCTTATGGACTCCCCACGGAACGAGTTCGAGGAAAAACTCTGCAGAGCGGAATACATTTACTTTTCCTTGTAAGTCCAACTTGAAAAGCCCCTCTACCTCTTTGACCCTCTCAGGCGGTCCTACAAGAAGACATTTGGGAGGATTGAAATTGACTGCTTCGAGGAAGTTTTCTACACGGATAACGTCCATTTGATTGAGCCGTGCTTCTTCTTGGAGGAAAGGGTCTTCAGGGTTTTCCGAGATAATACCTTTACTACCATATGTAAGTATGGTAAGCCCATGCTCCTTACTCATTTCATAAAGCTCAGCCACCACTTCTTTACTCAGAGTGTTTTCGGAAATTACTTTCTTGGTACGGCAGTTGATTACTTGTCCTCCGTTGAAAGGTAATATATATCCGCTATATTCATCCAATTTGAGATCATTCGCCAAAGCTTTCAGCCCTTGAGGAGGTCTTCCTGAGGCCAGGATAATCCTCATGCCGGATTCCTCTTGTATTCTGATAAGGGCGTTTTTATCTCTTTCGGCTAATACTCCGTCTGATGTGACCAGAGTGCCGTCTACGTCTAATGCTATAATCTTGTATTTCATAATTCAAGAAATAAAAATTTCTGACTTTTCTCTGTTAGAAATTAAAATTGACTCCTAACATTCCCCAGTAACTTTGTAGGGCATAGCCATAAAACCTCTCATTATAATTTTTGAGGTGATATGCTCCATTGAGATAAACGGAAAACTTGTCGTTTATCGCATAATTGGCATGCACAGAAAGTCTATTCTTTGCTCCCAGTTTATACTCTGTATACTGAGGAGTATAATATTTTTCTCCCGAAGTGTGATCAAATGCAGCTTCGATTAACAAGGCTTGTATAGGATTGATAAAAGCCTTTGCGGAAAATTCCAGCTCAGGGCGACCGGATAGTATCAGATCTGTCTTGTCATAATGATTGTATTTGGCTCCTACACTCAATCCCCATAAACTACTGTATTGATATTTCAGATCTGCTCCACCGGTTATTCTCTGAGTGTTCTGATAATACGGACGGAAAGTAAGCCTAGCTTCTTCCGGTGAAGAGCCATTCAAAATTATGGGACGGAAGTTAATGTCCATATCTTTTTTCTCATACTCTCCATAGAGAGTCAGTTTTACCTGCGAAGCTATAAGCCCGCTCAAAGACAATCGTCCTGCAAGTTTGGTTCTGGAAGGTCTCAGTGCATAATCTTTGGCTATAAAGGGCATCATCTTGTCCATTGTAATCATGGTGTTGGCTTCCGTACCCCCCCAAAGCAAGGCTCTGATACTCCAGTTGTCAGAAAATTGAAGTCCCGCATCCACCTTAGGCCAAAAGAAAACACCGGAATTGATCCCGAAAACAATAGATGCACCGGCACCCAATTTCATATCCCATAGAGTAGTGCCGTTGGAACCCTTGAGTGAAATATAAGGTCCTGCACTCAGAGTGGATAAATTGCTTGTTTTGGGTGTGTCGGGTATCTCTTTCTTGTCTGCTTTTGCAAAATCCTCTATTTTCTCTTTTTCATAAGTATAGAATAGGGGATCATCGGAATTGATGAATTTGCCTTCGTAACTCCCGAAAATACCGAATCGTGAATCTGTGCCCAGAGCTTTGAATACACTAAGATGAGCTATAGGGTTGAGTTCTGTAACCTTGTGTGAGTTGTTGTAAAGGCTCATGTTTTTGGTAATGAAGTTGAGCCTGGCATCACCTTCATATATCCAGTCAATGTTATTGAGAGAAGAAGACTCTACCTTAGCATCGAGCCTGAAAAGATGTGCTGTTATATCATCTTTGATATCGCGATCCGAATTTACTCCGATGTTATTTATATCAATCATATTATCTATGCCATAGAGGTTGTAATAATGATTCTGATAGCTTCCGTTGAGCCCTAATTCAAAGGAGGGAAAAACATGGTTGTAATTCAAATCAATTATAAAGCGACTATCTTTTGCTTTGGACTTAATGTCCTTGAGAGCAGTAGACATATCGCTCCAGGATGACCTGTGGCTCAATAAAAAGTCCAGCGTATTTGATTCGTCAGCCAAAATCTTTACTCCCAGATCTGCTCTGGCATTGTACATAAGCCCGGCGCCGACGTTGATATAGCCTCGCTGATTTTTCTTATTGAACAATCCTGCCATAGGACTTATGGCGTTGCGTGGAGACAAACGGCTTGTGGGTTTGTACACATCAGGCAGGTAAAGGTAGGATGCTTTGAAAGGGGGCACTACCGGTTTCGATATTACAGGGTTGAGAGAGAGGCCTTGCAACTGTCCCAGTTGGATATTCTGATCCGTCACCACCGTAAGTTCTCTTCTCAGCGTATCAGCACCTGAAGAGGCTTTAGGGTTTGTTGTTTTGTTTTGCGCGTTTACCGACAGGCATCCCAAAGCCCATGCAGAAATAAGTAATATATAATTGCTCTTTTTCATTTTTCTTGCCATGTCTGATTAAAATTTTTGTAATCTTTCATTTATCATTGCATCTATCTCCGCATTTTGTCCGTTGTAATTTTGCTTCAGACTTTCGAGATATTGCTTTGCGGTAAACTTATCACCCTCTTTGACATAAATGTCAGAGAGTAATACGAAGCCTCTTGCAAGCCAATATTGCTGAGGAGTGCTTTGTTTTATGAACTGATCAATCAGTTTCTTTGATTCTTTTCTATTCCCTTGGGCAAAGAGTAACGATGCTTCTCTTACCAAAGCTTCCGCTCCCGTAGGGGTATCGGTGTCGTTAGCGGCTTTTTTATAATCTGCCAAAGCATTTTTATTGTTTTTGAGTCCCTCATGAGCTCTTCCTCTGAGCAATGTGGCTTCTTCTGCTATATGTTTAGACAGATTTGAATCAGATCCCAATAAATCATTTATTGCTTTGAGTGCTTTCTTATAATCTTTCATCTCACAGGCACTACGGGCAAGCCCCAAAGCACTCTCTTGCTTTTCCTCAGAGGTGGTCGCAATACTGTAGTATGCTTCGTACGATTTCAAGGCTTCGTCATATTTTCTGTTCTTTACCTGCATTTGCCCTGTTTTGGCAAGAGCCATGGTTCTTATTTCAGGTATTATTTGTGGGCCGGTAAGCTGAGTATATAACTCAAATGCCTTGTTATATTCTCCACGTTCGTTGAGTAAAGTTGCTAAATATAGTTTTGCCTTGGGAGCATCCACCGATGAAGGATATTGATTGAGATAATTTTGTAAAAGCTGTTCCGGATTTCCGCTTTTGTTACGGTATTTGCTTTCGGCGGATAAGAATGCCAGATGCGCATTTTCATTAGCACTCATGGCAAATTCCGATCCCAATGAATTTACAAATGCCGTGTATTCACCGATTCTATCGCTTTCCAGATAAATGGTTTTAAGGTCTGCGAGTGCCGAGCGTGCTTCATCGCTCTGTTTATAATTGCGTATTACTTCTTTGTAGGTCTTTATGGCTTGTTCGGTTTGTCCGTTATTGTAATACATGAGAGCCAAGTCCAAAGCTGCAGTACGAGCCCATTTCGTGTCGGGGTATCTATTCTGTACGTCTTTGAATGACCTTTCTGCTTCTTGTGGAGCCAGGTGCCCCATCACGGCTGCCCTACCACGTTGGTACAGCATCTCAGGTGATACTTCCGAGTTGGGATGGTCTTTTAGGAATTCATCTATTATATTGATCTGACGGGTATATTGCTTTCTGAGTCCGTATATCCCTGCCAATCTATAGTAAGCATCATCCACACCTTCTGGCACCAGTTTGTTTGCTTGGTTGTATAGCTGTTCGGCTTCGTCCAGGTTCTTTTGTCGATATTTACAGTCAGCCATTCTACATAGGGCGTCAGCCTTATATTTCGGTGTTATACTGTTCAGAGTCGTGTATGTGCTGAAAGCGCTGTAGGCCTCTGAGTAGTTCCCTTGATTATATTCCGAATACCCCAAAAGATAATATGCCTGATCGGTTTGGTTACCTCCGGACGAGGTTACTTGCAAATATCGGCGTGCATCGTCGGTTGCCGCAGTGAAGTTCTGATTTCGGAAATTGGCATAAGAACGCATGATCAAAGCTTCCCCGTAGTGAGGCGATTTATTCCCCAAGGCTATAGCTTTATTAAGATATTCCATTCGCTCAAAGCCATTACCATTTCGGCCGCTTTCCTCTGCCATACGGGTCAATACATATTGATGAGCTTTTACTATAGATTCTGTAGGACGGTTTATCTTATTAATAGTTTGCAGGCTGGTAGCGTAGTCTTTACTTGTGAGGAAAAACTCTGCAAGTATCTGCCCCATGGTTTCTCTTTTGGTCGAGTTGGGAAATTCTTGCAAGAAGGCTGTTGCATTTTTTACGGCTTGTCCGAAGTTGGAGGTGCCTGCGCTTCTTTGCAACAAAGCCATATTGTATAGAGCTATCTCTTTTACAGCCGTATCAGCTCCTTTCTTTTTGCCTGCCGCCTCGAAGGCCAATATCGCATCAGAGTTTTGCCCCAGATAAATAAGTGAGTTTCCCCTTTGGAGATTACTTATTGCGGCGATGAGGTCATCACCGTCAGCAGCTACACCAAGAGGCATGAGAGATTCCTGATACCTTTTGGTATTGTAGTACGATGTCCCGAGTGCATAACCTTCTCCCGGCGTTAGTTCATAACCGGTAATATTGCGGAGTGATTGCAACGTATTGATGGTTTGCTCATAGTCATTGAGCATAAAATAGGATTGTCCCACGGTGCTGATAAGTTCCGGGCGGCTTTTCATCTCCGGATATTGTGCTAGCAGAGTTTGGGCTGTAGAGATGGCTTGTTGGTATTGCTTGTCGGTATAAGCCAAAATTACTTTATAAAAGCCTGCTTCAGGCTCAATATTTTTACTCCAATGGGTATTGTTGAAAATATTTCTAGCCGTATTGCTGTTCCCTTGAACAAACTCTAATGCTCCCAGATAGAGATAAGCTGTTTCGGCCCAAGGTTCAGCACCTCTTGTTCCACTTTGGAGAAGAGCCTTGGCATGCCTGCTTTCCTTGGAATTGACGTCAGTGACACGGTTAGGGTATTTCTTCATCAAAGTATAAGCCCATTGCACTTGATATTGAGTTTTCTCTGTAAGAGAGAGGCCTCTCTCATCCAAGTTTTCTATGACATATAAGGCTCTGTTATAGTCTTTCTCTTGCAAATATATGTTGGCAAGGATCAGATTTACCTTTTGTTTGGAGATAGAAGAAGGGTATCTTTCCAAAAAAGTATTGATCACTATTGATGGATCTTGCGAAGAGTTGTGCAGATCATTCAGCAGCTTGGCATAAGCAAGCTCTTCTTTATTGAATTGATCTATTTGTGCCCAACGAACAAGCTGAGCAGCTCCCAGGTAGTTGGTCTGACCAATGTATTGCGTAATGTTACTGATAGTTTCAGTGTCAGTATTGTTGACAATTTGCTGGGCGGCTATCGGTAGCGATAACATACCGCTCAGGCAGAGGCAAAGAATCTTTTTTGTCATATTGTCTCAATTGTATTTAATGTTTTTACACATATTTTTCTTACTCTGTCCAATCTCATTCATTGTTTAGGTGAGATATCCCTGCATGGGTGTTCTATACTTACCACAATGATGTTTCTTGACAAGGCAAGGCGTGTAAGTTCTTATATTTCACTTTATACAAAGATAATATTCTATCCTCTTTATTCCACAAGTTTTAACATTTATCTTTTGTATTTTAAAATTATGCTATTACAGCCAATAGTCTTCGGTGGTTACCGACACTTATTCAACCATAATTATAGTACAATTATTATTTTCTTATTAAAATCATTAGCCTCTTGTGTGTTTGTTTAGCAAAATCTAACTTGAGATTTATATTGTAGAAAATAGGCTTTTCCTCTTGACAAAGGAGGGGCAGATGTTGTATCTTTGTGGCGTGGGATGTGACAAGGATTATGCTATAAAGTTTTTTATGCTGACTCTACTAATAATTTACAAATTCAAAGTTGACTCAAGAGAAAAATAACATGGGGAAAACATATTACAAAATAATACCGCTGATCATATATTTATCTATGGTTCTTGTAGGACTATGGCAAATGTTGCATTTACATATTGTCAAAAAGAAGTTATAACTCCTCAATATCAAATTGTCAAAATGTAAAATATTGCGCCACATATCATAAAAAATCCGTAAACAGGCTTATACAACCTCTTTACGGATTTTTTTATTGTTGTGGGTTATGCAGTTTTTTTCTAACTACGCTTTTATATTTTTCTAACTAGGCAATCTTTATTTCTTAACTAGGCAAGAAGATTTTCTTAGTTACAAAAATATAAAAGCGTAGTTAGGAAAATTATAAAACTTAGTTAGAAAAATAACAAAAGAATATCTGCTCTTGAAAATATAGATTTATGATCAATATTGGTTTTGTCTTCAGGGGGAGGTATGATCGTTTTTTTTTTGTAAATGATTTCTTTGTGATAGTTAAATGCCTATATGGCTATCTTTTTGATTTTATAGTTTGCCACTTTTTGAATTCTAATATTCTTTTTTATTTGATTTTCCCCAAACATTTTTAGAGTTTGCTTTCACGGATCCGCTTGCGTATTTTATCCGTAAATTCATAGTTTTTGAGTCCCCAATGAGGAGCAATAACAAGTGATGGAGGAGACTGGGACACAAACCGTTCGATAATGATGTCTTCTCTGAGCAGTGATACGAAGTCTACGCAAAGCTGTATATAATCCTCTTCCGTAAACAAGGGAAAATCTTCAGGATTTTCTTCATATTCTTTACTCATCAAGGTGCCCTTGATGATTTGGAGTTGGTGTAGCTTGAGGGTTTTTATGGGTAGTTGGGATATTCTTTGAGCATGGCTCAGTATTTCTACTCTTGACTCTCCCGGCAATCCTAAAATCAGATGAGCCCCCGTCATAATCCCCGCAGCATGAGTCTTTTCTATCGTTTCACAACTGGTGTGCCAGCTGTGTCCCCTTTGTATTCTGTCTAGGGTCTTGTCCAAAGTACTTTCTACTCCGTACTCGATAAGCAGGAAATGCTTTTTACTTAATTCTTGAAAATAATCGAGCAGTGGCTGTGGCATACAGTCGGGTCTGGTGCCTATAATAAGCCCTACCACTCCGGGATAGGACAAAGCTTCCTCGTACTTGGCTATGCTCTCTGCCACATCACCATATGTGTTGGTATAAGATTGGAAGTAAGCCAAATATTTCATATGGGGATATTTGCGACTGAAAAAACTCACTCCTTCATCGAGTTGCGCTGTAACGCTTTTCTGATGAAGTGCGAAGGCGGGACTAAAACTTTTGTTGTTACAGTAGGTGCATCCTCCCTTGCCCAATGATCCGTCACGGGTAGGGCATGTAAATCCTGCGTTGAGGGTTATTTTTTGTACTTTATCGTGAGGGAAAAATTCTTTTAGAAAAGAACTAAAATCTATCCAGTCTCTCATTTCCTTCCTTTTTTATTGTAGCTCTTCCAGTTCCAACCACCGTAAGGTGAGTGTATCCAGCTCCTCTATGATTGCAGCAATACGATTGCCGGCTGCAAGCAGATCATTATTGTCAAGAGCACCACTACTCATGCGGACTTCCAGATCGGACCTCTCAGCCTCTAACTGTGGTATTTTTTTGAGTAGGTCATCCAATTCTTGTTTCTCCTTGAAGCTAAGCTTGCGCTGTCTGTTATTGCCTTGGGGTTTCTCTGTTTTTACTTTTGCCGGCTCATTTACTTTTTGTTCTTCCGCCTTAATCTCTTGCTCCTTCAGTTCTTGGAACGATCTATATTGGGAGTAATTGCCTGGGAAATCACGTACCACGCCTTCGCCTTCGAAACAAAGTAGGTGATTGACCACCTTATCCATAAAAAATCTATCGTGCGATACGATGAGTACACAGCCCGTAAAATCAATAAGATATTGTTCCAGAATGTTCAGTGTGAGGATGTCCAAGTCATTTGTAGGCTCGTCCAAGATAAGAAAATTGGGACTCCCAATCAGCACGGTACAGAGATAAAGGCGTCGTAGCTCGCCTCCGCTCAGCTTGCCTACGGGAGTGTATTGCTTTTCCGGAGAAAAGAGAAATTGTGTCAAGATCTGCGATGCTGTTACTTTTACGATACCGCTTTCCTGTGCGAACTCTATGTTTTCTGCTATGTCTTTTACTACATCTATCACTCTTTTGTTGGGGTCAAAAGACGGATCTTTCTGGCTATAGTATCCGAAACGAATGGTAGAGCCAATCTCAAAAGCACCCTTGTCCGGTTGTATCTCACCTAAAAGAAGGCGAAGGAAGGAGGTCTTGCCCACACCGTTTTCGCCCACTACTCCTACTTTGTCAAATCTGCTGAAGATATAGTTGAAGTCCTTGAGGATGATTTTGTCTCCAAAGCTCTTACTGATATGCTCCGCTTCGAATATTTTTTTACCTATATGCCCCGCTTGAGCCGAACCGAGGTTGACTTCATCATCATTTCTCTGGCTTTTGGTTTTCTTTTCGAGGTCATAAAAAGCATCTATCCGTGCTTTGGCTTTGCCTGCACGGGCTTGAGGTTGTCGACGCATCCAGTCGAGTTCACGCCGATAGATATTAGTTGATTTCTCTATTTCTTTTTGCTCAGCATCCAGTCTTTCTTGCCTTTTTTCGAGATAGTAGTTGTAGTTGCCCTTATACTTATAAACTTCCATACTGTCGATCTCCAGAATTTGGTTGCAAACTCTATCCAAGAAATATCTGTCATGGGTGACGAGTAGGAGACTGATGAGCGAACGTGACAGATAGCCCTCAAGCCATTCGATGGTTTTGAGGTCAAGATGGTTTGTAGGCTCGTCGAGAAAGAGCAAATCGGGATTACTGATCAGAGCTGCTGCCAAAGCAATGCGTTTTGTTTCTCCCCCCGAAAGATTGGTTACAGGCTTGTCCCAGTCATTGAGCCCCAATTGACCCAGTATTTCTTTGGCTCTCTGCTCATAGCTCCATGCATCGAGAGCTTCCATTTCCGGCAGGAGTTTTTGCATCTTTTCATCATCGTTTTCCGCAAGAGCTTTCTCCCATTCCAGGGTAAGCATAGCTACGGGGTCAAATTTACTGAAGCAGGCCTCGAGAATGGTACCTGTCTCCGGTAAATGTGGCAATTGGGGGAGATAGCTCCATCGAACTCCATTTTGAAATATGATATTACCACTATCCGGCGTATCTATCCCGGCAAGCAGGTTGATCAGGGTAGTTTTTCCCGTTCCGTTTGGAGCGATGAGTCCTACTTTCTGACCTTTGTCTATACTAAATGAGATGTTTTGGAATAATATGCGGTCACCAAAACTCTTGGTGAGATTGTCTATTTGAAGCATTGTGAATTGGGATTGTTGAGTTGCAAAGGCATGTTATCGTGTTTTGGCCATATAATTATCGGCACGTCCCACTACGTTGGTAACGTAGCCAATCGTTTCTTTTCCTCGGAGGTAGCCGTATTTGCACACGGGGTCATTATAATATTTGGGATCGCTTTTGAGCTTGAGACATATTTCTACATTATTGTCCCAAACAGTAGGGTTGTGCCCGTATTTCTTGGCAAGACGCTGGGCATCTTGAATATGGGCAAGCCCTGCATTGTATGAGGCTAAGGTAAGTTTGATACGTTGTATGGAATCATCGATCTCTCTGAAGCTTTTCCCGAATGCCAAAAGACAGTCTACAGAGATTTTGATGGAAATACGAGGATCGAGGAGTTGATCTTTGGTTACGCCAAACCTACGTCCTGTATTGGGCATAATACCCATGAGCCCTCTTGCACCCGACCATCCTATAATATCTGAGGTAAACCTTGACTCATGGTAAGCTATAGAGGCAAGTATTTGCCATGGCCATCCGAGACGTTTGGACTCGCTTTTGAATAGATTGTCAAACGGTGAAATGGCACCATTGGAAAGGAGTATGATTTTTTCCCTCTTATGATCTATCGTAGCCTTACTGCCGGATATATTACCGTTGGACTTATTGAGTTCGAAATACTTTTTGTAGATCATTTTGTAATCCTTATCCAAAGATAGATTTTCAGCCCATTTGTCCAGTAACTCGGCAAGTTTGTCACTCCCTTTATTGACCACCCAACGTAAACGTTGCTTGAAACCAACCTCAATACTAATATCCAAATTGTTGTAATAGGTCTTAATGAGCTTTGCTGTCTCTTCGTCTGCAAGAGTATAATCAATATTGCCCAAAGACACTTCGTTCATCAATTCTTCCGTATTTATTGTATCCCCTGGAGCTTCAGCAATATTGATCTCTCCGCCAAGCTGCTCGGATAGATGTTTTATCCTCTCGGCATATCGCGAACCTGCTGGTACGGTGATTTTCTTTCCCAAAAGCTCTGTCACATTGGATATTTTTTTGTCTTTCCTGTTACTCGCTTGAACCAATACCAATCCCGACTGTGACTCCGGACCGGCAAAGAGAAATCTTGTTTTGCCACTTTGAGTTATGGGCTGGGGAGTAATGCAGATATCTGCATCTCCATTGGCCACGGCTTTCAGAAGATCTTCGATATTGGGCGCAATCGTAACTTTGAAAGGTAGCTGATGTGACTCGGCAAAAAGCTTTGCTAACTCATATTCGTAACCCATCTCTTCTTCCTGTATGGTAAAGTAAGTAGTGGATCCGGACAAAGTAATAATATTCAAGGTATCCGGCAAGGGAGTGCCTTCTTCTTTCGGGGCTACATTTTGAGTATAATCTATGCTGGATTTTGCCGGTTTGGATAGAAGAGTTATAAGCGCGCAAAGCAAAGCCAAACTGCCGATAAGCAGAATGTCTTGGAAAGTGGTGGTGTTGCCATGTTCTTTCTTCATAATCGATATCTTTTATCCATAATAAGCTTTTGCCGCAAAACAATGAAAGGGAACGTATGAGGCCTTTAGGCTTCTTCGAGGAGCGTTACATTCTCAATATGGTGGGTATGTGGGAACATATCCACCGCCTGTGAATATCTGACATAATATTTGTTGTCTTCTGTGAGCAGAGCCAGATCTCTGGCTTGCGTAGCAGGGTTGCAACTTACATATACTATTCTACGCGGTGCTGCTCGGAGTATTGTTTTCACCACATCCTCATGCATGCCGGCACGGGGAGGATCTGTGATAATGACATCCGGTCTGCCATGCTCATCGATAAAATCATCCGTAAGTAGATCTTTCATATCTCCGGCATAAAACAGCGTATTATCTATGCCATTGATAGCACTATTTATCTTAGCATCTTCGATAGCTTCGGGTACATATTCGATCCCTACTACTTTACGGGCATCACGAGCTACAAAATTGGCTATAGTACCTGTACCGGTATAGAGATCATACACAAGATCGTTACCGGTAAGACCAGCAAAATCTCTGGCTACTTTGTATAACTCATAAGCCTGCGTACTATTCGTCTGATAGAATGACTTAGGGCCTATGCGAAATTTGAGCCCTTCCATCTCTTCTTCTATAAAAGGCTTTCCGCTGTAACAGAAAATATCTTGATCTCCAATGGTGTCATTACACTTCTCATTGATAACATACAATAATGATGTAATCTGTGGAAATTGCTCTTTAACAGCATTAAGTAATTCGGAGATAGCATCATCGTCTTTACGATATAAAACCACAACTACCATGATTTGTTCGGTAGAGGTAGTGCGGATCATAAGTGTGCGCATAAGACCTTCTTGATCTTTCAGGTCGAAAAACGGGTATTTTTCAGGTTGGGCGATAGAGTATTCTCTGATGAAAAGCCTTATCTCATCACTGATGTCACTCCCCAAATAGCAATGTTTGATATCCAGAACTTTGTCGAACATACCGGGAATATGAAACCCAAGTCCGTAACGAGCTTGCACAGGCGCATTCTCTTCCATAACGCTGATCTCATGCGTTGTGAGCCAGCGTTTATTGCTAAAAGTAAATTCCAGTTTATTTCTGTAGCGCTCTGTCTCTTTTGAGCCCAGAATTGGTAGATATTCCTGCACGTCAATCTTGCCGATTCTGTCCAACGCATCGTGAGCAACTTGATTTTTTGCTTCGAGTTGTAGGGTGTAGGGTAGGTGCTGCCACTTACATCCACCACAGGTGCCGAAATGCGGACAAATAGGTTCAACTCTTTTGTCCGATGGTTTCAGGATATCAATGAC
This sequence comes from Porphyromonas pogonae, assembly GCF_036320655.1. Taxonomy (NCBI): domain Bacteria; kingdom Pseudomonadati; phylum Bacteroidota; class Bacteroidia; order Bacteroidales; family Porphyromonadaceae; genus Porphyromonas; species Porphyromonas pogonae. The sequence continues at coordinate 1,221,135 of NZ_CP143258.1, forward strand.
CCTGCCTTCCAGAAAGTTTTTCTTCTTCTTTGTGACCTGAATATTACAGATATCTCCGGGTGCGGCGTAAGGAACAAAGAGCACTTGTCCGTCGATACGGGCAAGTGCCTTTCCTTCGGCAGCCAAATCTGTAATCTCTATTCCCTCCAGTTTAGGTAGGGGTTTCTTACTGCGTGCCAAATTTTGTGATCTAATTTATTGAGCGATATAACCTCTAAGTGTATCTAAGAATTTGTCAGCCAAAGCATCGGCTTGTTGCTGCGTAGGAGCTTCCGTGTAAATGCGTATAATAGGCTCGGTATTACTCCTCCTGATATGTACCCATTCTGTGAGGAAGTCGATTTTGACGCCATCAATGAGACTGATTGTACCTTTGCCCTCATGTTTCATCTCTGTTGCAAACTTTTCCAAAACCTCCAGCGAGTTTACATGTGCAGGTAGGTCTAGTCTTTGTTTCGACATGAAATATGCAGGATATTGAGCTTTCAATTCGCTCACAGTTTTCTTTTCTTTTGCCAATAAGGAAAGGAAAAGCCCGATACCCACGAGAGCATCACGTCCATAATGAAGTTCGGGGAAAATAACTCCGCCATTACCTTCGCCTCCGATAAAAGCATGTGTCTCTTTCATCTTTGTGACTACATTTACTTCGCCCACTGCTGCTGCGGTGTAAGTGCCGCCATGCTTTTCCGTGACATCACGTAAAGCTCTTGTAGAACTCAGATTAGAAACCGTATTACCCCCCCCATTGATGGGCAAAAGATAGTCAGCAATGGCTACCAAAGTATATTCCTCACCAAAACATTCGCCTTTTTCATCAATAATTGCCAATCGGTCTACATCAGGATCGACAACGAAAGCTACATCAGCCTTTTTACCCTTGACCAGATTGCAAATATCTACCAAATGCTTGGGTAGTGGTTCAGGATTGTGTGCAAAGTGACCGTGGGGCTCTTCGTTGAGAGGATATATTTTTTTTACACCTAATGCTTTGAGTAACTCCGGAAGAGCTATACCGCCTACCGAATTTACGCTGTCGAATGCTACACTGAAATCAGCTGCTTCTATAGCTTTTGCATCTACACCTTTGGCCTGAAGTACGGCTTCGATATGTTCTTGGAGATAGCTTCCTGATTCAAGTATTGAGCCCAAATTTTGCACTTCTGCAAATTCCAGTTCGTCAGACTCGGCAAGCCTAAGGATTTCTTTCCCCTCTGCATCATTCAAAAACTCACCTTTGCTGTTGAGAAGCTTAAGGGCGTTCCACTGCTCAGGATTGTGGCTTGCCGTAAGGATGATACCCCCATCAGCCTTTTTGCCTGTTACAGCCATCTCTGTAGTAGGAGTGGTAGCCATATCAATATCTATAACATTACAGCCCATACCTGTAAGGGTGCCTATAACGATCTGCTTGATCATAGGTCCTGATGGTCTGGCATCTCGTCCCACAACAATAGTGGGGCAAGTTTTTCCTGAGCTTTTTTTGATAAACTGTGCGTAAGCTGCTGTGAACTGTGCTGTACTGATAGGATTCAGGCCATCCTGAACAGCTCCTCCGATAGTACCTCTAATGCCTGAGATAGATTTTATAAGTGTCATTTGTGAAAGTTGTATTCTGCTTCTTCGATAAAGTAGGGATAACCTTTATTATAGGTCGCATTGGGCCCTATCTGGAAAGGAATGATGAGTTGCACCCTGGCACCATTGCCCAAAAGACTCATAGGAAATGCGATTCCTTCACATAGTATGGCGTCCAGATTGGCACGAGGAGCATCAAGTTTTACTTGTCTGTAATGGAAATCACCTCTGTCATAATAATAGGTGTATATAAACTCGATGGGTTGATACGACGGATCATTCAGATTATTGAATCTATCCAAAGTGTCTGTTTCAAAAGTAAATCCTTTGAGCTTGACAAATACGTGTGTTTTGTCCTTTTCGGGTTTTTCCGTGCCTCTGTCAAGCACTCGCATGTAAAGCCCGTTGGGGAATTTATAGAAAACTTTCTCGTCGATGGTAGACGGTAGCTCTTCTTTGCTGAGTTCCTTGACTGAAATACCATGGGAAGCTCTGAATTCTTTGATGTACTTCTCTTGGTCTTTTTTCATTTCGGTAATGGATTTTTGGTGATTTTTGTCGCAAGATGCCAAAAGGATCACACTTATTACAACCGATATTACCGCAATAATTTTGCTTCGATTCATCTGTTTTCTATTTAGATTGATTATACTCTTCTCTTATTTCAACTAATTTTTCTATGAGAATATTTTTCGCTTCTTCTAAAGTGCCGTTATATTCTGCCCCGGCAGCATTCTTATGGCCCCCTCCTCCAAAAGCTCTTTTGGCTATCTCATTCACCGGAAAGTCTCCTGTAGATCGTAAAGAAATCTTGATTTGATCAGGATCCTCACGTACAAAACAAGAGCAGTTTATATCATCGATTTCGAGAGGCATATTTACAAAGCCTTCTGTATCGTCTTTAGTTGCTCCAAACTCTTTCAGCTCTTCCTGCTTCAGGGTGATGATGGCAGTTTGATACTCTTTGAGTATATCCAGTTTCCTATACAGTATGTAGCCTTGAAGTCTTAGTCGTAACTCAGGATTGTGATGATACAACTTATCAATCACAAAGCTTTTTTGTGCACCTCCTGCTATTAATTCCGCTACGACATTGAAAGTATGGTAAGACTCGGAGCTGTAATTGAAACAGCCTGTATCTGTGATTATTCCGCATAATATCGCATTAGCAGCATCTACGGTCACAAACTTTTGCCAATTCATAGCGTCTAGTATGTGGTATAAAAGTTCGCAGGTAGAGGATAGCTCGGGATAACTAAATTGAATACTAAATTGGTTTTCCGGCTCAGGATGATGGTCTATCATTACCCGCGGATGTTTATTTATATTGATTGCCTCTGTGAGATCTTCATATCTTACTCGGCGTATTCCATTGAAATCAATGCAGATTATCAGATCCGATTTTTGTATCACCGCTAAGCTTCGTTCAGGATTCTGTGTGTGTACTATTACCTTATCACAATCCTTCATCCACATGAGATAGGCGGGTAGTTCATCAGGAGATATAATATTTATCTCTTGTTTGAGAGCCATCTTTCCAAGTACTCCATACAATCCCAAGCAACACCCCAATGTGTCACCGTCGGGCGAGGTATGTGTTAGTAGAGTTATTGACTTGGCATTGTGTACTAAGTCTCTGAAATGATTTAAATCTTCCGGTTTAAAGTATATTTTATCCATATTATAATTAACACATCCTGCTATATTTTAATCTACAAAGATAACGAACTTGCACAATTATTTTATATACAATAATTCATAGAGTTCATTTTATAAGTTTATTGTTGGATCTTTATCAGTGCTATGTACGGTTGTGTGAGAAGGGTAATGTACATAAAAACAAAAAGACCGATCCTTTTGGGCGGTCTTTTTGTTGCTTTCATTTGGTATCAGTTTTCAAGGAGAAAAAGATTGATTAGGTTTGTGTTACAAAGATGAGGGTAAAAAACTATAATACCAAAGATTTTAATATGTTTTATAGCAGGTTTTAAGTATGTCTATTGAGCAAATTGTCTTGAAAATGATGGTTTTTAGCCCTGTTTGCTTTACATATTTACTTTATTTTGCCATATCTATTGCTTAATAGTGGCCGTTTGCTATCCCTTTGCTGTCAATTTATTATTTTGTTTTAGCGATTATTTTTAAATAAAAAATAAGTAATACTCGCAGTTTTGAGATTTATTTTTATTTAATTGAGCCTAAATCGTGGCTTTGATTTTATTAACTGCTGTTATTTTCACACTAATTAGTAAATTATGTGTTTTTGATCTTAGGGGCTGTGACGCCTTTACCTAACAAAATAGGGCTTTTCTCAATAATAAGTTCATCATACATCTGTTTATCTAGAAATTGTTGGAGTATATAAGCTCCGCCTTCGACTAGAATAGATTGTATGCCTTCCCTATACAAAAGGTCTGTAACCTCTTCTGCAATATTAGGCGAGAATATAATGGGTTTGAAATATGTACGATCAAACTTTTCGTTTTTAATCAAATTCTTTTCTTCTGTCACTATCCATGTTTTGGTACTGTCATCAAAGAGTTTGAGGTCTCTGTCGAGCTCGTTTTCCCGATCTATTACTATTCTCAGCGGTTGTTTATTCTGATTCCAATATCTATCGGTCAATTCAGGATTGTCGAGATAAGCTGTTCTCTGTCCCACAAGTATAGCGTCATTGATATATCGTAGTCTGTGTACCTCCCTCTGTCGAGCACCTGAACTAAAGCGGAAAGCAGGAATATCTCTGTTGTCCCTCAATCTATCGATAAATCCGTCCAGGCTTTCTGCCCACTTGAGTGTGATAAACGGACGCTTTTTTATTTGATAAGTCAGGAAAGTCTTATTCAGAATAGCTGCTTCATGCTCTAATATTCCGCATACAACCTCCACGCCGGCTTCTCTGAGCATTTTGATTCCTTTGCCTGATACTTGGGGAAAAGGGTCTGTCATAGCTATCACAACCCTCTTTATTTTCTTATTGATGATAAGTTCTGAGCATGGAGGTGTTTTGCCGTAATGAGAGCAAGGCTCTAGATTGACGTAAAGAGTGGATTCGGGCAAAAGGGATTCGTCTTTTACCGACCTTATAGCCATGACTTCGGCATGAGGTTCTCCGGCTTTGTGATGATATCCTTCACCTATTATACAGTTGTTGTGTACAATTACAGATCCAACCATAGGGTTGGGAGAAGTATTGCCTTCGGCCAATCGCGCCAACTCAATACATCTTCTCATATATATTTCGTCAAGATTCATCTTTATTTTTGATTATTTTTGTCTTGTATGAAAACAATCAACCAACTTCATTCGGAATATTTTCCTTCTTTAGCTCAACTATATCCTGAGCAGGAGGCTAGAGCTATGGAGAGGGCAGTGCTTCAGGAAGTACTGCACCTTACACCTACACAGCTACTGCTTCTTGACAAAGATACTATTTTAGCTGTAGCAGAGGAGAATTTGTTTAGAAATTATATGCAAAGGCTTCTTGACGGAGAGCCGTTACAATATATTACCGGTAAGATATTCTTTATGGGTATGGAGTTGGACGTTGCACCGGGAGTCCTTATACCCCGTCCCGAAACGGAAGAGATGGTTTACCTGATCAGTCAAACAGATTATAAGTCCAATTTGCGTATTTTGGATATTGGCACAGGAAGCGGATGCATTGCTTGTGCTTTGGCAAAAGAATTAACATCTCCTGAAAAGGTCTATGGACTTGAGATATCTCCTGAAGCGATCTCGGTAGCTCGACACAATTTCGATAAGGTCGCATCTGATTTTGCTGTAACGGCACCAGAAGTTCTGGAAGGTAGTTTGTTCGATTTTCCTCAAAAATTCTCTGCTATGCTTCCCTTTAATCTTATTGTGAGCAATCCTCCTTATATTATGCCTTCAGAGAGTAATATCATGGAGAGTCATGTCTTGGAGCATGAACCTCATATCGCTTTATTTGCTCCGCAAGATGATCCTCTTGTTTTTTACAAAGGCATTGCTGGTTTGATCCCGGCGGGATTTCTTGCTCCGGCAGGCGAGGTGTGGGTAGAGATTAACGCTCTTCTTGCTGAAGATACTTTACAAGCAATGAAAGATATCATCGGAGAGAGCCATACTTTTAGTCTTATTAAGGATTTATCCCGTAAGGATCGCTTTATCCACATCAAATCGGAGTTGTCATGATAGATGAAAGTAGAGCCTTATACCTGACAGCCTCCTATTGTTCGCAAGGTGAACGTTGCTTATCTGAGGTTAAAGCCAAGCTGGACAAACTAGGTGTTGACGAAGAGGTAAAAGGTAGGATCATTGATCGGTTGATGGATGAAAAATTTGTTGACGAAGAGCGTTATGCCTGCGCTTTCACCCGGGATAAGCATTTGTTCAACGGCTGGGGGAAAATACGCATTAAAAGCGAGCTCCGACGCAAAGGAATCAGTGATGACAAGATTTCTTACGCTTGGGGTGTTTTATCAGAGGAAAATGATATAAATAGCAAGCTTCCAGATCTTTTGTCTAAGAAAAATCTTTCGATCAAGGATGATGACCCATACAAAAGGTATCGTAAGCTCATGCAGTTTGCAATTTACAGAGGTTATCAATACGAAGAGATCAAAAGGGAAATAGAAAAACTCCTTCATACTGATTTTGAAGAATGAAACACCTGCCGACCTTAAATCATACAGCCAAACTTTGTTTCAAGGCATTTTTAGACCTTATATATCCACGCTATTGCCCTGTATGCGGGCACAAACTTCCTGCCAGTATTTCCGGGATATGCATTTTGTGTATGCTCAAACTTGAGGAGTATATTGAGCCCATGGAAAAAGGGTTGGAGCGTCTTGTCGGATCTCCTTTTGTAAATAATTTATATGCTTTATACACTTTCAAAAAAGAGAATGACGTGCAGCGCATGGTGCATTCTCTCAAATACGGGCATAATTTAGAATGGGGATATGACGTCGGGCGTATGTTGGGGCGTATTATTCTTGAGAGAAGCATTACATATGATGCGATTATCCCTGTACCTATTGCTCCGGAGAGGTATAACCAAAGAGGATACAATCAATCGTTTGTCATAGCTCAAGGTATTGCTTCTATCCTAAATACTCCTATATATGACAAAGCATTCAGACGTAAACGATTCAGTCACTCCCAAACATTTAAGTCAAGAGAACAACGTGTTTCCAATGTAAAGAATGCTTTTCTCCCGGGAAAAGCTTGCGGTATGCTCCAAGATAAGAAACTATTACTTGTAGATGATGTACTCACCACCGGTGCCACCATGCTTTCTTTGTGCGATAGTATAGAAATATACGGCCCCCAATCCATGGATATAGCAGTTGTTGCAGTTACCTCCAATCTTTATTATTGAGGGGCTATGGCGTTACTCTCAAATCGCAATTATCTTGCCCTATAATGATTTTTCATATATAATTATTTATTTAGCTGATATTTATTCCTTATTTTAGCTCATTGTAAACGTCTATTATTACCATTTTATTCATTTTTTGTCAAAGTTGATTGATAGGATATTATGTTTTTCAGTAGCTTATCGCCGTGGTTTTTGGCATTATATGTTATCACTGTATTAGGACTCATAGGGGTCGTTTTGAGCGAAAACAGGAATCCGCTCAAAGCCTCTGCATGGGTTCTGGTTATAGGTTTTGTACCTTTTCTCGGACTCATTATTTATTTGCTTTTCGGACAGGATCAGAGACGCAATCATATTATCAATAAAAGGGTATATCGCAGGCTTATGATCAAGCCTCAAATAGCATCTACCGTAGAGATTCCAAAACTAAACAAGGTCGAGAGTGTGAGCAGTTATTGGCAAAAACTAATTGACCTGATCAAATACAATAGCGAATTCCCCGTATTGCTTGCTGATAATATAAGGATATACTCATGGGGTACGGAGATGTTTACTGATTTGTTCAAAGATATTGAAAATGCCCACAGTCATATCCATATCGAATCTTATATCTTTGAAGATGATGAGCTCACCAAACGTCTTAGTGATGTCCTTATTCGTAAAGTACAAGAAGGCGTTAGGGTACGTATTATCTTTGACCATGTAGGCTCTTGGCATGTTCCCAATAATTATTGGCGTTATCTCAAGAAAAACGGCATTCAGGTATATCCCTTTATGCCGGTGGCGTTTCCTTTCTTTACAAGTTCCGTCAATTATCGTAATCACAGAAAAATCATTGTTATCGATGGCATTATAGGTTATGTGGGAGGCATGAACATTGCCCAAAGATATATCTCCGGAAATAAAATGGGAGTATGGAGAGATTCTCATTTTCGTATCTCAGGTCCTGCCATAGCTGCTATGCAAACGACTTTTCTTATCGACTGGTATGTAGTATCTCGTAAGGTAGTGAGTGTAGACAAATCATATCCTGAGAAATGGCAACTCCCCATAGAGGAAACTAATACTATAAAGATGCAATTTATTCCCGGAGGCCCCGTGGCAGAGTGGCGCTCTATCGCACAAGTGATAACCAATGCCATAGCTCGAGCCAAAAAACGTATATATATCGAAACACCTTACTTCCTGCCTACAGAAAGCTTGAATAATGCAATTATCACAGCAGCTCTTGCAGGTGTGGATGTGCAACTCATTATTCCCAAAAATAGTGACACACCGGTGGCTCAGGTCGCGTCCAATTCTTATTTCGCAAGGCTTCTTACAGCCGGAGTAAAGATCAATCTGTATGAGGCAGGCTTTCTGCATTCCAAATTACTAATGGTCGATGGTGAAATTTCTTCTATCGGATCGGCCAATATGGATTTCAGGAGCCTTGAACATAACTTTGAGTTCAATGCCATTGTATATGACAAAGAGTTTACGCGTCGCATGGAAGAAGTTTTTTTGCAAGATCTCTCACATTGTCATACCCTTTCTCAGGAAGAATGGCTGGGGCGTTGTTGGATCCATCGAGCCAAAGAATCATTAGGCCGAATATTCTCGCCTCTCCTTTGATTGCCTATGCTTTACTCTGATTTACTCAAGAGACTTGTTTGCTCATCTTATTGTGTTTAGATATTTAAAGTTCCATATTAGAGACCGTTGCATAGCAGGCCAATTGCTTCGTTGCTTGCGAGATTCGCGCTTGGTCATTTACCTGAAGTAAACTCCCTGTGCACTCACTCTTAGCGCCTTGCACTTTACCTTCTCTGCCCGGTCAAAGTGTCTTTTGTTGGCTTTGCCTCCAAAATCCACGAGACTGTTGACTTTTGCAACAGTCTCTATTAAGTAAATTTCAAGTTTTTTCTAATACTGGGTCTTTTCCCCTCAGGGAATTCTGTTTTGTGTCTTTTACCTTAATTGTCCGGTTGTATGCCGACTCCCATAAAAGAAATTCCTGAAGGAGCTATATCCTTCTTGGTGCAAATGTTTATCATTAGGATATCTTTTATGAGAGGTATTACGATACCATTGCCGCTACTGCCTCCTGTAATACTCCCTATTAGACCTATAGGTCATAGGTGTTGTATACCGCTCTTCTTTCGACGCTCTATTTTGTGTTCCTTTTCCTGTATATCCCAGTCTATTAATTTATTGGAGATGATCAGCTCGTAATGTCTTTTCCCATTGAAAAATTTTATAACCATCTTCTTATCATCTTACTTTTCGTCAGCTCATAATTGTTGAATGCTTTGTAACACAACTATTGTGGGGGTAGATGAGGGCACATGTTGACCTAAAATACGAGTCCCGTATTCTATTACATCTATCCCGTAGGTTACTGTTACTTGTGTGCCTTTTACTGCCTTTTTTATAAAATCAAAATACATATACCTTACCATCAAAAAATTTTGTTGTAAAAGAAGCCGGGATTATACGTTGATTATGAGGAAGGCTTATGTTGTCAAAAATACACATATAACCATCCTTTACAGATGCCACTGTGCGTTCCAATAATCTGATATACTTATAATTGTCTTTAGCCTCGTATTTGAGGTATCATGGCCGTATAGAGACTATCCCAATCAAACTGTAATTGGTCATAATATACGAAGTTGTTTTTGACAGCCTTCCACAATCGGGACAAGCCGTTTATTCTTTGCGTCGTTGCCAGGTCAACCTTTTCATCCTTGTTTGAGGTATTTAATGTAAGCATCATGCACAATAAGTCAACTATGCTAGTGTCTTTCTTCATGATTTTCAGATGGCTATATTTAAAGAAAAAATGACGGTAATCAAAATAAACATATGTTTAGCAAGATGTAAAGTTGTAAGTTGTATATGTTGGGGTTAGTTTCAAAATGATGTTTTTAATCGTGTTCTGGGAGTTTAATTCATTGTTTGTTTATGCTTTCTTTTTGAGATGAATTTGTCTGATTTTGTTCTTTAAATGGTTGTTTTGTGTGGTTGTTTATTTCTTTTTGATATTCAAGGCTAATCCTTAATACCCTTGGAAAAAGCGATTGCCTACTTCGACGTTTTTTTCTAACTACGTGATTCTATTTTCTTAGTTAGGTTTTATTATTTTCCTAGTTACGTATTTGGGACTTCTTAGTTACAAAAATATTAAAACTTAGTTAGGAAAATAAGTTGCTCTAGTTAGAAAAATAAAGATAACAACCTGAAAATAAAAAATCCGTAAATAGCCCCTGTGGGTCTATCTACGGATGATTCTCAATATCTTTTTGTGTCTTATTCATAATCTGACAAAATGATATTTAGATTCCCTTATTTCGATTTGACAATATGTAACCTAATGTTCCGCCAAATCGTTTTATGATATTCCTGGAAACTGAGTGCTACTTGCACGTTATCGTAATAGTTATTAGGCATATCGTTTTTCATCTTTTGTGATTAGTCTTTGTTGTATGGAGAGTAAATTTCCTTACCAAAGATACAACATCTTACCCCCCTTTGTCAAGAGGCTGAGATAAGAAAAACCAATTGATCTGACTAATCCCTCTCTTTTTCTTCAACATTATCCTTAGATCATTTTTGCAATACCCAAAGTGAATATCATGTTAGCTTTGTCTGGTTTCAGGGATAGATGATCTCTTAGCTTTAGGCCATCTACTGACGAGCGGTAATATGCATTGTAGGGATTATAGTTTGAAATGCCTGCTCTCACAAAGGTTTTGATCAAGTAAAAAACACTTACCTTGCATTCCAGTGTAGGGTTGAACCCCGTGTACACCGTTTTGCCATGGTCGGTTATTTTCATTTCCCTAAAATTAGTCGTATTATAGGGTTGTTGTGGTTTTGTCATTTTTTCGACATGTAAGTGGTAAAGAGGTATAGGCGAAAACTTGAAATTGAAGTCTGCAACAGCTCCTATCTTATACATTGCCGAAGTAGATAATTTGAGACCTATCAAGACTTGTATATCCTCGTCTTTCTCGTCTCCAATACGATACTCGATATTAGGATCATGCGGCGAGGTCATTTTAAAACTAAATTTAGTATAATTGAAGGTTGCTCCCACAGACAATCCCACATGAGGGTTGAGCCAGTGATTGTACTGTAAGAACCAATTTAGACTTGTATTCCCTTTTCTCCCGATATCTAAAACATTGCCATTGGCTTCTACTTCCGGTATGTTCTCTTGAGAATGAAGAGGTTTAATAGTGCCCCAGAGTAATAAGATGAGAACAAGTACAAATTGAGGATAACGGTGGAGTATAATCCTTTTACAAAAAAGTATTCTAAAATTGAAAAACTGTGCAAAAATAGATATTTATTTTTTGTACCGCATTGCCTTTGGGGGAGGAATTATCGTTTATAAGATTATGTTGATGCACCATGAAATATATCTCTTGTGGAGTACGATAGATACGGATTTAGGCTATGTGCGATTATTTGAAAAATAAAGAATTTTGGAACCCTATGATGTGTATATCAGGTGTTCAAATTTATGATTTTATGTCATTGCTCTATTGAAAAAATATTCTTTCCTTTACATAAATATCTCGTTCAGGTAGAACTTATATATTGTTTTATAAATGCAGTTAAGGTGTTAATAAACAAGTCTAAGTTATATTTCATAAGCCGTTTGTTTTTGCACTCTCGATAAAGATCATAACCAATCAGACACTTTCTATGAAGAAGGACTATGCAGGTGCCCCTATTTTCATGTTTTTGGTTTCAAAGTGTGTCATATTATATCATGACGATATTATAATTATGGCTTATTTATAACGAAATATCCTTTTGCGACTTAATAACCCTTATTAATCCCAAGAGAACTATGATAATAGCTCAGAATGGATAAATTCTTCATATAACGATAAGACATGACATTCATAGTATCAAATAATTCATAAAAAACAGAACCAAAATGAAAAATCAACTTCGATCGCATTACAGGTGGATATTATCCCTTGTAATTGTAAGTTTTGCTTTTATTACGTCATTTCCTGCTTTGGCTCAGTCCATACAAAAAGAACAGCAAATACAATTTGTATCAGATGCACCTCTTAGGCTAATCAATATCGGCGATGCAGATTTGGCTGTTCGTTATCACAAGGGTGAGGGTATTCCTATAGTATTTGTACATGGCTCGTGGGATGACCATCATTCTTGGATTCCGGTAATAGAGCAGGTTTATTCACATGTCAAAAATCCTATTATTGTTTATGATCGTCGTGGACATAGCGCATCTACCCCGGATATAAAACAGGGTAGTGTGTCGCAGGATGTAAATGATGTTTTATCTCTTATGAAAAGTTTAGATATAGAGCGAGCTCATTTTGTAGGACATTCTTATGGCGCGAATATTGTTATCCAACTTACGATTTCAAACCCTGAAAAGGTGCGGAGTGTAGTCTTATATGAACCTCCTGTTTTTGGGTTGCTAAAAGATAATGTAAACTATATGCCCGCCCTTAAGCGTGTAAAAGAAGCAATGACCAGTGCAAAGAAGATGCTGCAAAACGGCGATATAGAAAAAGGGACTATGGAATTTGTGGAAAAAGCAGCTTTTGGAGATGGGAGTTGGTACAAGGTTTTTGATGAAAGAGCCAGGTGCACCATGACGGCAAATTATCGTACATGGTTGGATCAGTCTAATGATCCTGAAAGACTCAATATACATCCTGAAAAACTGAATATTTATAAAGAGAAGATAACAGTAATTACAGGAGGTAATTCTCTCGAAGTCTATCCTGATGTCGTGAAAGAATTGAAAAGCAGAGTACCCGAAATTTCAGTTAAAGTAATCCCCGGAGCGGGGCATGGTGGATTGGTGTCTCATAGCCGACAAACTGCTAATGTTATTATAGAACATCTGAAATAAATGTGAGTTACGGCTTTTTTATAAGGTTTATATCTACGTATCAAGGTAGATATATTACTGTACAAAGCGTCTTAAAGATGATGGGAGTAAACAGTATATTGATGCGTTATGTTATCTTTGTAGTAAAATAGTAAATTTGGCTATATGTGTATTGCTATGAACTATAGGGGGGCAATTCCTGATGTTAGATAGCGTATGCAGAAGTTGAAGCAAGGATGAATAACTTTTAATAACAAATATATATTTATAAACTATGGGAAGAGTTTTGATTATCGGTGCCGGGGGTGTAGGTACCGTTGTTGCGAAGAAAGTAGCTCAGAACGCTGATGTCTTTACAGATATCATGCTGGCAAGTCGCACTAAAAGTAAGTGCGATAAGATTGCGTCTGAAATCAAAAACGTCAAGGTGAAAACTGCACAAGTAGATGCTGATAATGTGGCCGAATTGGTAGCTTTGATGAAAGACTTCCGCCCTGATTTGGTAATCAATGTAGCTTTGCCGTACCAAGATTTGACGATTATGGATGCTTGTCTTGAGGCCGGTGTAAATTATCTGGATACAGCCAACTATGAACCGCTTGATGAAGCAAAATACGAATATAGCTGGCAGTGGGCTTATCAGGATAAATTCCGTGAGGCAGGCCTTACCGCTATTCTCGGTTGCGGTTTCGATCCGGGAGTGACCAGCGTATTTACCGCTTACGCTGCAAAGCATCATTTTGATGAAATCCACTACCTTGACATTGTTGATTGTAACGGTGGAGATCACCACAAAGCCTTTGCTACTAACTTCAATCCTGAGATCAATATCAGAGAGATTACTCAAAAGGGTAAATATTACGAAAATGGCAAGTGGGTTGAGACCGAACCTCAGGAAATCCATCAGCCTCTTACTTATCCCAATATAGGCTCACGCGAATCTTATCTTTTGTATCATGAGGAGTTGGAGTCTTTGGTAAAGAATTTTCCGACAATCAAACGTGCACGTTTTTGGATGACCTTCGGACAAGAATATCTCACCCACTTGCGAGTAATGCAGAATATAGGTATGACACGTATCGATCCTATCCTCTATAATGGTGTAGAGATTGTGCCCATACAGTTTCTCAAAGCAGTGTTGCCGGATCCTGGAAATCTGGGAGAGAACTATACCGGTGAGACATCTATCGGGTGTCGTATCAAGGGTATTAAGGATGGTAAGGAGAAAACTTATTATATCTGGAACAATTGTAGTCACCAGGCTGCTTACAATGAGACTGGGGCTCAGGGCGTAAGCTATACTACCGGCGTACCCGCTACTGTGGGAGCTATGATGTTTATGAAAGGACTTTGGAAGAAGGCCGGTGTATTCAATGTGGAGGAATTCAACCCCGATCCTTTCCTTGAAGAATTGGGCAAGCAGGGATTACCTTGGCATGAGCAGACCAACGTTGATTTGGAACTGTAACACCACTGCACAAAGTCTTTTTTGAAAATAAATATTTCTCATACATGATTATAGGCAAGTTTGACACATTTTTCGTGTCTTACTTGCCTATTCTTTTATATATTTATATTCTGTTTCATAGAGTTTCTTATTACTGATAGTCAAAATATGAATGTACTCCTTATCGTAGATCCTCAGATTGATTTTATATCCGGTTCGCTCGCTGTTGAGGGAGCGGCTCAGGCTATGGACAAACTGGCTGTGTGGATGAAAGCCAATCACCATTTGTACCAATCCATTGTGATAACCATGGATCAGCATCCTGCCGATCATTGCAGTTTCGAAAGAGAAGGCGGTATTTGGCCTCCGCACTGTGTGCGCTATTCGGTAGGTGCGGCTATTTATCCGGTTATAACATCGGTCGTGAGTGATCTTATGGCTCAAGGTTATCCGGTAGAATATGTAGAAAAAGCTACACGCAGGGAAGTCGAAGAGTATAGTGCTTTTGCCAACCATGTACCTGCAAGCTTTACGCTTGCCGAAAAGATCTATGTGGCGGGGATAGCCGGGGATTATTGTGTAAAGCAGAGTGTTGAAGACCTAGCCTTGCATGGATTGGGCAAGAAACTCGAATTGCTTGAAGATTTTATTCCCTATATCCATCCCAAAGCCTAAAAAAAAATATCCATCTAAAAGCACTATCTTTGCACCGCAAGTAAATGCCTGTCTATGTCAGAGAACGATTATCCAACCGAAGAAAGCAACTCATTATCATCGCCCCAACCAGAGAATGCTTCCCCAGAAGCTGAAGTAATGGCAGAGTCCAAAATGCATCACTTGAGTGGGATGTACGAAACATGGTTTCTGGACTACGCTTCTTATGTGATTTTGGAACGTGCTGTGCCTCATATCGAGGATGGCCTAAAGCCTGTACAACGTAGAGTATTGCATGCCATGCACACGCTCGATAACGGGAGGCTTACCAAAGTAGCCAAGATCGTTGGTGCTACTATGGCTTTTCACCCGCATGGCGATGCATCTATCAATGATGCCTTGGTGCAATTGGGTCAAAAAGGTTACCTCATAGACACACAAGGAAACTGGGGTAATATCCTTACCGGTGACGATGCTGCCGCCGGCCGTTACATAGAGGCGAAACTTTCTGCTTTTGCCAATGAAGTTGTTTTCAATGACAAGATCACTCCTTGGAAAAGATCTTATGACGGGAGTGCTGATGAGCCTGTAGCTCTGCCTGTGAAATATCCTTTATTGCTTGCGCAAGGAGCCGAAGGTATTGCAGTGGGGCTTTCTTCCAAGATACTTCCCCATAACTTCATGGAACTTGCCGATGCTTGTTGTGCTTATCTCAGAGGAGACAACTATAAATTATACCCTGATTTTCCTACGGGCGGATTATTGGATGTATCAAGATATAATGATGGTGAAAGGGGAGGCAGTGTAAAGAGCCGTGCCAAAATAGTAAAACTCGACAATCGCACCTTGAGCATTACCGAGTTGCCTGCCGGTAAGACTACCGCTTCGCTTATCGATTCCATTATTAAAGCCAATGACAAGGGTAAGATAAGGATAAAGAAGATTGATGATATGACGGCAGCATCCGCCGATATCAGGATACATCTGCCTTCAGGTGTTTCTTCAGACAAAACCTTGGATGCTCTTTACGCTTTTACAGATTGCGAAATCAGTATTTCTCCCAACGCTTGTGTAATATATCAGGATAGACCTCATTTCTTATCCGTAAGCAAACTGCTCGAATTTAGTGCCGAAAGAACCAAAGAGCTATTGCATCAGGAGCTTTCTCTACGACTCAAAGATCGTGAAGAAAGCTATTTCGCAGCGTCTTTGGAACGCATTTTCATAGAAGAGCGTATTTATAAGGATAAGGAATTTGAAGAAGCCAAAAATGAAGAAGCAGCACTCAAGCATGTTGAGAAAAGGCTCACGCCATGGATGGATAAGTTTATCAGACCTGTTGAGTATGATGATTTACGCCGTCTGCTGGAAATACGTATGGCTCGGATATTAAGATTCAATATCCCTAAGCATGAAGCAATGATGCTGCAACTCGAAGGCGAGATTGCAGAGCTCAAAAAGAATATCAGCCGCATCACCGAGTATACTATACATTGGTTTGAGTATCTCAAAGAGCGCTACGGCGATCTTTTCCCCAGAAAGACCCAACTCATGAATTTCGATACTATCGAGGTTACTAAAGTGGCGGAGCTGGACGAGAAGCTCTATGTCAATCGTGAAGGCGGTTTTATCGGAACTTCTCTCAAAGGCGATGAGTTTGTCTGCAACTGCTCCAGTATTGATGATATTATTATTTTCTTCCGTTCCGGTAAATATATCGTCACCAAAGTAGACGAGAAGAAGTTTGTCGGCAATGAGGAGATTCTTCATATAGGCAGGTTTCTCAAAAGTGACGATCGCACCATTTACAATGTAGTTTACAAGGATGGCAAGAGAGGCCCGTATTACATCAAACGTTTTAGCGTTACTTCCATTACACGTGACAAGGATTATGATGTTACACAAGGGGGTACCGGCTCTAAAGTAGTGTATTTCACTGCTAATACAAACGGTGAGGCAGAGACCATACGCATCAAGTTAAAACGTAAGCCTAAACAAAGGATCAATGAATTTGAGAAGGACTTCAGTGAAATAGCCATCAAGAACCGCTCGGCAAGAGGAAATTTGCTGACCAAAGGCGATGTAAACAGCATTGTCCTGAGGGCACAGGGAACATCTACATTGGGCGGACGAGAAGTCTGGTTCGACAAGGATATTATGCGACTCAATTATAATGGTCAGGGAACATTGTTGGGCGAATTTTTTGCAGAAGACAAGATTCTTGTTATATTGGACAATGGAGAGTGCTACCTTACTAATTTTAGCGACACCAACCACTTTGAGAGCAATCTTTATAAAATAGAGAAATATAATCCGCTCAAAGTATGGACCGCCATTTATGAAGATGCTCAGCATGGTTTTACATATCTCAAAAGATTCACTATTGAGGATGAGAAAAAAGAAAATATTGGAGGAGAAGATTCCAAGAATAAAGTAATCTTGCTTACCGATATTTATTATCCCCGTTTTGAAATCGTATTGGGAGGAAAAGACGCTCACCGCAAACCTATCGAGATAGATGCCGATGAGTTTATCGGTGTCAAAAGCATCAGAGCCAAAGGCAAACGTATTACCAATTTTATTATAGAGAAAATTACAGAGTTGGAACCCCTCAAAGAAGCTCCTTCTCTTGAATATCATCATCTTGTACAGCCTGCTGAATCTTCAGAGGAAAGTACTGTGGATGATGACGATTATGAACCAAACCTTTTTAGCAATTTAGAAATTGATTAGTATGACAAAAAAAATCTTTTATTCATTTTTTATAGCATGTGCATGTATCTTATTAGCTCCTGTATCGTCGTGGGCACAAACTTCTGGCGCTAAGCTCAGTACTCTGGAGCATGAGCTTTTCCCAAAAGCACTGTCGCCTATCCATCGCATCACTGCTTTGGGTGCAGGGGGTAGTTATGTCAAGGATACTTACCTCTCTCCTATGAATTATGGGGGCTATCATCTCAAATTACAGACTGAGGTTTACAAAAATCTTATTGTAAACAATTCTTTGCTTGCCAAAATGCTCAATAAAGAGCCCAGAGCTGTAAAAAACTGGATACGTAGTACCAGCTTCGAATTAGACTTCTCTAAAACTCAAAATCCCGCCAAGAACTCTGACGCATATTATGTCATGGCCGGTCTGGATTTGGGGTACCTTTATAAATTACGACTAGGCTCTACTGCCAATATTTTTATAGGGCCTAATGTCAGAGGTAGTTTGGGCGGTATTTATAATAGCCGTAATGGGAATAATCCGGGTACGTTGAAGTCTTTCAATGACCTTAATGCGCATGTGATGTTGACCTATCGTGTCAATAGTGCCTCTTTTCCGGTATTGTTCAGGTTATCCAATAAGATAAATCTGATGGGGGCTGCTTTCTCACAGGAATTTGGAGAAAGCTACTACGAACATTTTTTGATTGATAATAAGAGATCCGGCATATATTTTACGCACTTAGGTAACACTGTGTCAAACAGACTCAATTTCCAAGTAGAGATTCCTGTTTTTGATTACAAAACCATTGTGATCGGTTATCAGTGGAATAGTTTATCAAACAACATAAATAATATTCGAACCAAGATTAATTCACATTGCTTGATGTTGGGTGTCTCTACAGATATATTGCCTATTATCGGACGTAATAATTTGTTGAATTACATTTCTGATCGGTTATTCTGATGAAACAGTTTAGTTCTGCCATATTGTCTTTGTTCGTTACAGTCTGCATAGGGGTAGTGTTACCCTCGTGCAGTACGGAAGGGGACTTCGATGCCTCGCCTCAAAAGAACTATGACAAGTTATGGCAAATACTTGACGAGCGTTATTGCTATTTTGAGGAAAAACTTCCTAAAGATTCTACATGGAGAGACATGTACTATAAGCACGTCAAAAAGATATCCCCCAATATGGGCAATGACTCGTTGCTCAGCGTGATGTGTGACTTGCTTGATGAGCTCAGGGATGGTCATGTCAATATCATCACACCATTTAATTACGGACGATATTGGAACTGGCACCTTGATTATCCTAAGAATTTTGATGTCAATATTATCGATAAATACCTTGAGCGTGATTATAAAATCGCAGGTGGGGCTAAGTACCGTTATCTCAAATATAACAATCATGCTATAGATAGTATCGGATACATCAGATTTCCTTCTTTTGCCTCCCCTTTGAGCACAAGCAACCTCAATGCCATGCTGAGTAGACTTTCTTTTTGCAGAGCATTGATCATAGATATACGTGAAAATGGGGGCGGTGATCTCTCTACTTCAGATCGGTTTGCACAGCATTTCCTCAGTAAGAAACAGCTGGTAGGATACATTTCCCACAAAACGGGCCCCGGACACAACGACTTCTCCAAGCCCACAAAAATACAGTTGGATACGCTGAAGGCGGGAGTAAAGTGGTTCAAGCCTGTAATCTTGCTTACCAATAGAGGATCTTACAGTTCGGCCAATGACTTTGCGCTGAAGATGAAAAATCAGCCTTTTGTCACCCTCATGGGAGATAAAACAGGAGGTGGCGGTGGACTCCCTTTGTCATCGGAATTACCCAATGGCTGGGCTATCAGGTTTTCGGCATGTAAGGTGACTGATAGTGAAATGAAAAGTATCGAAAATGGTATAGAACCTCACTACTACGTATCACTGCGCTCACACGATATTGCTACCGGTAAGGATACGCTTATAGAGGAAGCTATAGCCTATATCAATAAAAAATATGAGGAGTACAGAAGGACTCATCATTGGAATAAGTGACGTAAACCTATCCTTTCTTCATTTTTGATCCATTTACATCCGCCTTACAAGCTTGCTAAGTTGCTTGTAAGGCGGATGTCTTTTGTCGGGAAATGACGTTTATGAGAGTAAAAGCTACACGGCATGTTGCTTCTTTGCGGGTCTTCTTCTTTATTGCACGAGTGTGTCATTCTTTATGCGTTGTAAATGGGATTAAAGCGATGCATTTCCCTAAAGTGACAATCCGATTGTATATAAGGGAAAATGGGATCATTTTGTTATTTCGGATCTTTGCGCTTAAGGGCTTGACAAAGGGTGGCTCTATGTATTATATTTGTAGAAATAAGAAAAAAGATAGACTTCTTGAATACAAATTTTTATTTTCATATAGATATGACAATGAGTTTTTTAAATGATTCGATGCCAGGAGAGTGTATATTGGCAGTACATGCCTGTATATCCCTCCCGTCATATCACTTATACACCCTGACACTCATGCCTTACCCTATTATATTGTCATAATCAATCTCGGTCTTGTCCTTCTAAATCATCATGCCCCTATTGTCCCGTAGGGAGCTGCCTCCCGTATATTTTTTCATCGTATTTTACATTTCGACCTTCGTATTACAGTTAAAACATTTCTGTGTTTTAGTTAAAGTATTTGTGTGTTTTAACTAAGATACTCAAACGTTTTAGTTAAAATACAATTGCGTTTTAACTAAAGTATAATTGTTATGGCTATGATTTCGATATTGTATTTTTGCCAGCTGTTTTATCGTTTTTATGGGTCAATAATTACACGATTTAGGCACATCGCAGATAAATTTTTCAAAAAAAGATATTTCCTCATAATTTAGTATCCAGTGTAATAGTGCTTTGTAAAATAATTATTCATGCTTCAACCAAGATTTTCGGTGGCATAATGATAGCGAAAATTGCTAATAGCTGTCAGTTTGATTATTTTCTTGGTGTTTTCCCAAGTGTGTATATACTCATTTTACTGCGAATATATGTGAACAGTCGTTTCTCTACTGTATATTTTTATCATTACTCTTCAAGCCTTAAAGCCTCTCTTGGAGAGCGTGGGAGGGCCAAAATCAGACAATTAGGTATTTTATATTTATCTTTGTAAATGTAACATATTATGTATCGACATTTAATGACAGATCTCAATAAAATAACCGGGCCGTGCTATGTGCTGGAAGAGAAATTATTACGACGAAATCTCGAACTCATCAGCTACGTGGCGCAAAACGCCGGAGTGGAGATAATTCTGGCTTTCAAGGCATATGCCCTCTGGAAGACCTTCCCTATCATCACACAATACGTACCGCATAGTACTGCCAGCTCGATCCATGAAGCAAGATTGGCATACGAGGAGATGGGTGCCAAGGCTCATACCTTCAGTCCCGGATACACGCAGGACAACTTTCCCCTGATACAACGCTGGAGTAGCCATATCACTTTCAACTCCTTCTCACAGATAGAACAGATGAGACCGCTCATGAGTCCCAACGACGGCATCTCATACGGAATACGCATCAATCCCGAATACTCAGCTGTAGAGACAGACTTGTACAATCCATGTTCCCCGGGATCACGCTTTGGAGTACCTGCTGCCGAGTTTGGAGACCATCTGCCGCAAGGCGTAGAGGGACTCCACTTTCATTCACTGTGTGAGGGTACATCATATGATCTGGAGAAGACTCTGGAACTTATCGAGAATAACTTTGCACGCCCTCTTGCCGAGGCCAAATGGCTCAATATGGGAGGCGGGCATCTGATGACCCGTAAGGACTACAACGTAGAGCATCTCATCGAGGTACTCAGATCTTTCAAAAATCGCCATCCGCATCTGCATCTTATCTTGGAACCAGGGAGTGCTTTTGCATGGCAAACGGGTTTTTTGCGTAGCTCTGTTATAGATATTGTTACTCATCACGGTATCGCTACGGCTATTGTAGACGTATCTTTTACATGCCACATGCCTGACTGCTTGGAGATGCCTTATCAGCCGGCTATCAGGGGTGCTGTGAGTGCAGAGGAGCACCGTCCCGACAAAAACACTTATCGCATAGGCGGCAATAGCTGCCTGAGTGGTGATTTTATAGGATATTGGGAGTTTGACAAGCCTTTGGCGATAGGGGATGAGATTATTTTTGAAGATATGATCCACTACACCACGGTGAAGACCAATATGTTCAATGGAATCCCTCATCCCTCAATAGTTTTACAGCACACCGATGGCTCTTGTGAAGTGCTGAGGGAGTATGGCTATGACGACTATAAGTACAGAATGGACTAAGAAATAAATACAATTACAGATATGGGCGTTTTCGGTTTTTTCTCCAAGAAAAAGAAAGAAACTCTGGACGAAGGGTTGTCCAAGAGTAAAGAGAATGTTTTCTCTAAATTGACCAGAGCCGTTGCCGGCAAAAGCAAAGTTGATGATGAAGTCCTGGATGATCTTGAAGATGTGCTGATCACATCGGACGTGGGCGTAGATACCACCCTCAAAGTAATCAGGCGCATCGAAGAGCGTGTGGCACGGGATAAGTATGTATCTACTTCGGAACTCAACGGCATACTCAGAAGTGAGATATCGGAACTGCTGACTGAAAATGGAAGCAACGATGCTGACAACTTCGAACTCCCGCATGACAAAAAGCCCTATGTGATCATGGTGGTGGGAGTCAATGGTGTGGGCAAGACTACCACCATAGGTAAGCTGGCATATCAGTTCAAGCAAAATGGATATAAAGTGATGCTGGGAGCAGCTGATACTTTTAGAGCAGCCGCTATAGAGCAATTAGAGATCTGGGCGGATAGAGTGCAAGTCCCCATTGTGAAGCAGAAGATGGGTGCAGACCCCGCTTCTGTAGCATTTGATACCGTGAGTGCGGCTGTAAAAGCTGATGCCGATGTGGTGATTATCGATACGGCTGGGCGCTTGCACAACAAGGTAGGGCTCATGAACGAGCTGACCAAGATCAAGCGTGTGATGCAAAAAGTGGTACCGTATGCTCCTAATGAGATCCTGCTTATATTGGATGGCTCTACGGGACAAAATGCCTTTGAGCAGGCCAAGCAGTTTACGGCTGCTACCGAGGTCAATGCACTGGCTATAACTAAGCTCGACGGCACAGCCAAGGGAGGTGTAGTCATAGGAATATCGGATCAGTTCAAGATCCCTGTGAAATACATAGGACTTGGAGAGGGTATGGAAGACCTTCAGTTGTTTAATAAAAAAGAATTTGTAGACTCTTTATTTGGCGAATGAGAAAGAATCGCGTAGATGTGATCACCTTGGGGTGTTCCAAAAACCTTGTTGACTCAGAGGCTCTGATCAAACAGTTCCTGGCAAACGGTTACACAGTAAAGCATAATCCCGAGAAAGTAAACGGAGAGATTGTCGTGCTCAATACTTGCGGATTTATTGGTGATGCACAGGAAGAATCAGTAAATATGATATTGGAGCTGGTAGAAGCCAAGAAGGACGGACGTGTGGGTGCTGTGTATGTTATGGGTTGCCTCACGGAACGTTTCATGGATGACCTGAAGACGGAAATCCCCGAAGTAGATGCTTATTACGGCAAATTTAACTGGAAGAATCTGATCGGTGATTTGGGCAAAGCTTATTATAATGATAATCTTGCCGGCACAAACCGGTCTATTACTACCCCTAAGCACTACGCCTATCTCAAAATATCCGAAGGATGCGACCGCACCTGCTCATACTGCGCTATACCCATCATCACAGGCAAACATAAGTCCCGTGACATGGATGAGATCGTGCAGGAAGCACGAGAGCTCAGTCGTATCGGTGTCAAGGAAATTCAGCTTATAGCTCAAGATCTTACATTTTACGGTATCGATCGGTACCGAAGAAATGCCCTGCCGGAACTGGTGGAGCGACTTTCCGATATTCAAGGGTTGGAGTGGATAAGGCTGCACTATGCTTATCCTGCACATTTTCCCACAGACATACTCAGAGTGATGAGAGAGCGGGACAATGTGTGTAATTATATGGATATTGCCCTCCAACATATCAGTAATAATATGCTCAAAGCCATGCGTAGGAATATCACCAAGGAAGCCACGTATGATTTACTGCATCTGATGAGGCAGGAAGTTCCGGGCATTCATCTACGCACCACCCTCATGACCGGGCATCCCGGAGAGAGCGAGCAGGATTTCGAGGAACTCAAGCAGTTTGTAAAAGATATCCGATTCGAAAGACTGGGCGCCTTTGTATATTCTCATGAGCAAGGCACCTACGCGGGCAATAACTATGATGATATAATTCCTTTGGAAGTAAAACAAGCTCGCCTCGATGAGCTGATGGCTTTGCAGCAGCGCATAGCGACTGAAATAAATGATGCTAAGGTAGGGCATACCTTCAAAACCATTATTGACCGTAAGGAGGGGGATTATTTCATAGGAAGAACGGAGTTTGATTCTCCAGAAGTGGATCAGGAAGTACTTATCTCCACGGGAAATGATCTTATTATTCCCAAAGTGGGACACTTCTATCCCGTAACAATAAATAGAGCAGAAACTTTTGACCTTTACGGCGAAATAAAAAAATAAAAAATAAACAAAACCTTCAATCTCATGATACAAGACGAATTATGGATTGCCCAACTGGCAAATAACGCACGCATAGAGATAGCCACCTCAGAAAGTTTGTGGAGCGCTTTTACGTCACAACTCGCAAGCCGACTCAATCTGGGCGAGAAAGTAGTGCAAAGAAATATAGGGGTGTGGAGTGCCCATAAGCAACTTGAATACATTGCTCACTTGCCTACGGGTGAGTTGTATCTCATCCCCCCAGCGGTGCAACTGGAGCTTGCCCCTATCGAACCGGGGACAGACGGGTATACGGATGATACACTTGTGCAGGCTCTGCACGAGACCACGGGATACACTCTCGAAGTCGTAAATGGATGGTGGGAGAGTATTGCGATAGTTTTTGACCGTTTGATAAAGAAAGGAAATAAAGTATTCTGGAAGAATATAGGTTATTTCGAACCATTGATAGATCATGCGGGGAATTATGACGGCTATGTTTTTAGCCCATTGGGAGAAGTGCCCGAGAACTTGAACAAACCTTTTTCGATGTTTTCCCCAGTGCTTGTAAGTTCTGACAAGCAGGATAGCAAAACGCCTGTAAAAGAAGTGCAGTCTTGGGATGAGACGGATCTGGCTCCGAAGTATTACATTTTGGTTATCAATAAGCCCGAGCCTCATTTTGAGAATTTACCTCCTCGTGAGGTTAAGACACAGTCTCCCAAGGATGATCATATACAACCGATAGTTATGCCTCCTACCGATGTTTCTCATGGACGATCGGCCAATGACAATATTGGGGATAAAAAGGAAGAAGCTACTATTGTGGCAGGAGAAGGGGCGAAAGGAGAGTCTGTAAATAAAGCTGGAGAGATTACAAGCAAAGATGCTCCTCCTGCCGTAAAATCGGCTCAAAAAGACAAACCCACAAATCAAGGAGGTGATGACCCAAAGAAGATTAAGGAGAAAAAAGCCCGAAATGTACAGTATATTCTGCTTATTATTCTATTCCTAGTCATTGGAACCGTCCTATATCTGCTTTTTCACAATAAAATGCCCAACTTATTACACAACGGATCTGAAACGGTAGTCGATACCACGATAGTAACAGAAGAACCCGTATTTGAAGGAGAGATACCGGGCGATTCTGTGAAGAACGATTCTATCGAAAATGAAATAAGTAGCATGTCGCACGGGGTGGATTCGATAGATCAAAATCTAAAATCTGTAGAAAAAGAAATTCCGTCTTCCTCAGCTAATTATGCGGAAAAGATAATCCTGAAAAAAGGCGATAAACTTACCAATAAGGCTTTAGCTAAATACGGTCATAAGGCTTTTTGGGTCTATATCTATCTTGAGAATGGTAATATTATTAAGGATCCTAATAATATACCTGCAGGAACTAAGCTGACACTTCCTGCAGCAGAAAAATACGGTATAGATGCTAAAAATACTAATTCGGTGAAAAAGGCGTTAATCATACAAAGAGATATCAATAACTCCATAATAAAAGGAAACTACTAACGTTTTATAGGCGGTTGCGGTTAATTTTTGTAAATTTACATTTCGCTACACCATATACAAGAATATAAGAAAGCGAGAGTTATGATAAGGCTTCACACAATAGATTAATAGATAACGAGCATATATAAACCATAAATAGACGAATAACAATTCATGGAACCTATTGACATAAGAGCTCTTACCGAGTACATCGAGCAAAAGAGTTCGTTTGTGCAACTTCTTAAACAAGGGATGCACCAATCGATTGTAGGGCAAAACCACCTGATAGAATCACTGCTTATAGGACTATTGGCTGATGGGCATATTCTTTTGGAAGGAGTGCCGGGATTGGCAAAAACATTGGCGATAAAAACATTGGCCAACCTCATCGATGCAGATTACAAAAGAATCCAGTTTACACCGGATTTGCTGCCTGCCGACGTAGTGGGAACAATGATGTACAGCCAGAAGAAAGAGGAATTTCAAGTTAAGCAGGGACCAATATTCTCTAACTTTATCCTTGCGGATGAGATCAACCGTGCACCGGCCAAAGTGCAGAGTGCTTTGCTCGAAGCCATGCAGGAAAGACAGGTGACTATAGGAGAGAAAACCTACAAGCTGCCCAATCCTTTTTTGGTAATGGCTACTCAGAACCCTATTGAACAAGAGGGGACTTACCCGTTGCCGGAAGCGCAGGTGGATCGTTTTATGCTGAAGGTGCTGATATCTTATCCTGAAAAGACGGAAGAGGCACAAATCATACGTCAACAAATCAAGCCTATGCAGCCTGAGATCAAGCCTATGGTGACAAAAGAGGACATTATCGAAGCTCGCAAGGTGGTACAGCAGGTTTATATAGACGAAAAGATCGAGCGTTACATCGTAGATATAGTATACGCTACCCGCTATCCGGAGCTCGCCGGTATGGAGGAGCTGAAGCCGATGATCTCTTTTGGAGCATCGCCTCGTGCTTCTATCAATTTAGCTTTGGCATCAAGAGCTTATGCCTTCATCAAACAAAGAGGATACGTTATCCCCGAAGACGTACGCGCAGTATGCCATGACGTGATGCGTCACCGTTTGGGGCTCAGCTACGAAGCTGAAGCTTCAAGCCTCACGGCTGAAGCTATAATAAGTGAGATTCTGAACAAAGTTGAAGTACCTTAATTATTAAGCTGGACGTGCAAACGACAGATCTTCTAAAGAAAGTAAGAAGGATAGAAATAAAAGCCAGAGGCTTATCCGAACAAATATTTGCGGGGCAATATCACTCTGCATTTAAAGGAAGGGGTATGGCTTTTAGCGAAGTGCGCAACTATCAGGTAGGTGATGACGTGCGGGATATTGACTGGAACGTTACCGCCAGATACGCGCATCCCTTTATCAAGGTCTTTGAAGAGGAACGAGAGCTTACGGTAATGCTTATGGTGGATCTATCGGGAAGTACTCTCTTTGGTACGCAAAGCGAAACTAAAAGAGAGCTCACCACGGAGATCGCTGCCACACTGGCATTCTCGGCTATTCAAAATAATGATAAGGTAGGAGCCATCCTTTTTACCGATAAGATAGAAAAGTTCATACCGCCCAAAAGCGGCAAGAAACATATATTGTATATAATAAGAGAACTTCTGGAGTTTAGTCCTCAGTCTAGAGGTACACATCTTTCCGTTCCTCTTACTTATCTTACGCAAGTGTTGAAGAAAAGGTGTACGTCATTCCTTATTTCTGATTTTATGGACAATGACGAAGACTATAAGAATGCTCTTACCATATCTTCACGCCGGCATGATATCGTTTGTATACGTACTTATGATATCAGAGAGGAAGAGCTTCCCAATATGGGGCTCATCAGAATGTTGGATGCCGAAAGCGGTCAAGAGAGATGGATCGATACTTCGTCAAGAAAGATCAGGGACACTTATCTGAAGGCTTTCGAAACTCAGGATAACAAGCGCAAACAACTATGTAGTCGCTTGGGCATCGATCAGGTCGAAGTTCACACAGGACAGGACTATGTGCCTGAGCTTATTCAATTATTTAAACGAAGGTCCTAATTCAAAATGAAAAGGATTAATCATAGATACTACTCATCCCTTCTTCTGCTTTTATTTCTGACAGTCGCTCAAGGTGCGAAAGCTCAGAACTTATCTATCCAAGCAAAGATAGACAGAGACCAGATAAAAGTAGGAGAGCAGGCTGTAATAGATATAACGGTACGTACCGGTGACTTGGCTAAGACTAAACTGTTTTTGCCGGAGGATTCTACCGTGCGTCACTTTGAAGTATTGCAGTTTGCTCCGGTAGATACCATTGATATTGACGGAAGAGTCAAAGAGGTAAAAATGAAAATGCTCATTACTTCTTTTGACTCCGTAGAGCTTGTAACGATACCGCCTATCACGGTGCAAGCAGGAACCCTGCAAGCAAAGTCGAATAGTCTTGTGCTCAAAGTACTGCAACCTGATGTCGATATGCAGCACCCCGAGAAATTCAAGGATATTAAGAAACCGTGGAAGGTGCCTTATACTTTGAAGGATATACTGATACTGGTATATGGTAATCCTATTAGTTGGGTAATCATAGCTCTGCTATTGGCTCTCATGATATGGTATGAAAGTCGTGGGTATAAGTTGAAGCGTGAAAAGTCGGAGGCACCACAGATCAATCCTCTCATCCCTCCTATAGAAAGAGCTCTTACCGCACTTACAGTCCTCTCGAAGGAAAAATTGCCGGAGAGTGGTCAGTATAAACTTTATTATACTAAAATGACAGACATCCTCAGACACTACATAGAAGAGGTAAAGCATGTGTCTGTAATGGAGATGACTTCAACAGAATTGATCGATTACATAGAGCTACTGGGGCATCAAGATCTCACTACAAAGCTGAAAAGAATACTCAAAACAGCTAACTTGGCAAAGTTTGCCAATTATAAGTCTTTGCCCGATGAAGACAGACTGTCTATGGTATTAGCAGTAGACTTTATACGCACAGCAAATGCGGAATGGGTTAAATCCGAAGGCGACACTGCGGAAGAAAGGAGTGAAGCATGACGTTTTTGCATCCCAAGCTGTTATTTTTGTTGCTGATTATACCATTGCTCATTGCTTGGTATATCTATAGAATAAACAAAACACACCCAACGCTACTCATTTCTTCCATGAAATCACTGGACAAAATGGGTGGCGGTTTACGTGCATATTTGAGACATGCTCTTTTCGTATTGCGTACATTAGCTATTGCTGCTATCATTATTGCGATAGCTCGTCCGCAGAGTTCCAATAGCTGGAGCAAAGACAGCGTGGAGGGCATTGATATTATGTTGGCTTTGGATATCTCCGGTAGTATGCAAGCGATGGATCTCAAACCCAATCGTCTCGAAGCTGCACTTGGAGTGGCGCAAACTTTTATCAACAACCGCCCCAACGATAATATAGGCTCGGTAATATTTGCCGGTGAAACTTTTACTTTGTGTCCGCTTACTACGGATCATGCCGTACTCTTAAATAGAATGCAGGATATTCATATCGGCATGCTGGAAGACGGTACTGCTATAGGAGTAGGACTTGCTACATCGGTAAACCGTCTTAAAAACAGTAAAGCTAAAAGTAAAGTAATTATCCTCCTTACTGACGGCTCCAACAACCGAGGAGACATCACTCCGAATATGGGAGCTAAACTGGCTCAAACATTCGGCATCAGAGTATACACTATAGGTGTAGGTACGCGTGGTGAAGCCCCTTATCCTATTCCCACAGCTTTTGGAACGCGTATTCAGATGGTTCCCGTCGATATAGACGAACCCACTCTTAAGAATATAGCCGAAGTCAGTGGTGGCAAATATTTCCGAGCTGTAGATAACAAAAGCTTGGAATCAATCTATCAAGAGATCGATAAGCTGGAGAAGACCAAACTCTCCACACAGAGTTTTCAGGTACATCACGAAGAATACTTTATTTTTGCTTTGATAGCATTTATTCTGCTGCTCTTGGAGTTCATTCTTCGCAACACATATTTAAGAACTAACCCGTGATGAAACTGCATTTCTATAATCCCGAATATTTTTACCTGTTACTACTCGTGATACCACTTGTGGTGATTTGGTTCTACGCATATTATAAAAGAAGATCGCTGCAACGCAAGTTCGCTGAGGTGAAGATGCTCAAGCTGCTCAAGCCCGAAGCTTCTGCTAAAAGACGAATGCTCAGAGGCAGTTTGCTCATACTGGCTATTTGTTTTCTTATCATAGTACTGGCACGTCCGCAGATACCCGGAGGTTCGCAAACGCCTGAAGACCAAAAAGGCATTGAAGCCATGATCTGTTTGGATATTTCCAATTCTATGTTGAGCCAAGACTTAGCGCCTAATAGACTTAAGTTCTCCAAGCAAGTCCTAACGCGTTTGTTGGACAAGATGGCCGGAGATAAGGTGGGGTTGATTGTCTTTGCTGGCAATGCATACACACAGATACCTATTACCACGGATTTATCTGCGGCCAAAGAGTTGCTTGGCGATATCGATCCCTATATGGTATCTACCCAAGGTACTGCCATTGGCCAGTCGATCAGTTTAGCTACCAAGTCATTTTCTTCCAATAAAGATATCGGTAAGGCTATCATAGTACTCACCGATGGCGAGAATCATGAGGATGATGCTATAGGTGCAGCTAAAGAGGCTTTTGGGAAAAATATCAAAGTTAACGTAATTGGTATAGGCACACCTGAAGGTGGTCCCATCCCTTACGATAATAACTATCTCAAAGACGAAAACGGTAATGTGGTGATCACGAAGTTCAACGAACAAATGTGTAGGCAAATAGCAGAGGCCGGTGACGGTATTTTTATCACGGGGCAGAATGCTTCGTCTATAGCCGAGAGTCTTATCACCCAACTTGATAAGTTGCCCAAAGCCAATGTTTCCCTCAATGCACCTACAGGTTATATAGAATTATACGAGCGGTTTGCACAGATCGCTTTGATCCTGCTTATCATCGAATTCTTTATCCAAGAACGTAAAAGCAGATTTCTTAGAAAACATAATATATTCAAGGATGAAAAGTAAACATGTTATATATCTTTTAATATTGTTCTTGGTCCCTTGTAGCTTGATGGCGCAAGGAGCAAAGACTGATACTCGTAAAGGGAATAAACTGTTTAAGAAGAATTCCTTTACGCAGTCAGAGATACGTTATCGCAAAGCTTTACAAAAAGACAGCTTATCCTCAGCTGCCAAGTTTGGCTTGGCTGATGCTCTATATAAACAGAATAAGCAGGATGAGGCTATCAATTACTACTCTTCATTGGCAGAAAATCCTACACTCTCCCCTGAGAAGAAGGCGGATGTGATGCACAATATGGGCAACATCTATATGCACAAGAAGGACTATGCCAAGAGTGTTGAAGCCTATAAACAGTCATTGAAACTCAATCCTGATGACAACGATACGAGATACAACTATGTTTTGGCTCGTAATCTGCTGAAACAACAGCAGCAGCAACAACAACAAAATAACCAGAACAAGGACAATAATAAGGATAACAAAGACAAGAATAAAGATCAAAACAAGGATCAGCAACAGAACAATAAAGATCAGGACAAGAAAGACGACAAGCAAGACAAGGAGAAAAAAGATAATAATCAATCTCAAGGTAACCCTGAGCAACAAGAGATGAGTAAGCAACAAGCGGAGCAGATACTCAATGCTTACAAGCAGGACGAGGATAATACTCGGGAGAAAATAGAAAAAGCTAAGAAAGAAAAAGCTCAGCAAGCCAATACTAGAATAAAAAAGAAGTGGTAGAAAAAGCATGGTAAAGAGAAGTCATCACATATTATACGGTTTGTTCGTGTTGCATTTGATTGCCTGCACAGCATTGAATGCACAAGTTTCGTTCAAAGTACAGGCTCCCCCGAGTGTAGCCATGGGCGAAAGGTTTCAGATTGTTTTTGTTGCCGAGGGTGGTAGAGGTACAGATTTCAATGCACCCTCTTTCTCCGGTTTTGATGTCTTATTCGGACCGGCAATAGCCACAAGTTCCTCAATCCAGATTGTAAACGGTCGCACCTCTTCCAGCACAAGCAATAGCTATACCTATACGCTCATGCCGCAGAAAGAAGGTGTGTTCAATATCGGTGAAGCATCCATCCGTATCAAGGGTGATAAGTACACCACTTCACCATTCAAGATCAAAGTACTTCCCTCCGGTGCAGGTAGCTCGGCTTCGTCGTCAGGCGGAGGTAATGTCAATGGTGCAGCCAATACTCCTTCGCTCAATAGCAATAATCTCTTTTACCGAGCTATTGTAAGTAAGACCAAGGTATATGAGCAGGAAGCCATAGCAGTTACTTTCAAGCTCTTTGTCAATGCCAATATAGGCATACGCCAACTCGAAGACCTCAAAATGCCAGAGTACGATGGTTTCATCTCACAGACCGTAGATGATAAAGATAAATCACAACTCAATCTTGAGACATACAATGGGCGCAACTACAGAACGGCTGTAATACAGCAGGTGATTCTATTCCCTCAAAAATCAGGAAGACTTGTTATCCCTGCCGGTATGATAGAGTTAGGCCTTGCACTACCGCCCGATGATGATGATATAGATCCGTTCTTTGCCAGCCCCATACTCGTCAAAAGAAAACTGTATACTTCTCCTGTTGCTATTGATGTACAGGCTTTGCCCACGGCAGGCAAGCCGTCCAGTTTCAATGGTGCAGTAGGCTCTTACGGCTTGAAAGCCGAGATCACCAGCGGAGAGCCAAAAACCAATGAGTCGCTTATCTTAAGGCTTACTATTACAGGTAAAGGAAATATTAAATTAGTATCCAATCCTAAAGTAAGTTTCCCGTCAGAATTTGAAGTGTTTGATCCCAAAGTCGAAAATCAGCTCAATGTTGGTGGCGGAAGTGTTACGGGTACTAAGACTATAGAGTACTATGCCGTACCTCGACAAACCGGAAAATTCACCATACCACCGATTGAATTTTCTTATTTTGATCCTACCGACGCCAGATATAAAACGATCAAAAGCAATCCTTTCGAACTTAATGTGGCTAAGGGCAAAAGCTCTACAAGTGTGATTAGCTCTTCATCCAACAAGGAAGATGTAAAACTTCTCAATCAAGACATCCGCTATCTTAAGAAAAATCAGGGAAAGAGTACACTTGACGGATTAGAGTTTTCCCGTAGCAATGGCTATGTGGCTGTCTATTTGCTATTGCTGCTGATCAGTCTCATTGTCCTTTTTGTATTGAGAAAACAGATTGCCCTCAATGCCGATATTGTGGATCTCCGACACCGCAAGGCCAATAAGGTTGCAGTGAAGCGCCTCAAACAGTCTGATGTTTATAAAAGAGCAGGCAAGGAAGATGAGTTTTACAATGAAATACTCCAAGCTTTATGGGGTTATTTGGGTGATAAATTCAAGTTGCCACTATCACTCCTCAACAGGGATAATATCCGCCAGGCTTTGATGGAAAAAGGTATTGACCAAGAAACGTCAGGCGAACTTCTAGGCATTATAGATCAAGCGGAGTTTGCACGCTATGCACCTTCCGGAGACAAAGGAGCTATGGATGACCTTTACAGCCATACAGCTGAGATTATTGGTAAAATAGAAAATTTCAAAACAAAGTAAATCTGTGCAATGTCAAATATTCATAAATATCTCATAAGTTTTATTGTTCTGCTGTGCAGCTATAGTATTGCTTCGGCTCAAGATTCACTTGTTATCAAACCCAAATCGGCAGACACTACCTCTCTGGAAAAGACAGGTGATAAAGCACTCAAAGAAGTCAATCTTCAAGGCGATCCTGTCGATCTCTACAATAAGAAGGACTATGACTCTGCTGCTGCCATTTATGAGCATCTCATCCAGACCAAAGGGGGGTATTCATCCTATTACTACAATCTTGGCAATTGTTTCTATCGGTTAGGTAAAATGGGTCCTGCAATACTCAACTATGAGAGAGCGCTTCTGCTTGATCCTATGGACAATGATATCAAGGACAACTTGCGCATGGCTCAACTCAAAACCATAGACAAGATTACTCCGGGCGATACTTTCTTCGGCAATCTGTGGAATACTCTTAGCTTTTCTATCACGCTATTTACCCTGAATATATTAGGTGTTGTTTTCTTTGCTGTTTTTCTGGGAGGAGTTGTATATTATTTTCTGGCTCGTACTTCTGGTAAAAAGAAACTTGGTTTTTATATCGCTGTTATCAGCCTCATTCTTTGCATCCTATTCAATATGATGGGTACGCACCAAAGATCACAATATACCGATGCTTACAATGAAGCCATTATCATGGAGGGTAGGGTGAGTGTACGCAGCACGCCTGACACCAATGGTACTGTAGTATTCAATATACACGAAGGTACCAAAGTAAAGATCACGGGCGAGGAGATCAATAATTGGTATCCTATTAAAATAGAAGACGGTAAGCAGGGCTGGTTGGAAAAATCCTATATGGAAATTATCAATAATAACGAACCTCAATAATATTTAACCAATGCCTTTAAGTTTTTTGGACCGATTTGTTCAGCATGAAAAAGAACTCTTTGAGTTTCTCAACAGCCACCACACCCCATATTGGGATGCTTTTATGTATCTTATCTCCAATAAGTGGGCTTGGGTGGGCATCATCATTGCATTTCTTTATTTTATTTTTTATAAAAGAGCAACGAAGGAAGCTGTATTTCTTCTCATCGGTATGGCTCTTTGCATCCTTATTTGTGACCAGCTGAGCTCTCATTTGGCCAAGCCGTTTTTTGCCCGCTTACGACCTACACATTTTCCCGGTGTAAGCGATAGTGTAAGCGTTGTATATGGATATAGAGGCGGTAAGTACGGTTTCTTTTCCGGACATGCCTCCAATTTCTTTGCATATGCTTTGTATACCTCACTTATTTATAAGAACAGACTTTATACCATTATTATCTTTACTATTACCGCTATTATAGCCTATAGTCGTATTTATTTGGGCGTACATTTTGTCTCGGATATTGTAGTAGGGATGATCGTTGGTTTGGCTGTAGGATATCTTGTATATCGTATTTATTTATGGATGCGTTATATGTGGATCACACCGTATGAGAAAAATACGGGAAAAG
This sequence comes from Porphyromonas pogonae, assembly GCF_036320655.1. NCBI lineage: Bacteria > Pseudomonadati > Bacteroidota > Bacteroidia > Bacteroidales > Porphyromonadaceae > Porphyromonas > Porphyromonas pogonae. The sequence goes on from NZ_CP143258.1 coordinate 1,255,975, forward strand.
TATTCTCTCATGGTATTAAGTTGTGGAACTATTCCCTCATCCTATTTATGGTGTTTTTACTTACCGTGTCAGCTCAGATAGCTCAGATAACGGGTACTTTCATCGAACAGCCCAAACTGGAATACATCAAGAAGTAAACTATCTGCTTCTCTGATGCAGGCAGTACAGATCCTGCCATTGCAGTCCCCATGTAGGACTTATTCTTAGGAGTGTGATGACCAAAAGCAAATAAACACAAAGGAGTTTATATCCTTTGTGTTTATTTGTTATATGGAGTTGGCTCTCGCTTTTGACTTTTTGAGACCGTTGCATAGCAGGCCAATTGCTTCGTTGCTTGCGAGATTCGCGCTTGGTCATTTACCTGAAGTAAACTCCCTGTGCACTCACTCTTAGCGCCTTGCACTTTACCTACTCTGCCCGATCAAAGTGTCTTTTGTCGGCTTTGCCTCCAAAATCCACGAGATTGTTGACTTTTGCAACAGTCTCTTTTTATGATGTGATATATCCATTCCCTTTTTTGTATCTGTCTGCTTGTCAATAAGTCATTATTATTGCTTTTCTCCTGTCGATTTGATAATCAGGCTGATTGCTGTTTCTTATAATTGTATTTTGTAAGTTATTCATAATGTATTAACTAAATTATTGAAGGATAATATTTTTTTTCATAAACGTTATCACAATACTTTTTAGAAGTGCAATTATGAATATCTACACAGGGTAGTATCTCTTACGCAGATATAATAATAAGATTGTATGAAGGTGAAAATGCTTCAGTTGAGACATCGCCTTGTTTTAACTAAAGTATTGTTGTGTCTTAACTAAAATGTTTTTATGTTTTAGTTAAAATACAGAAACATTTTAACTAAAGTACAGAGGTGTTTTAACTGAAATACAAGCCCGTTTCAACTGTGATATAATTGAAGGAGAGTATAGAATTGTGATATGAGAAATGCAGGACACTCTTTTCTAGGCAACGAGGGGGGATAGGATATGCAAGGAGTAAATTATAGGTCAATCAGACTAATAGTTTAACGAAGTATAAGGTATGCAAAGCTTTTGCGCAATTAAAGATGTGTGATGGCAGAGCTGTCAGTTGAAGTCGTTTACACCCAGCCTGGAATTTTACTCTTATACAATTATTTATCATAGTATTATTAGTCCGCATATATTTGTTTTTGGAGGTCATTTGTCTTTAATTGGTTTATAAAGATAATACATGACTCCCCCCTTTGTCAAGCCCCCTTTGAGGCAAGCTTGATGTGACTATATGAATGCTATATTGGATTTATAGGTATCATAATGTTATTTTGACTTTGTGTGGGACGTGGCTTTCTCATATAAATGCGTTGAAAAGTGTTTGCTAACGGTAGAAAGATGCAAAATGATATATTACCTCATGCCCAGAGTATTCGCATAGCATTTAATTCCCGAACATGAGTTACAGGTTAGGACGGAAGTATTGTGTGTAAAGCTAGAAGTGAGCATACGGTGGTAGAACTCAGCATTACGGATAAATATGAATCTTCAAAATAGCGGGGTTATATACTTATGATACGATACTCTCTACCGATATACAGTAAAGGGCGATAGCATCATCATGCTATCGCCCTTACTTCTATATGTAAAATATGGTTTTGCTATTTTATATCTTTGAGCAGTTGTTTTACAGCTGCTTCTATTTGATTATCTTCTCCCTTGATAATTTTCTTGGGATCTAGCTTCACTTTCACGTCCGGTTCCAACTGGAAGTTCTCCAAATACGTGCCATCGGCTTTCTCATAACCTACAGCCGGTATACCGAAGTATAGTGTGGGATCTTGCAGTGTTACCCAGTTTACACTGGTCATGGTGCCGGGAACAGGCATACCTACAAGTTTACCTATTTTCATGTGCTTGTATACCCATGGGGTGCCGTGTGCATTGGAATAGTCTGCCTCACAAATCATCATTACAGATGGCTTAGTCCATCGGCGGCTGGGCATGTCACAATATTTTTTACCGCGTATTACTTGGGTGAGATATTTACTGCCGGAGAAGAACGTTTCGATGTCTTCGTGCAGACGACCTCCGCCATTGTAGCGGATATCTATGACGATGCCTTCCTTTTCATAGTACTTACCCAAAGCATCGGAGTAAACCTTACGGAAACTCTCGTCGCCCATAGATGGAATATGTACATAGCCCAGTTTGCCGTTTGACAGTTTTTCTACTTCTGCGGCACGTTGCTTGATCCATCTGTCGTAGAGGAGTGAACTCAGCGTACCTGATGAGATAGGTTTGATCACCTCATCCCACCGCTCTTTTCTCTCAGGAGAGTAGAAAGAGACAAGCACATTCTTTTTTACTTTGCCATTGAGAAATGGGAAGTAATCGGTATTCTCTGTGATCTCGTTACCGTCAATCTTTTCTATGATGTCTCCCGGTTTTACTTTGGAGCGATAATTATCAAAAGGTCCGCCTACAATGATTTCCTGTACTTTGAGCCCTTTTTTGCCCGGTTTGATGTCGAGAAAGAGTCCCAACTCAGCCGTTTGGTCAGCAAAGCTTGTAGATCTGTAGCCTGATCCTGTGTGCGATACATTCAGTTCACCCAGGAGTTCACTGAGCATCTCCGAGAAGTCGTAGTTGTTATTGATATACGGCAGAAATTTCTCATAATGCTTTGTCAGTTTGTCCCAGTTTACTCCATGCATATCTTTGCGGTAGAATCTCTTGGCTTCCTCTTCTTTGACCACTTTGTACATATAAGCTCGCTCTTTGTCTTTGTCGAGCTTCATCTCCGCACTGAAGGATACGGGTGTGATTTTGCCAGAAGGTACTTCCATCTTCTGTATGGAACTGCCTCCGATCATAAATAGATTCTTGCCTTCTTTGTCAGGGGTAAATCCCACCCATGAGCCGTTGAGCTTTTTGAGAAGTTGGGTAGAGCGTTTTCTGAGATCATGCTCCCACAGGTCATATCCACCCTCAAAGGCAGCCATGTAGTAAAGGTTCTTGCCGTCTTGTGTGATGTAAGCATCGCCCAGCTGTGAAGAGTTTGGAGTAAGTCGTACAATGCGTGTATCGATATTGTCAAATTCCACTACAATATCTTTTTTCGCTTTCTGATCTTTTTTATCTTTGGCGTCTTCCTTCTTTTTGTCTTCTTTTTTCTTTTCTTCCTCTTCTTTATTCTTGGCTGCTTTTTCGGCTTCGGTAAGCAGTTCGTATTCTTCAGTATTGAGCATGTACTTGTTGTAAGCTTCACGGTTGAGGAATACAATCATTACGTCACTCATAGAGCCCCACGAAGCATGGTTGCGCATGCCGTACTGCTCAGAGCTGTAGATAATAGCATTACCACCCATGACCCATCGAGGATTCTGATCGAAGTAACCACTATTGGTGAGGTTGTGTATCTTACCGTTGGGCTGTTGCGAACTTACGATACCAACGTCTGAGTATGGTGCATGGTTGTTGGAAACATATTCCAATACAAACCATTTGCCGTCAGGCGACCAGCTGTAGTTCATGCTTCCTGTTGTTTCGTGCTGATACTTACCATCTGTAATTTGTCTGATGCTTTTATTGGCAATGTTATAAACCATGAGTTTGGATCTGTCCATCACAAAGGCTATCTCTTTACCATCCGGGGAGAACTCGGGGTTTTGTTTTTCGGAATCGTTGTTTTTGATCAATTTCTCTTCTTTGATCAGGGTAGCGTTGGGGAAATTGAGGTCTTCCTTGCGTTCTATACGTGCAATGTATAGGTCAGACTTGCCGTCACGGTTACTGGTATATACAAGAGATCTGTTGTCGGCACCGAAAGAAACTCCACTCTCTGCTTCGGGCGTAAAGGTGATTTGCTTGGTCGTAGAGTAATCAGCAGAGGTTACAAAAACTTCACCACGGATTACCATAGCTATTTGCTTGCCATCGGGCGAAACGGCAGCGGATGTAACGCCTCTACTGAAAGTCATAGGTGTGATATTGTCTTGGTCATTGTCATTGAGTATTGTGACGTTTACTCTGCGAGGTTTTTGACCTTCTTGCATGGTGTATATCTCTCCGTCGAACCCAAAACAGAGTTTATCATCATTGGCAATACTGAGGAATCTTACGGGATGTTCTTTGAAGTTGGTGAGCTGCTTGGCTTCGGCATCTTTGGCTACGGATGTTTTATAAACATTGAATGACCCCGATCTTTCACTCAGGAAATAAATGTTTCTTTCATCTGAAGCAAAAACAGGATCGGTGTCTTCACCCTGCCATGTAACTATGGGGCTATGAGTGTCTGTTTTGATGTCGTAAAGGTAGATATCTCGTGTTACGGATGAGGTGTGATGTTTGCGCCACACATTTTCAAATCCTTTGAGATCCTGATAGACAAATTTGTCTCCTTTTTTGTTCAAACAGATATTGAGTGCCGGCGTGGGTAATATCATCTCCGGCCTACCGCCGTCAAGAGATACTTGGTAAAGCTCCGTGAAACCCGTTCTCGGAAACATGGCACTGGTAACAAGGTCTTGTATGTGTGCGGAGAAAATTACTTTTTTGCCATCGCGTGTGAAAGTGTATGGCGTTTCGCCACCGGAGTGGGTAGTTATTCTCTTGGCAGCACCTCCTGTAGCAGACATGACATAGATATCTTTGCTACCGAAGTTGCGATCGCTTTGGAATGCAATGGTTCTGCCGTCTGGAGACCATACAGGCTTGGAATCATAAGCCGGGTTAGTTGTCAGTCTTACAGCTTGTCCTCCATTGGACGATACTTTATAAATATCACCCTGATAGGAGAAGGCAATTTCTTTGCCGTCAGGCGATATTGCAGGATATCTCATCCACAGAGGGTTGTTCTGAGCGCCTACTGTTATGAAGAATGATGCTGTCGCAATGACTGAAATGATGAACTTTTTGATTTTCATTTCGATGTTTTATTATTGAAGATTATTTGTGTGCTTTGGATTTAGGGTAATTAATAATATTCATAATTGTATTTCAAAAGACTAAAATGCGATTATTGTGTTTAATCTCTAAGCCCGGCATACATCATGAAACAATATACCGTAAAAAACAAAAATATGGAAATTAACCGTTATCGGCAAGGCGCCTATTTTAATTTACGGTAGTTTGTATTGCAAATTATGATTTTGATGCATTGTTTAGCTCTAAATACCAACCTCAAGAGCTTATTTAATGGAAAGAGAAACCAGGCTCCCTCTGTGCATTATCATTTTTTTTTGTTTTTATCCTCACTTTTGGTCAGAGAGCTTAGTGCCAGTCCTGCCAATACGAGTATACCTCCGTAGATATAGTAAATATGGAGCGTTTCGCTCAGAAGCAGTACTCCTGCAAATAATCCTATCACGGGACTGAGATTGTTGAATACTCCCACGATAGATGCCGGCAATACCTTGAGGCTGTAATTGGTAAGAAACGAGGTAACCAATGTGGAAAGAATGCCCAAATATATCAAAATATAGATGTATTGAGGGAAATGGAAACGCACGAAGTAATCCCTGAAATTATGCTCCAGACCATAAATGCCTACGTTGATCACATTGATAAGCAACGTGGAATATAAGAGAATATAAAAGGTCACAGTGATAGGAGGAATGTCCGAGATAATATGTTTGAGTACGATAAAATAAGCAACAATGGTAACCAGCGAAATCAGAATAAATATGTATCCCCAATAATTCATGGAAACACTGTGCACGGATTGTACGGTGATGTAAATTACTCCTAAAACCGAGAGCACAGAGCCAAGCTTCTGGACAAAGATGGTACGCTCCTTGAGTATAATACTCGATGCCATGAGTGTCACTACAGGTAAAAGTGCATAAATAATAGCTGCTTCCGAAGCGGGGACAATACGTATGCCTAATATCTGGAAAGCAAAGAATCCTGCCGGATATAAAAGAGATAGTCCGAATAAAGATATTTTTTGGTGGTAGTTTACCGCCCTTATCTTTACCATGCGTGTGCGCTGTAGTATGTATATTGCCGCAAAAGCAAGCAATAAACGATCGGCAAGTAAATCTATGGGGCTACTGTATCTGAGTCCTATTTTGACAAAGATATAAGACAGCCCTATAATGGATGTACCCAATAAGGCGGCAAGCAGTCCTTTGATTTTGTTGTTGGTTGGCATCATTGGACAAAAATAACCACAGTTACTCAAAATACCAATTTACCGTATTATCTTTCTCCCGCTGTTTGCCTATGCCCTCTGATATGATTAGTCCTAAATAACCTGTACAGGTCATTTAGGACTAATATTGACGATTACATTCCGGGGTAATCGATAAATGATGATGTGAGTGGAGTATAGCGGACTCGAACCGCTCACCTCAACACTGCCAGTGTTGCGCTCTAGCCAGATGAGCTAATACCCCGTGTTTCTTTTTCGAGGGCAAATGTAAGTATAATTCTGAAACTAATACCTACTTTTGTTGATAAATATGAATAAAGTTCAAGAAAAAATGATTGTATACAACACCACATTTGCAGTTGATCCGGCTATCTGTTCGGAGTTTGTCTCTTATATTAAATCAGAGTTTATCCCTGCAGTGTTGAAAACCAATCTATTGAGTAATCCCCGCTTGCATCGTGTCCTCAAAGATAATGCCGCAGAGGAGGGGGTAAGCTATGCTTTACATTTCGAAGCAAAAAATATGGCTGTACTGGACAAATATTTCGAAGAGTACGGTGTGGATTTGAATGAAGCTTTGGCAGACCGTTTTGCCAATCGAATGGCAGGCTTTATAACCATGATGGAGATTGAAGAAATCTGATAGAAGTTATGATGTCTAATCCAAACGAACGCATTATCATGGGTATAGATCCCGGCACATTGATTATGGGCTACGGCCTAATCAGAGTGAGGGGGCAGAAGGCTGAACTCATGGCAATGGGGGTAATCAGATTGAGCAAATTTGAAAATCATTACCTGCGACTCAAAAGAATATTTGATCGAGTAAGCGGTCTTATTGAAGAATTCAAACCCGATGAACTTGCTATCGAAGCTCCTTTCTTTGGAAAGAATGTACAGAGTATGCTCAAGTTGGGGCGTGCTCAAGGGGTAGCTATGGCTTCGGCACTGAGTTATGATATTCCTATTACGGAGTATGTACCTATGCGTATCAAGCAAGCCATCACCGGCAATGGTGGAGCATCCAAAGAGCAAGTCGCCGGTATGGTGCAGCGCTTTCTCAAAATTCCTGAAAAAGATATGCCTGCGGATCTAGATGCAACTGATGGTGTAGCGGCGGCTTTGTGCCATTTTTTTACAACATCTATCCCTATGACGGGGAGTAATAAAGGTGCAACCAAAAACTGGGGCGACTTTGTAAAGCAGAATCCCGGTAGAGTCAAGGGCTTGAAATAAGATTGTTTCTGAGGAGACTTTAGCTTTACCGATATCCAAGATTGGCGAAGTGTATGTATGCCTGGTATTGCAAGCCAATAACCAAACGTGAGCAGTGATACAAAGTAACAAACTTACTCTTGCTTTAAAACCCACGGGCAATCTCCTTCTTATTTCTGTTCCGACATAGCTTTGGGGGCTCAATAGGCAAGTTTTTTCTTGTGAAAAGGAGTTCTACTGATAATTCGCCTTCAAATTTGAATCTGCTCTTATAGAAAAATCTTATATTTGTGATCTTAGGTAATGAGTCATTACATTATTAGATTTCAAATGGATATTCTTAAGCTTCAGAACGAAAAATTGAGAACTTACATTGATTCTCATAAGCTACGAAATACTTTGGAACGGTATGAAGTATTGGCTTCTGCCTATATGCTTGATAAGAAAGGCCCCTTTACGGCATCCGATCTTTATCACAATCATAACAAAAAGCATAGCCGTATTACCAAAGGCTCTATCTATAATGTACTGGATTTGCTGGAAGAAGCGGATATAGTGGTAAAGATACCGGCTGAATCTTCTTTTTGTGTGCTTTACATCATGGCATACCATACCGAAGATCAGTTTATTGCCATATGCAACAAATGCGGCAAAGTCTCCTTTTATCCCAGAGAAAAGAGCCAGACTTTTACTCATAAGACGTTATTGGGGCGGTTCAAGGTGTGTAGACCGGTGCTTTACACCTTTGGGCGTTGTGCCACGTGCTCTAGGAAACAAAAGAAAACGAATTTAAAATAAACATAAACAAAGACAATGGAAAAAGTAGATGTGCTTTTAGGTCTCCAATGGGGCGACGAAGGAAAAGGTAAAATAGTGGACGTGCTTACGCCCCAATATGACTTAGTCGCCAGATTTCAGGGAGGTCCTAACGCAGGCCATACCTTGGAGTTCAACGGGGAGAAATATATCCTTCGTTCGATTCCTTCCGGTATTTTCCAAGGTAATAAGATCAATGTTATAGGTAACGGGGTAGTACTTGACCCTGTATTGTTTCAGGAAGAAGCCGAAGCTTTGGCCAAAAGTGGCCATGACCTCACAAAAAGATTGGTGATCTCAAGAAAAGCTCATTTGATATTGCCTACACACCGATTGTTGGATGCTGCTAACGAAGCGGCCAAAGGCGGAGCCAAAATAGGTACTACCGGTAAAGGTATCGGTCCCACATATACAGACAAGATAAGCCGTTATGGTTTGCGTGCCGGTGATATCGAACATGATTTCGAAAGCAAGTATAATGCTGCAAAGGAGAGACATCTGCGCATGCTTGCTTCTTTGAATTATACGCAAGATATAGCAGAGCTCGAAGCTCGCTGGATGCAAGCAATAGAATTTCTCAAGACATTTACCTTTGTTGATAGTGAGTTCTTGGTGAATAAATCACTCAAAGAGGGGAAGAAAGTTCTTGCAGAAGGTGCACAAGGATCGTTGCTCGATATTGACTTCGGCTCTTATCCTTTTGTTACTTCCAGTAATACCGTCTGTGCAGGATGTTGTACCGGTCTGGGTGTGGCTCCTCGTAATATTGGTGATGTTTACGGTATTTTCAAAGCTTATTGTACCCGTGTGGGGGCAGGCCCTTTCCCTACCGAACTTCTTGACGAAACAGGAGAGAAACTATGCGACCTAGGACATGAATTTGGCTCTGTGACAGGACGCAGAAGACGTTGTGGTTGGATAGACCTTGTGGCTTTGCGTTATACTGTAATGCTCAATGGCGTGAGCAAACTGATCATGATGAAGAGCGATGTCATGGATACTTTCCCCGTAATCAAGGCTTGCGTGGCATATGAAATCGATGGTAAGGAAGTGAAAGATTTCCCTTACGAATTGAACGAAAATGTGAAACCTGTATACAAGGAATTCAAAGGTTGGAACAAAACGATGCAAGATGTGAAGACTGAAAATGAGTTCCCCGTAGAATTTAAAGAATATATCAAGTTTTTGGAGTCTGAATTGGGCGTGGAGATAGCTATTGTTTCTGTAGGTCCTGATAGGGAACAGACTATAATGTGTCACCACTAACGAAAATCGAAGACACTTCGTTGTTCTTTCCCAATGACTTATTCAGAGACTATTGAGTATTTATACAGTGCTACCCCGGTGTTTCAGCACCAGGGTGGTTCTGCCTATAAGCCCGGCTTGGATACGGTGAAAACCCTTGATGAAGCTAATGGGCATCCGCACAAATCTTTTCGGAGTATTCATGTGGCAGGTACCAACGGCAAAGGATCTACTTGCCACACCATCGCTGCCGTGTTGCAAGCTGCCGGTTATAAGGTAGGCTTATTCACATCTCCTCATCTCATTGATTTTAGAGAGAGGATCAGAGTCAATGGTGAGATGATACCACAGGACTATGTGGTGAGCTTTGTAGACCGGAGTATGCCGTGGGTCGAAAAACTAAAACCTTCGTTTTTCGAACTGACAACCATGATGGCTTTTTGCTATTTCAGAGATGCCGGTGTGGATTATGCGATTATCGAAGTAGGTATGGGAGGCAGATTGGATAGTACCAATATTATTACTCCCATTCTCAGTATTATTACTAATATATCCCTTGATCATACGCAGTTTTTAGGCTCTACCGAAGAAGCTATTGCCCACGAAAAAGCAGGTATTATCAAGAGTGGTGTGCCGTCGGTAATAGGTGAAGCTTGCGGAGTGGTAAAAGAAGTTTTCGCTTCCAAAGCAAAAGATGTGGGGTCACCCGTATCATTTGCAGAGAATGAGTCCGTCATCCTTTCCTATGAAAGACTTCCCGATGGATTTTTTCTTTACGATACTGCTGATTATGGTGATGTTCTGGGTGAGCTGGCTGGCGAAGTTCAGTGCCTCAATGCTCGTACCATTTTGACGGCTTTGAGAGTCCTGTGTAAGCAAAATAATCATATCTTTGATGCTCGTGCCGTACGCCAAGGCTTTGCTCATGTAAATGAAATGACAGGACTCATGGGACGTTGGCAGAAGTTGCACGACACACCACTTGTAATCTGTGATACGGGGCATAACGTGGGGGGATTTGAAAAGATTGCGATACAACTGCAACAGTTACAATCTGCTCGCAAAGGCTCTACTTTACACATGGTTATAGGATTCGTGAGTGACAAAGATATTGACGGCCTGCTCAATCTGATACCTCAAAGTGCTGTTTGTTATTTCACACAGCCTGATATAAAAAGGGCTTTAGACGCAGAGGCCCTGAAACAAAAAGCCACACCCAAGAAATTACATGGGCAAAGCTATTCCACTGTCGTGGATGCCTATCAGTGCGCCATGGCAGAAGCTAAGGACAATGATATCATTTTCATTGGTGGAAGTAATTTTATAGTTTCAGAAATTATTAATCATTTATTTAATAGCGATCAAAAATGACAGAACAATTTAAACAAACCATGAGGGACAAGCCTGCTGTGAGATGGACGGCTCTTGTGCTTTTGGCATCTACCATGTTCTTTGCATACATGTTTGTGGATGTGTTGTCCCCGTTGCAAAGTCTTTTGCAACAAGAAAGAGGCTGGGAGCCTACTGCCTACGGTAACTTTGCTGGTTCCGAAATGTTTCTTAACGTCTTTTTCTTCTTCCTTATCTTTGCAGGAGTAATTCTCGATAAGATAGGTGCTCGCAAAACGGCGGTACTTTCAGGAGTTGTCATGGTAATAGGTGCTTTTATGAAGTACTATGCCGTATCCAACTCATTTATCGGTAGCGGAGCGGAGGCTTGGTTTACCAATAACCTCAATCTGCCTGATAGCTGGTGGAATGTAACTCCTTTTTTCAAAGGTATGCCTCCTTCTGCCAAGATGGCTGCCGTGGGCTTTATGGTTTTCGGTTGTGGTGTTGAGATGGCAGGTATCACCGTATCCAGAGCTATTGTAAAGTGGTTTTCAGGATATGAAATGGCTTTGGCGATGGGTTTGGAGATGGCTATTGCTCGTGTCGGGGTTGCTATTGTTGTTGTTATTAGTCCTTTGTTGGCAAATTCAGGAGCTATGGCCGATGTTTCCCGTCCCGTACTTTTCTGCGCTTGCCTTATTCTTATAGGTCTTCTCTCATTCATTATGTTCTTCTTTTTGGACAAGAAATTGGACGATCAGGTAGGAGCTACACTTGAGGAAAAGGACGATCCTTTCAAATTCCGTGATTTGGGTAAACTCTTTATGAGCCGTACGTTCCTTATCGTGGCATTTTTGTGTGTATTGTACTATTCGGCTATCTTCCCATTCCAAAAATATGCCATCAACATGTTGCAGTGTAACCTGCAAATCAGTGCAGAAGGTGCAGCCAAGATCTTCTTCTGGTTCCCTATCGGAGCAGCAGCCATTACGCCTTTTCTTGGTGGATATTTGGATAAAAAGGGTAAAGGAGCTACTATGCTTATCTTTGGAGCTATCCTGATGATTGGTTGCCACCTGATCTTCGCTTTCTTACCTAAATTCGGTGTTGGTTTGGGCAAACCCATTGCTTTGTTTGCCATTGTACTGTTGGGTATATCATTCTCATTGGTTCCCGCTTCTTTGTGGCCCTCCGTACCCAAGTTGGTGGAAAACAAATTGCTTGGTTCTGCTTACGCCGTTATCTTCTGGATTCAAAATATCGGGCTTTATTCTTTACCTATGATTATTGGTAGCGTACTGCGTAAGTCCAACCCGGGCGTTACGGATCCTCTGCAATACAATTACACCAACCCCATGCTTCTTTTTGCCTTGTTGGGCGTTGCTGCTTTGCTTTTGGGCTTGTGGCTCAAGGTCGAAGACAAGAAAAAAGGTTACGGATTGGAATTACCTAATGTCAAAAAGTAATTGATTCTTTATTGGTTTACAACCAAAAACAATTACCATCTATTTTTCGAGATCGTTCTGCGAAGGGCGATCTCGTTTTTATTGATTGTGCTGTATGCAGGTAAATAATTATATTTGTGTAGAGCAATGATCACATAGAGACGCGATGACTTCAAGTTCCGTGACGTTTTAGCTCCGGTATGCTGTGATATTATCACAGCATATCTTCTTTTAGGCTTTCTGCTATCATTATGCTTTTACCCGTTTTTTACATTTTTATTTACTTTATTGCTGATGTATCAAGCCAACGTTATTGCGATCTTGCTAATTCTCAAATAAGGTTCAAAATGTAGACAAAGGCATAAGGGATTCGTTCAAAAAAAGCCCCGATTCGCAGAGAGGAATCGGGGCTTTTGCTCATTACATAGCTATAAGCTGTGATTGGCTATAAAGAGATTATTACATATTTACTTCTTTGTAAAGATCATCCCAAATATCTCCCACTTTGACATATTCTATTGTAACTAATGTGGTTATATAATCTTTCTTAGTGAAGTCAAATAGTCTGAGTTTTGCCTTTACATCTATTGCGTTCTTAGATTTTTGCTGTACAGAGATTATCTCTCCATATTGCTTATCGCTGTTATTGTCTTTTTTTTCTATTGTGATATCAATGCCATTGGATGCCAGCTTATATTCGTAATTATTGAATCCATACTTAAACTCTCCAATGTAGGGGGTTCCAGATTTTATACCTGCCTCAGGGATAGGTATATTGAAATCGATCAAATTCTTAGCGTTATATCTCCCTTTATCATCATTAAAAGGTTTCACACGCATAAAAAAGCGAGGGTCATTGATATCGTAAACTAACATTCGGCTATCTTGACGACCATTGGGGAAAAAATAGCGATAGCCTGAAACCAAATCATTATTCTCTCCGAAGTTATTTACATTTATCGGTGTTTCAGCGTTTATTCTAAATATCCTGTAAAAACCTCTTATAGGTGATAATTTGATATCATCGTCATGCTTGCTGCATGAGGTAGAAAGGAGTGTAAGGGCAAGCAGTAGGCCGCTTGTGAGTAATTTCTGAATTTTAGTCATTGGTCAACTGTATTATTTATTTAAATTTTTAGGTAGTATCGCAGCTGTTACTACACCATTATTATAAAGCATAACATTGTAATTATTTCCAGAGTGGTTAGTGTCTTTTCCTAAAATAACATTGTCTGTATAGTTTATATCCAATGTGCCTAAAACTTTAGATGTAATAGTATAATTTATCTTAATAGATGAGGTCTTTGATGTTTCATCTTTATGAGTGAATGTGTGTTTTGTATTTGAGTCTTTATCTTCGTGTGAAAATGAAGTTTCTTGTGAGTGCGTATATTTAAAGGTCTCTGTATTCTCAATTGATCTTGTCGGATTATATTCTGTAGCAATGATTCTTATAGTTGTAGCATCAGAATAAATATCCCACTTTTTTAATAACAAAGAACTTCCTACAACATACTTAGCAGGATATACCCATTTTGAAACTAGCCTTTTTGAATCAGGATAGTACGTGTATTTAGATCTTCTAATTAGAGTTCTATTTGTTCTATGAACGTACATGCTTGAAAAGCCAAAAAGATCTTTTGCTCGTACAGGACAGTGCAATGACTGGTGATCAACTTTATCACCACCACTAGTCTTATGAACTGTGAAAACATCAAAAACAAATTCATATGCTCCATCTGTCCAAACCCTGTCAAGAACCTCTTCATTCGTCAAAGCATAAGTCTTTCTTGACGTTTCTTGTAATTTGGGATTTTTGTCATCCTGAGCGTTCAAACCATCATATGCAATTGGTTTGATCGTAAATTTTAACAGTTCTTCACGTATATTGTGATTTAGACGCCCATTGTTGGTATTATCTTTACTCATACTATAGTAAATATAGTCACGATGACAAGATTTGTCTAAATTTTCATTATAAGCTTTGATAAGAGATTCATCTAAATATGAAGTAGATATCGAATTATTAATTTCTTCATTTTGAAAATATATATCATAATGATCCCCTCTCATCTTAGATTCCTCTTTAAACTCATTTGCATCATACGCTTTATCTGCAAAGTCATACTGGCAATCCACACCATTAGCTCCAACTCTCATGGCAGAAACGCTTTTCATTCGTTCGTTTTCTTTTACTACAAGGATTGCCGTAGCAGGAACTTCTCCTTTCTTAATTACATCTACAGTGTTTCCATCTATGTACAATGGCTTGTCTTCTCCATCTGCTTGGTATGACACTACAAGATCTTTATCATTTACATCCCAGGTATCAGCAGAGAAGTTGCTGTACAAAGTCAAATCAGGAATTAAAATGTTTAGTTTTGGTAGAGCTTTTTCGATGTCTAATAGTTCAGATTCTTTGCTACAATAAGACAGTAATACCTGACGAAATGTTTTGCCGTTACTCGCAATCTTGTTTTTTACATACGGATAAAACACGTCATAGTCACGGTCAAATTGCTTAATAGCTTCGTTTTTGAGGAAGGTTCTCAATTCGCTGTCTTCGTATACAGCTTTGGAAAGTAATTTTGCAAAATTTTGCTTGGCTGTAATTAGATTAAGTTCCGAATTGATAGTCTCAGTCTGGTTAAAGTTTGAGAGGCTACTCACATTCGTCTTCGAACAAGACATCAATACCACTGATAGTAGGGTAATTGATAAAAATAAGTTTTTCACGTATTTATTAAAATATTTAAAAATCGCAGTAAAAGTAGTGTAAATATTTCAACATCAAAATGATTGTCTTAAAAATAGTCATCGGTTTAACTTTTTTTGATATCATTATTGAGTGTTACAGTACTTTTTTGTCTTAAACATGGGTTTTTACGTTAAGTTTTAGTCAATATACTTAGTCCCCTCTATAAACTATTTTGCCTGTGCTATCACAAATAGAACGTAATGCCTGAATGCCTCTAATATTTCATGGGGCTTTGGGGCTGTTGTTTGATAAGATTTTGAAAATTGATAATATGAAATAGAAAGCTTTATTGAGGGCTAAAAATAATCAAACTGTCAAAAAAAATACGAGCTGTCATGTATATTCGTTATGTTCAATTTGACGTATTTATTGGTTATTATATATGTTTTTGAAATTAAAAATGGAATATATCTTTCTTTTTGATTTCGGTTGTTTGATTCTTAATGATTAATAGTATGCTCAAATTTAGTTCGGTTATTTTTGTAACTTGATGGTATTATTTTCTTAGTTACGTTTCATTATTTTTCTAACTAAGAAACCTGAAAAGTTTAGTTAGGAAAATATCATGACGTAGTTAGAAAAATAATGAAGCGTAGTTAAGAAAAACGCACATTACAGCATAGCGATAAAAAAGCCGTAAAGAGGATGTATTATCCTCTATACGGCTCTTGTTTATGATCTTAATGAATTTTTGCTACATACTTACACTTTGATATTTTGTTAACGTGAGTTCGATATAAGGGAAAATAGGAATAATAGAGTTTAAAAAGTGTTGTAAATCAGTGTAATTTCTTATGTATTTCATTGCAAAAGTGGTGAATTATTTGTATCTTAGTAGCTGATAATCAATAAGATATAAACAAACAAAACACCACTTTATGAAAACAAATATAGTTGAAATTTTCTGTCTTACCGATGATTTTTCCAAACTTTTCGATACCTTGATTCAGCAAAGAACCCTTTGCGAAGGAAACAAAAAGCGAAGAAATCGCAAGTTTAGGATGTCCGATGCTGAAATCATGACTATTCTGATTCTTTTCCATCATTCGAGGTATCGCGATTTTAAGTCCTTTTATCTTCAATATATTACGCAACAATGTCATTCGGATTTTCCTTCGTTGGTCTCTTACAATCGTTTTGTGGAATTACAAAGCAAGGTGGCATTCAAACTAATTTCATTTCTCAATATGTGTTGTCTGGGCGAATGCACCGGTATCTCATTCATTGATTCCACACCTTTACGCACCTGCCATATCAAGCGGGCACACGGGCATAAGACCATGAAAGGATGGGCCCAAAAGGGCAAATGCAGTATGGGATGGTTCTATGGTTTCAAACTGCATATTGTGATTAACGACCGGGGTGAAATCATTCAATATCAAATCACACCGGGGAATACGGATGACCGTGCTCCACTTAAAGGCGGAACCTTCACGAAGAAACTATTCGGCAAACTTGTTGGCGACAGAGGATACATCTCACAAAGTCTTTTCGATAAGCTCTTCATTGACGACATACACATGATTACGAAGATAAAGAAAAACATGAAAAACACACTGATGAGCCTGTATGATAGGATATTACTCAGAAAAAGAGCACTTGTGGAAACCGTTAATGACCTACTCAAAAACGTTTGTCAAATAGAGCATACACGACATAGAAGCGTCAATAATTTCGCCATTAATTTGATTGCCGGCATAATTGCCTACAATCTGCTACCCAAAAAGCCGGAATTAAACCTAGAAATCATACACAATCCATCAACCCACTTAGTACACCACGCTTAGACCGAACTCACGTTTTGTTAGGGTTGCATATAATTTGACAAAATAACACCAATCCTACCGTCAATAATAGATTTGATACTTTGGTATTTAGGCATGATTAGTAAGGGGCAAATGTGTTGACTTGTGGCAAGCTTAGGTGTATGGAGTATATAAGTGAGATATTCGCTTCAAGTTCCATTTCCTTTTGTAGTAAATAAAGTATAGATAAATATAAGTAATTGGTCTTACCATGATCTCAGAGGTATGACCTACATGACAAAGATACAATATTGCACAGCCCTTTGTCAAGGGGGAAAGCGTATTTTTTTGTTTAGGAGACAATTTTTTTATGACATCATATCCCATATACTACCTGACCTCTCGGCAGAATATAATAAGAAGTGCTTTTCCCTAAAAATGCTATGGAATAGCCGTTTGTTTAGGTATTGGTATGTCTGTTAAAAAAAAATAATTGTTGCCACGTTACGCAGTAAAACCTCTTCACATGCGTTTGTATTATACAAGTCGGATGAAATAAGCCGACTATGAGGCAAGTCTTAAAAACAATATACATCAGCAAAAGTAATCCGCTTACTCCGGGAGGAATGAGCGGATTCGTTTTTATACTTAGCCAGGCGTCTCCTTATTCTACAGATTCCATTGGTGGGTGGACGCAGGGCGCATAAGTTTATAGAGATATTATATCCCCGGCCAAACATAGGGGCTAAGGAGAGGATTGGCTGCTTCCACCTTGTTTTCTATCTCATCGGGAAGATTAGGAAAAAGGTCCAACCCTATGGTTTTCTCAAGTTCGTCTATGGACATGGCCATAGAGCCAAGTCGTGGTACTTTGGCGGGCTTGGTATGATCAGCTTTGAAGGCTATCCCTTTGTACTCATTGCCTTTTTTTACTATCAATGCCATCCAGTAATAGCGAGGTATAGGCATCTTGCCTTTGAGCTTTGTAGTAAGAATGGCATCGTCCGTGATGGTACCGCCTTTTGCCACATAAATAGTGTCACGGAAGTTATTGTCCCGTCCCCAGCTTTGCACTCTTTCTTCCAACTGCTGCCATACCCCTGCATTGAAATCATGATATTGAGGGCTCATATTGCTGTAGTAGAATGTCTGTTCATTGGCTTCCTTACTGTAGACCCTATCTTCCGAGGCAACAAGATGGCCTCTGTCGAATCCTGACCTGTAAAACCATGTTTCGGTGCTGTATGTAGCAGGTATTTTAGGATCCCATGCCCATAGGTCAGTACGCTTTACGGCTTTGCGGCTGTTCTTGCTGTTGAAAGTAAAGCAGACAAACCGAGAGTGATGTTTGGCTATGTCATATTCAAGTGAATAGGTAACATCTCCGTCTGATCGATGAGTAATGAAGTAATTATTGCTACCACCTGCGAGACGGGGCACTTCGGTGAGTGACGGATCGCCATCTATAAATTCATTTTCGGGAACCACCACAGGTGGGTTGGGATCAAAGTTGTTATTATCGTCGAATTTGGGGTCATTCAGATTTTGTATAGCTTCGTTCAAGGGGAGTTTTTGGGCTACTGCCTTACCATCACTTGTGAGTGTGATGACTAAGTAATATAGCTTGCCGGGCATGACTATGGGGTGCTCCCAAGCATATAAGTAGTCTTTGCCTTGGTACTTTATATTCACAGGAATTTGTGATGTGTATTCGGCAGGTAGTACCCCTGCATGGTATTGGCCTTTGTTGGATACCAAAGATACCTCTTGAGGAGTATTTGCTCCCGTTACGAGACCTGTAAATACATTGAATCTAGCCAGTGAATAGAGTCCACTCACGCTGATTTGTGCGTTTCCGATCGGTTTATTATTCGAATCTCTCAGTTCTATGACCAATCGTGAAGTAATATGTATGAATTTTAGATTAAGATCTGACAATGCACTTTTTTTGCTGCATCCTTTGAGATTGGTGCTCCTCACTATTCGGTAATTAGGATCTGCTTTGGTGTTCATGCTGATATCTCCATCAACTGATATGTCGGCAGAGTAGGGGGCATACGCTATGAAATCAACATGAGCTCCATCGTGAGGCATTTTCAGGATATCTTGACTCTCATATCCTTTGAACTGTGGCTCTACGCCTCCTTTTGTCGAAAGATACTGACTATTGTCGGCCGTGCGAGTATGGATGCTGCTGAGTCCCAGTTTGGAAGCCCGCATGTATATGCCTATCTGCTCGTGTTCGTACCAGGTAGATGATACGAATTTGAGAGATGGATTTTCTGCTATTGATCCTACAAAAACAATATTGTTGTCGCCTATTGTATTAGGTGTTATAGGTTCATTTTGATTTGATGTTGAACACGAGCCAATAAGCATGGTGGCTGTGGCGGAGATGTAAGTAAAAATGTTTTTTAATAGAGTCATTATATCAGCGTTTGTGTATTCTTTTCAATCGTACAAAAGTAACTTTAGCTTTTCAATATAAAAAGGAGATTTGTCTCTAAAATCAGCATGAAAGTAAAAAAGGCTGTGACATCTAATTTGATATCACAGCCTATTATTGTATCGGGAAATGGATTATTCTACGGTAATCTCGTCAAGCAGCAGATCGTATGCACTGTCTTTGCTCCCTATTTTAACTGTGAATAAGCTATTTTCGGGAATATTATCAAGATCTTTAACAGATGATATATCAAGGGTTATTTTTACCCATTTGTCTTTGGTATCGATAGTGCCGTCGTATTTGAACCCCATGTTGTCAGCCAATGTGGGTGAAACAGCTTTGTCTGCTGAAACGTCACCTAAATTATATACATATAGTTTTTTGTCTTTTGTGTACAAAGCGAAAGACAAACTTTTCTGTCCTGTTCCTTTGATGTAAAGGTTGATTTTAGTTTTGCCTGCTAAGCTTACGGGTTTATCACCCACCTTTACGGTAAAAACGTAGTCATTACTTTTTCCGTTTTTATCAGTCTTGATTTGCATTGCTTTCCCTGATTTGCCATTATCCTTTTGAGTAGCATATTCTTTTAATCCATATTTATTGAGGGTTCCAAGAAAAGCATTCCAATCTTCAAAGTCAGATCCTGCGAAAAGAAGTGTTTTAGGGCCGGGAGTAGGGTCGGGATTAGGATTGGGTTGCCCCCCTCCGGCATCAAAGCGCTTTTCTTTCATTACCATATCAGCTTTTAGGCTTGGGCGTATGCTACGTATAATTTTGCCGTCTTTGTTGTATGTAGTAATTACTCCCATTACATAACCACTGCCTTCAGGAACTTGATCCGCATAGAATTTACAACTTTTGTTGATTTCAAGATTTATTTTCTTTCCATCTTTTGTTTCTAAGGTATGATTCCCAAATTTCCCTTTTTCGGCAAAAGGAACGTTTATTTTTTCAAACTGAACACCCGTAATCTTAACGTAAGCCAAATCATATTTGCCGGCATTGACATCTTCAATAGAGACTTCTTTGGGTGTAACGGGTTGGTTATGCTCTATACTTACAAAACCACCCTGAGGAACTTCCATCTGTATGGTGCCACCATAATTCGTGATGTTCTTACCCTTTGTCTGTACTTTGATTTTATCACCAAAGGTCAATTTGTCGGTCGAGCCTTTTGCTGTAGTCATCACCATACTGTGACCATCTGCATCCATCACATGGAGGTATCCCGGGAACAGGAATTGCCCTTCGTCCGTGTTATTTACCACCACTGCCTCTAAGAGCATATCTTGATCAAAAGGAGTAGGTGTTTTTTCAGCCAGCTTTTTACCAAATTCCAATACAGCGGGTATGGCTTTGGTATCCGGTTGGGGTAGCTCTTTGCCTCCTTGTTTGATGGACAATGTCAGAGTTTGACTTATGTTCTTAATTTTCAAGATAGATTTTCTTTCCAATGAAGAGTTGGGAAGAGCTTTTATTACGATTGCATGAGTGCCGGCAACACCTTTATCGGGAGTAAGCGTGTACCAAGTATCACCTGCTTCGGCATGCCAGTTGCGGTTTGTTTTGATATTGAGAGTAAACTCACCACCCTCAGTAGGGAAAGAGATGGTGTTGTCTGTGATTTCCGTTGTGGTTACCAGCTCGGGCATCTCATACTTGTCATCATTGTCTTTACATGAGGTCATAGCAGAGGATAATCCGATAAGGGACAGTAATCCATAAAGAGCGAAAGCCGAACGTTTGTTTTTTTTGCCAGTATTCATTTCTATTATGTTTTTTTGTTTATTAAAATCTTGGGTTATTCATCTTTACATCCCTTGCTCGTACTATTACAAGCTGAGGTGTGTTTACAAAGTAAGTAAGCAGAGCCGTAATTTCTCCTGAACCTTTGGGCAATTGTAGACCTGCAAACTTGGAATAACTGCTGGTACGTACAATGATGGTTTTGCCGCTTTTGTCTATGATAGTTCTATTTACTGCCGGTACTTTCTTTTTGTTCTCAGGGTCTGCATAGGTTTGTGAAAGTTCTGAATCGATAAACTGTACATCTTTCAGTTTTACTAGTGTGCCCGCATACTCTTTCTTCAAAGATGAAAGATCTAGTAAACGTGGTTCTAAAGTACTTTTTGAAACAAAAAGAAGTCTTGCCGGGATCATCTGCTCAGAGATATAGCCATTGTCATATTTAGGATTGTTTGATTCGGCTCCTATACTTACCTGGTTTCCGTAAGCTCCCAAGGTAAGCCCCTCGCATTTGAATACCACAGTACTACCTTGAGGATATATTTTGCCCATATTTACTCCGCTGAGGCGTAGTTCTATACCTCCTGTTTCATCCTGAATATAGAGCGATTTGTAGAAATTACCCTCTTCGTCGTCAGTATTTACAACACCTTTGATGATGATATTATCGACAACTTTGGTAGCGCTACCTTTGTACAAAGCTTTGAGTTGCCCAATGGTGTGAGTGGGTTTTATAGCTACGTTGCCACTGTGATCAGGAGCTTGAGGTTCATTGAAAGAGTTGTAATTACATGAATTGAAGAACCCTGCGATTACTAAGCTTAGGAAGATCCCGTATATCTTGTTACTTTTCATAATTTTTGATCTTATTAACATTAGAATTGCAGTGACGTGTTGAAGAAGAATGTGGTACCATACATATAGAACAGCTTGGAGTCGAAAGGACGTATTATCTTGTCATTGTTTACCATTACACGCAACTGCTCGTAACCCCCGCTTTGCATCTTTTTGTTATTAAGGACATTGCTTACGGAGATATTAAACCTCAAGTAAGTGGTATAGTTAATTCTGTATGAATATCCTGCAAAGACATCAAGAGTAAAGCCTCCTTTGAGTTTTTCGGGGATTGCATATTTATTCTCAAGATCAGTGCGAGCTCTTTCTGTACGGATAATGGGATTCATGGAAATGAAGTTCCTGTCGAAGTAATTGGCATTGATACCAAACATGCCGTACCATGGAGCTCGATAGGTGAGCCCTATGGTCCCTGCTGTTTGAGGAGTACCCGAGGTATTGAGCCCATTCCAATAGACTTTGTCTTGCATAATCACTTTGGCCGAGTTGTCAACTGTTTGGATAAAATCCGCATCTGATGCATATCGATATCTACCATAGGTAAATGCACCCGTGGCAGTGAGAGTAGGGCTCAGCTTAGCTTCCATTCCGACCTCGAGTCCTGCATATTCCGTATCTATCCCTGTGATGGAAAGATTGGAGAACGAGCCTTGAGAGTCATCATAAAAACTCATTCCTCTGGTTTGGTCATTGATGCGAGTATAAAAGCCTGTTATACGCCCTCGTAACCAAGGCAAACGTATATTATAGCTCAAGTCTCCCGAGTATATCTTCTCAGGCTTGGGATCTGTAACATAAGAGTTACGAGTCCGTGGTGAGATAAAGATATTGCGGAAGTAAGGTGCCTGTTGCATCAGAGCCATATTGGCTTCTAAGAAGTGATTACCTGTAACACTATACACACCCCCAAGTTTGAACCCGTAATTGAAGAACTTTTTAGTGTCTGACTCACCATAGGAATTTGTGGGAAAAAGCCCCCTCTGTTGTAGACCTTTTCGCATCATGGAGGTGACGCCTAATGAGACTCCTGCATAGGCATCCAGATTGTCATATTTGTATTTGCCTACGGCCCAGGCGTTGTAATCACGGATATATGCATAGTAATCATGCCCCATTTTATCTCCTTTCTTGACTATGCGGTCGGGATCAAGTAGGTTTAATTGTACCTTGGCAGGATCACCTGAGAAATCTCTCTCGGCAAATTTGTCGATATCATACCAATACTCACCGCCCAGCAGATCCTTCATCTTATTATAATTATGAGTCCTGTTGAGTCGCATGTTGAGCCCGGCATCCAACTTGAAATTATTTGCAACGTTGGTATTCAATACTGTAGCAAAATTGAACTGTTGCTGATCATTCATCCTATCTTCAATGGCATATTCAGAGCCGAGCCCCTCTGCCAATAATATGCCGTTGCTGTCATAGGTCTTCTTATTGTTATTCTTGTTTATCTCATAGAGTTTGTCCCAGTTGATATAGCGAGTGTTTCTATCGGATTTCCATAAATTTTCAGCGTATTCTGCAGATGCTTCGTCTGGTATAAAAGAAGGATCAACTGCACGTGCTGTAAAATAACTGGGGAGGTTACGGTAATAATCGGGTCGTGGATCGGGAGCATTCATCCAAGTAAGAGCGCTATAAGCATTCTTGCCGAATCGGTATCCCACCGAAGTGGTAAGATTGGTATTATCTCCGGGCTTCCAGATGTGTGACAATTGTATCATGGGTTCATGATAATCTTTTACACGCGAATTTCTCCACTTATCATCTTGTTTTCCGATATTGGGGTTGTAGAAATTGGATCCTACCAGATCATATGCTTCTTGTGTAGAAGCCGAACCTACTCCTCTTTTTGTAGGAGACCCTATAAAAGTCAAAGACAATCTATGCCGAGGGTTGAGCATTTTTTCTATACCCAGATAATATCCCCATGAATCATAAAATTGTCCTCTGACATAGGAATAAATACCATTGCCCCAACGTCTTGATACAGAACCTGCTACAGACCATCCGTTTTCCATCATCCCTGAAGCATAGGTAAACATCAGTCTATTACTGTATGTCCTATTACTATTGGAATAAGTAAGTCTTTTTTGAGCTCTTTGGCCTGATGCCCTCGTATTTATATTAGTAGCTTCACCTATACTGCCGAAGTCATTTTCCAGAGGTTGTATCCCCACACTATTGTCCTGATTGCGCAGGATATCATTGAGTCCGCTCCAGAGATACCATGACGAATAACCTGTGATCATATCGTTCATAAGCATGCCGTTGAGATATTGCGGAGTATATCCGCTTTCATAACCCCTGGCTCTGAAGCGCATAGGACTGAAGGTGTAAGCTGCAGCAGCCAGAAAAGGATCTTTTGAAGCTGTGAGGAGTGGTGAGTATTCATTGGAATGTCCGCTGTCAGTATCACCGAGCTCATCTACCGTGATATCCAGGTAGTTTTTGTCTGTATCACCACTAATGCTTTTGAGTCTGATCAGTGGTATTCCTATCTCACCTGAGGCTTTTTTTACTATGGTCACCTGCACGGCTTCATAACCCGGAGCGTTGATAGTCATAGTATATGAACCCTGGGGGAGTGATTTGAGATTGAATAATCCGTCCGATGAGGTTGTTACAACGATATTTTTGGGGCCTTTTACGGAAACCTGTACTTTATTCATCGGTTTCCCGGTAGCATCATCTATAATTTTGCCCTCACCGTGACCTTGGTTCTGACCGAGACATACGGCACTAATACCCAAGGCAAATAAAAGAGTTGTAGCGATTTTTTTCATACGCATAATATTATGGGGTATGGTAGTTTGCAGCTAAAGATTAAAAAAAACAACAAATATTTTTCGTTTAGTGTATTATATCCGTGTTCTATTATTTAGAATATTAGGACAAAGAGTTATGCAAAAGCAGAAAGGTGTGCATAAATTTCATACATTTGCAACATGATCATACCCAAGACAAGCATTGTTTACAAGATTAATACTTCAAATATAAGATATTTTTAAGAAAAAACTCGCAAAATATGAAGAATAGACTCCTATCGTTTCTTTTATTTCTGTTTGTTATAACATCGTTACAAGCTCAGGATAAGGCCAAGTATGCCAAAGTCACTGTGGCTTTTTATAACCTGGAGAATCTCTTTGATACCATAGATGGCCCCAATAAAGACGAAGAGTTTCTCCCCAACGGTGCTAATGCATGGACAGAAGAAAGATACCGTGAAAAGCTACACCATATGGCTTCGGTGATATCTCAAATAGGCAGTGATAAAGGCCCTGATATCATAGGCGTATGTGAAATAGAAAATATCAAGGTCTTGGAAGATCTTATTGCTCAACCGGAACTCAAGGGCTATGGTTACAGCATTGTACATTATGATTCGCCTGATGCGCGCGGTATTGATTGTGCTTTGCTTTACAAGGTCTCTGTGTTCAAGCTATTATCGTCCAAAGCTCATGCTGTGAATATACCCGGAGAGCCCAATGTAAAAACAAGAGATGTATTGGAAGCAAGCGGTACAATTCTTGGTGACAAATTCCATTTCCTTGTAGCTCACTGGCCTTCCAGAGCGGGAGGTGAGCAGATATCTCTCAATCGCCGTATGGCTGCCGCCAGAGTAATGAAAAGTGTATCTGACTCTGTGGTCAATCATGATGCTTCTGCCAAAGTAATACTCATGGGAGACTTCAATGATGATCCTGTATCACCCAGTATAAAAAGAGGATTGCAAACCAAAGATACCCCTGAGAATCTTGCGGCTCTCGACTTGTTCAACCCTATGACGAGCCTTTATCGTAAGGGGATAGGAACATTGGCTTATAGGGATGTATGGAATCTTTTTGATAATCTGGTAGTCAATGGTAATCTTATAGGTTCTGATTATACAACATTCAAAGTACTTCAGGATAAGAAAAGCGGAGAATACGCCCATGTTTTCAACAGTGAGTTTTTACGTCAGCAAAGAGGCCATTTTAAAGGATATCCTTTCCGCACCTTTGCTGGAGGACAATATCAGGGCGGATATAGTGATCACTTCCCTGTATATCTCTATATCGTCAAGAAGATTTAGACGTATTATGTGCGGCATTTTAGGAATACAAGGCCTGATTAAGTTTAGCCGTATTTGAGATATAGAGAGATTTATCTTTGTAAGCATTGAGACGCAATAATAGTAAAGGCTCGTGAGTAAATCACGAGCCTTTACTATTTATAGAGAATGATTCAATTCAGCAAAAAGAGTTCGTTATTTTGTGAAACAGCGAACTCTTTACTATAAATCAAAGTCTGTCGGTCATCTATGACCCTTCAAAAAGGGAAACTAAGCTAATGAGACTTAGTTCTCATAAAATTGATTTAGCTGATCAGGAGTAGGATCCACAGCACGAACTACTCCTAGTTCATCCACCAAATAACTGTGAAAACCATTGGCAAGACCGTAGGTTGATTTCACTTCATCTTGCTTTTTGATTGCTACCAGCATTTGAGTAGAAGAGTCTACTTTGTCAAGGTCAAGGGTGAGTTTGTACACACTTTTTTCGGTATCTAGAGATACCCCCTTGAAGTTAATCCTGTCATTTGTGTGCTGAGTAAAGAATCTATTCCAGCGCACATTTTCCGCTCTGCTTTCTGCATCGTATGCTGCCCAAAAGTGGACCAGTGTATAACGATGAGAGTTCTTTTGAGGGATCAAATGAGCAAGACCATCTGTAGTAGACTTCATTTCCGGCATTACTCCACCGACTTTCAATCCTGAGGATGATACGTCTTCCGGTTTTATCGCTGATATACTCACGGTCAATAGCGTAAAAACCATGGTAAAGCCGAAAACAAATTTTTTCAACTTCATAATAATCTATTTAAATTCAACATCACCGTCACTGTGTTACACAAGTTTTTCCCAACTTTTCACCAGTGCGGTTGCCCGTGTTTCGGGCGCATGTCAATGGTCAAAATCCGCTTGATTTTCCAAAAACATGACTACAAAAATAACTATAAAGAGCTTATCTTCCAACATTAGCTCCGATTTTAACAAATTCCTTATTAAATATATGCCTCAAATTATAGCTACAGATACAGTAATTATTCTTTAACTTATTTTTGGTTTCTGTAGTGTTATATTATTTATAAATAAATGGTTATATTCCAATAGATGGTGCTTGTTGAAATTTCAAATTATGGCATTGGACGATAGAGAAATGGGACTTATCTGTTTTCCATATCTTTTCCAATAATTTTGCTCATTGTGGGCTGAAATTTGCTAATCGGGTATTAAATACCTTAATCGGGATAAGAATGATAGTAATGTACAATGTGTTTTTTTGTAAACACAAATAAGGTATATATGAATGGTGATTCAGTGTATTTTGAGACTGTTGCAAAAGTCAACAGTCTCGTGGATTTTGGAGGCAAAGCCGACAAAAGACACTTTGACCGAGCAGAGAAGGTAAAGTGCAAGGCGCTAAGAGTGAGTGCACAGGGAGTTTACTTCAGGTAAATGGCCAAGCGCGAATCTCGCAAGCAACGAGGCAATTTGCCTGCTATGCAACGGTCTCATTTTATCACATAGCATATTTGAATGTTTATAAAAAATGGAGAATAGGCACATAAAAAGAGCGATAAAATAACTTATCGCTCTTTATAAAATAGGATATGGCTCGATTTGGACAATCAGTCTTTTATAGGAGCATCATATTGTACTTCCAGCTTTTTGAGCTCTGTAAGCATACTATCTCTTACAGCCTTGTATTCAGGCTTATTGTATACATTTCGAAGTTCATTCGGATCCTTCTTCAGGTCGAATAACTCCCATTCATCAAAATCATTATAGAAATGTATCAGTTTGTACCTCTCGCCTCTGATTCCATAGTGGCGTCTAGCTTTGTGTTCGCCCGGATATTCATAGAAGTGGTAGTAAAGTCCTTTGCGCCATGCATCGGGCTTGAGCGGTTTATTGTCTTTGAGCAATGGAAGCAATGAGCGTCCTTGCATATCTTGGGGTACACGTACTCCTGCTAAGTCAAGGAAGGTGGGGGCATAGTCGATATTCTGAACCATCAGCGTTACATCGCCTCTTTTGTTTAGACCTTGCGGTAGACGCATGATAAGTGGCGTTCTCATAGACTCTTCGTACATGAATCTTTTGTCAAACCACCCGTGTTCGCCCATGTAGAATCCTTGATCCGATGTATAGACGATGAGTGTGTTCTCGAGGAGATTATGCTCTTTGAGGTAGTCGAGTACTCGGCCGATATTCCTATCGAGAGACTTGATGATTTTCATATAATCTTTCATGTAACGCTGATATTTCCATACAGCCAGATCCTTTCCCTGAGGATTCTTGGCGTAGAAATCACGGATGATAGGATCATAAAATTTATCAAATGCTTTTTTTACTTCAGGACGTAGTCCTCCATGTATACCTTGTGTATCATTGTTCCATGTATAAGCTCCAGAGAGACGCGTTTTAACATCTTTTTTCATCATCTTCAGGTCATAGACCATATCCATGTCTTTGTAGATGCTCATTTCCTGATTGGCTGCACCCTGACGTGTTGCGTAATCATCCCAGAAAGTAGAGGGGATAGGTAAGTCTCTATCCTCATATGCATTAAGATCCACCGTATCCGCCATCCAATTCCGATGGGCGGCTTTGTGATGGATAAACAGGGCAAAGGGCTTTGACTTGTCTCTATGCTCCAACCAGTCCAGACTCATATCAGTGATAAGATTTGTTACATAACCACGTTTGCTGATAGTGTCTGATTTTTTTCCGGCAATATTAGACTCGATGATAAATTGAGGATCGTAATAATCTCCTTGTCCGGGCAGGATGCACCATTTGGTAAAACCTTGGGGTATGCTTTCCAAGTGCCACTTCCCAAAGATGGCAGTGTTGTAGCCTGCTTTTTGTAGTAGTTTCGGCATTGTTTGCTGGTTGCCGTCAAATTCTGTTGAGTTGTTTAGCTTGCCGTTTTTGTGACTATGCTTGCCGGTAAGCATGCATGCTCTACTCGGGCCGGAAATAGAATTGGCAACAAAACTTTCGGTAAATCTTATTCCTTCATTTGCAATACGATCCATATTAGGCGTTTGTATATATCTGCGATCATAGCAACTCATTGTTTGTTGCGAATGATCATCAGACATAATATAGATGATATTGTACTGTTTAGGTAGTTTAACTTCTTTGTTGGAGTTAGCTGCCGTTTTACACCCCAAGCTTATTAGAGGTAAAATGCCGGTGAACCCGGCGATGCAAATGGTTTTACAATCAGATTTCATTAAAAAAGTTTTTATTCGAATCTCTCTTTAATATTCTTTAATAGTGTCTCTCTAAACTGTGGGTGGGCTATCTCTACCAATGCATAGGCACGTTGCTTGAGCGTTTTACCCTTGAGCCTTGCCACACCATACTCGGTGACAAAGTAATCAACATCATTACGCATGGATGTGACAGTAGCTCCTTCTTTGAGTAACGGTACTATGCGAGACTCTTTGCCGTTGCGCGCTGTGGAAGGAAATGCCAGAATAGAAAATCCTCCTTCTGATCTTCTTGCACCACGCAGATAATCGACTTGGCCGCCTGTCCCGCTAAATTGATTATGACCTATGGATTCTGAGGCTACTTGTCCCGTAAGATCAACTTCAATACATGAATTGATAGAAATCATTTTCTTATTTTTTCCTATAATGAAGGGATCATTGGTATAATTGACAGAGTAAGCTTCTATCATGGGGTTGTGATCAAGGAATTCATATAATTCCCTTGAGCCCATGATAAGGGTAGTAACAACTTTGCCGGGATGCAGAGTTTTGTTTGCTCCATTGATATTGCCCGATCTGATCATATGCATCACTCCATCCGTAAACATTTCTGTATGGATTCCCATATCTTTTCTATCTTTCAGGCATTGGAGTACAGCATCGGGTATAGCTCCTATACCCAATTGTAAAGTGTCTCCGTCGTGAATAAGCTCGGAACATCGACGTCCTATTTCCATCTCTATTTCACCTATAGGAGGTCCCGGGATTTCAGTGATAGGGGAGTTATCCTCTATGATATAGTCTATTTGCGAAATATGTATGAAATTGTCGCCACCGATATATGGCATATTGGGGTTTATTTCTGCAATTATTGTGCGTGCGCACTCACAAGCCGGTTTGGTGTAGTCATTAGAGATACCAAAAGAGCAATAGCCGCTTTCGTCAGGCTCGGAGAGCTTTACTACAGCTACATCTACAGGATAAAATTTTTGTTTGAACAGATCAGGTACTTCATGGAAATGGCAAGGAAGAAAATCTGCTCTGCGTTCGTTGTAAGCCGGGCGTGAATTCCCTTCCAGAAAGTTGAGTACCGGTTTTACGATCCCTTCCATTTCTGGTTTTAGGTGCCATGCTTCTCCAAAGTAAAGCATATGAAAGACGGATAGATCCTTGAAACAGGCCCTATTGTCATACAACGCTTTCGAAACGACTGCAGGTGCTGCCGCCGCATGCCCGAATACCAAATGATCACCTTCTTTAATACCTTTTCTTACAGCCTCGTCCGCTGTGCAGATTTTGTTTAGATAAGTTTCTCTCCAGTTAGTTGACATGAATTCCTTAGATTTTAGGATTAGATAAGAAAAAACCATCCTTTAGCTCGTGCTTGCTATAGGATGGTTACAAATTTAATTAACTTTAGTTATATCCACAAGATGATAGTGTTCTTATCCGAGATATGGCTTAAGAGATTTACACTTATCATTCTGTCTCAATCTTCTAATCGCTTTTTCTTTGATCTGACGTACACGTTCTCTGGTGAGTCCGAATTTATCTCCAATCTCTTCCAGCGTCATTTCCTGACAGCCACCGATACCAAAGAACAGTTTTACGATTTCAGCCTCTCTGTCCGATAGTGTTCCCAACACTCTTTCTATCTCTGTGGCCAGAGACTCATTGATCAGGGATCTATCGGCATTGGGTGCATCGTCATTGACTAGTACATCCAAAAGGCTATTGTCTTCACCTTCTACAAAGGGAGCATCTACAGAGATATGTCTCCCCGATACTTTTAGGGTATCAGAGATTTTGTCTTCCGCAATATCCAATTCTTTCGCCAGCTCTGCTGATGATGGCCGACGTTCGTTTTCCTGTTCGAATTTTTGAAGAGCCTTCGTTATTTTATTCAGAGTTCCTACCTGATTCAGGGGCAAGCGCACAATTCTTGATTGCTCGGCGAGAGCTTGAAGAATCGATTGTCTTATCCACCATACAGCATAAGAAATAAACTTAAAACCACGAGTTTCATCAAACTTTTCAGCAGCTTTGATAAGACCAAGATTGCCTTCATTGATCAAGTCCGGCAAACTCAATCCTTGATTTTGATATTGCTTGGCTACAGACACCACAAAGCGCAGATTAGCTCTTGTTAGTTTTTCAAGTGCTCTACGATCTCCTCGCTTTATGGCTTGCGCCAATTCTACTTCTTCTTCAACTGTGATTAATTCCTCACGCCCAATTTCCTGTAAATATTTATCCAAAGACGCGCTTTCGCGGTTTGTAATGGACTTAGAAATCTTTAGCTGCCTCATTTGTTGCTATCTGATTTTACTTTAGAGTTTGCAAATTTAGTAAAAAGAAGTCACATATCCATCCTGCCCTATTTTTTGCAGTCAATTTGTTTTAGTAAAATACACAAACTTAGTTATGTAAATCCACATGTCCCTTGCATGATATGATAGTCGAGGATGGACAATGTATTTCCTGTTTGGTAATGAAAATAAATATTATGACACTCTTTAAAGTATATATTGCATCTTCAGCATTTATCCCTAAAACCGGATTGAGTTAAGAGTCCAATTAATTATTTCATTTAAAAAAATGTAAATACTTTATTTACTATTCTTATAAGTTAAACATGAGTTAAATTCTATTTGTTGTGGTGAAATGGCTAATTGTTATTGAAAATTATTGCACAATTGGCTATTTTATTTTTACATTCAGTGCAAAGGGGCATAAACGATTTGATGAGGTTATGTTTTTATAGAGACCGTTGCATAGCAGGCCAATTGCTTCGTTGCTTGCGAGATTCGCGCTTGGTCATTTACCTGAAGTAAACTCCCTGTGCACTCACTCTTAGCGCCTTGCACTTTACCCTCTCTGCCTAGTCAAAGTGTCTTTTGTCGGCTTTGCCTCCAAAATCCACGAGACTGTTGACTTTTGCAACAGTCTCTTATAACGTATACCGCAGGTTTGAAAAAGAAAATGCGGGAACCGATTATTCCCGCATTTTTAAATTAAAGCTTGTCTTTCTTGCTCTTTGTCTATGTTTTATTGCCCCAGATCAATGGCATAATATCTAATCTGTCCGTCAGGGTAAAACCCTTTGAGGAATAATCCTCTATTGTCTTTGGGAGCACTCATTATTTTTCTTATAATGTTTTCGAGGTCACTTACACTACGCAAGGGATAGTCATTAGCGCTAAGTATTACAAAGCCATCTTTGATACCTGCGGCTTTGAGCTTACCTGAGTTGAGTTTGGATACTTCTAACCCATATGATATGCCGTAAGATCTCATTTGATTTCTTTCAAGAGCTTTGAATGTACCGCCTAAAATCCCCAGTCCGGAGCTTTTGCTTATTGATGCTCCTCCGTCCTGATTTTTGAGTTTTACAGGCAAAGTGAGTTCTTTGCCTTTTCTGTTTACTGTTACTTGTATTACATCTCCTGGTCTGAAACGATTTGTATACCCCTGCAACTCTCCAAAGTTTCTGATAGGGTTTTTATTGATAGCCGTGATAACATCCCCTTTCTCTATACCTGCTGCTACAGCTGCACTGATCTCGGAGAAATCAGCTACGTAGAAACCTGAATTTACAGACAATTTCTTAGATGTAACCAATTCATTAGTTACGTCTCCGCCCGTTATTCCCAGCATAGCGCGCTGTACACTGCCGTAGTTCTTGATGTCTGCCACCACTTTGGCCGCTATATTGATGGGGACAGCAAATGAATAACCTGTAAAATTACCTGTTTCCGAGAAAATCATAGAATTGATGCCTACGAGTTCACCCGCAGCGTTTACCAGAGCTCCTCCGCTATTCCCTCGGTTTACGGCAGCATCTGTTTGGATATAAGACTCTACTTTAAGACCGCCTTTAGGATCTCTTTCGGCTGTCGCTCTTGATTTAGCACTCACAATACCCGAAGTTACAGTAGAGGTGAGGTTGAAGGGATTACCTACAGCCAATACCCACTCACCTAAGCGTAGTTTATCTGCATCTCCGAAAGGTAGCGTGGGGAAGTTTTTTCCTTCTATTTTGATCAAAGCAATATCCGTACTTGGGTCTGTTCCTATCAGTTTTGCTTTGAAGCTTCTGTTGTCATTAAGTGTAACATTTATGTTTTTACTATCTGCAACAACATGACTATTGGTAATGATATAGCCGTCATCACTGATAATGACACCTGATCCGAAACCAACTACTTCTTGTTTCTGAGGCATACGAGAACTTTCTCGTCCCCCGAAAAAGAATTCCAGCGGATCTATATAGCCCCCTCTGACCTCTCTTTCTCCTTGCACTTTGATGTGGACTACAGCTTGCACTGCTCTTTCTGCCGCAGGTGTAAGATCAGGGGCGTTGCCCATACTCTTTACACCTTGGTCGGCTGTAAGGGATGTGTTCCTAAAGCCATAGGTGTTGTCATACTCGGGTGATCTTGCAGTTGATACTTGCGTTGTAGATAAATTCCTGCTGATTGATGAGGTTTTTAATAATGAAACCGTTCCGGCAGCAGTACCTGCACTGATGGCTACAATGAGAAGCGAAGTAGCCATATTCTTCCATATTTTATTCATATCACTATTTAAAATTATAATAATTTACTTTTAAAATGTGTTTTTAGACCTTCAGGGTCAGTAATACAGCGCCGAAAAGATAGAAGCTGTATAAATTATCAAAAATTAAAACCGTAGAAATGTTCCAATAAAATACGTTTCTTGTTTAACATAATACTGACTATTTACTATTCTATAACGAGTTTGTGCCGGAAATATTATTAAAATGTCAAAAAGTTATATATTTGAGGTCTTGATTGTTTATAATACGTTTTCATCAAGATGTTTATAAAAAGTATAAAAAACAAATTTTTACTGATAGATTTCTTTTATATACCTATATGTAGGTAATTGGGACATCTTGCAGATTTGCCATTCATACTCTTAGTATATTTGTTATATGAAACTATCAGAGCTTAAGACCGGAGAGAAGGCTGTCATAGAAAAAGTTGGAGGTAAAGGGCTTTTTCGTAAGCGCATCTTGGAGATGGGGTTTGTTCAGGGCAAAGAAGTCTCGGTAATACAGAGCGCTCCCCTGAAAGATCCTATATATTACAGGATTTTGGACTATAATGTATCATTGAGGCGTGAGGATGCCGCACTGATAGAAGTGAGGAAGATAGAAGATACTGCCAAGGATAGTCATACACACTTACCCTCGCCTTCGTCATACGCTACAGAAGAGTCATCTCCCGTACTTTCCGATCTTGAGTTTCTTTCCTCTCATCATTCATCCCGTACCAAGGGTACTATAAGGGTAGCCCTTATAGGAAATCCTAATTGCGGCAAAACCTCGCTTTTCAACCAAGCAAGCGGTGCGCATGAGCATGTCGGTAATTACAGTGGTGTCACTGTAGAAGCAAAGAGTGGCTATATCAATCATGCAGGCTACCGTATAGAGCTAATTGACTTGCCGGGGACTTATTCTTTGTCACCATATAGCCCCGAAGAGCTATACATCCGTGATTATCTCAGTGCAGAGACAAGGCCGGATATTGTACTCAATGTGGTGGATACTTGCAATCTTGAGAGAAACCTTTATCTCACAATGCAAGTGAAAGAGATGGGGCTGCCTATGGTGATGGCGCTTAATATGTTCGATGAGTTTAGCAAACGCAAAGAACGTTTTGATTATCCTGCTTTAGCCCAATTGTTGGGTATACCCATGATTCCCACGGTTTGCCGTAATGGCTTGGGACTTCAGGCTCTCTTCAATGAAGTTATCGATGTTTATGAAGGCCTCAAGGTAGGATCTGAGGAATATCTGCATCCCGTAAAAGGAAAGATTAGACCCATACAGATCAATTATGGAAGTCTTATTGAGCCCGTTATAGAAGATTTGTCACGTAAGATTTCCGAGCAGTTGCAAGTTTCGTTGAAATTGCCTTCACGCTATGTCGCCGTTAAACTGATGGAGCAGGACAAGGAGATTGAGAAATATCTGATGAATCACTTTACCAAAGGGGCATATCTTATATCTTACAGAGACTATTTGCTCAAAGTACTCAATGAGAAGCTACGTCATGAGGATGATGTAGAGACTATTATGACCGATCAGAGATACGGATTTATCTCCGGAGCACTCAGGGAGACTTATACACCTGCAAGAGTACACCTGGAGAGTGTAACGGACAAGATAGATCACATTGTAACCCATCATATTTGGGGATTTCCTTTTTTTCTTGCCATCATGCTATTGATGTTCGAGTGTACATTTGTTTTGGGAGCATATCCTATGGATTGGCTGGAAAACCTTGTGGGGCTCTTGGGTGGATTACTTGGAAATGCCATGAGTGACGGGCCTCTCAAGGACTTGCTTATACAAGGAGTTATAGGAGGTGTAGGAGGTGTTTTGGTCTTCTTGCCCAATATCCTTATTTTGTACCTTTTCATATCCTTGATGGAGGATTCCGGGTATATGTCTCGTGCAGCCTTTATTATGGATAAGGTAATGCATAAAATGGGCCTGCACGGCAAATCATTTATTCCACTTGTAATGGGCTTTGGTTGCAATGTTCCGGCAATCATGTCTACACGTACCATAGAAAGTCGTAAGAGTCGTATGATAACGATGCTCATCCTGCCTTTTATGAGCTGTTCGGCTCGTTTGCCGGTTTATCTTTTGCTTGCAGGAGCCTTTTTCCCAAACTCTGCAGGGCTTGTTTTGTTTAGTCTTTACATGTTTGGGATTTTACTTGCGGTGATTTCTGCAAAAGGTCTCAAGAGCACATATTTCAAAGGAGAGGATGTCCCATTCGTAATGGAATTGCCTCCTTATCGTATTCCCACAACCCGCTCAGTACTTATCCATATGTGGACGAGAGCCAAGCAGTATCTCCAAAAAATGGGATCCGTAATCTTGCTGGCATCTATCGTAATCTGGTTTTTGGGATATTTCCCCAATAACACAGCGAAGGAGCAGGAAGTGCAAAATAAGATTGCATTGGTAGCTGCGGACAAAAACATATTACCTGATCAAAAATTAGCAATACAGGATAGCTTAGTACATCTGCAACATACGGTTCAGCAGGAAAATTCGTATATTGGACGGATAGGGCAATTTACTGAACCTATAATTAGACCCTTGGGTTTTGATTGGAAAATGGGTATCAGCCTTCTTTCCGGTTTGGCTGCAAAAGAAGTTGTTGTAAGTACTTTGGGGGTTATATACACCGGGGATGCCGATGATTCCTCTGAAGCTACTGAACACCTGAGCGAAAGAATCAAGAATGACAAGCAACCTGACGGTAGCCTCTCTTTCTCACCTCTCATTGCTTATAATTTCATGATATTTGTGCTCATATATTTCCCTTGTATTGCTACTATTATCGCTATTGGGAAAGAGTCCGGCAGTTGGAAGTGGAGTGTGTTCTCTGCAGTGTATTCATGCTCTTTGGCATGGCTGATATGTTTTATAGTTTATCAAATAGGTAATCTTCCGATATTTTCATGAGTATACAATATATAATAGTTATTATTATAGGCCTTGTGGCTCTGTATTTCCTGATACGATCCATTATTCGCCTTTTTTCCTCCGGCAAAGATGGCACTTGTGGCGGAGGATGTAGTGGTTGCGATTTGTCCGCACCGCCCAAGAAGAAAAAAGATGATACTTATAAAAGTTTAATAATGAATAAAAAGAAGAATAAGTAATACATTAAGCTTAAAAATATTATTATAAACCCCTTGTAATTACAAATAAAAAACATACCTTTGCAACCGAAATGATGAACAAAAGGCCGCGTAGCTCAACTGAATAGAGTAGCTGACTACGGATCAGCCGGTTACAGGTTTGAATCCTGTCGCGGTCACTTTATCTGACTTTCAGATGATCCTTTTTCATTGTTCTTCATTTCAAAATATGATTGGCCGCGTAGCTCAACTGAATAGAGTAGCTGACTACGGATCAGCCGGTTACAGGTTTGAATCCTGTCGCGGTCACAATCAAGTGGGAGGGTGTGTCACAAAAGACATACCCTCTTTTGTTTATGTACTCATAATGCAATCGCCGTTTTATGTAGGACAATAACAATACTTTTCTTAACTTTCACCAAAACTTTCACCAACTAATATGTTATAAAGAACCATTTAATAACCAACGCTTATGAAACAAAAAAGATCCATTATTGCTGTATTGGGTGCTATACTGCTTATTTCGTCGTGCAATACATCAAAAAAAGAATTGAAAATATTGAAACAGTCTGATTTTATTAATCCGCCGGTTGCCAAAGTGCAACCCGATACGTTTGTCAATTTTGGCAAACAACGTATCGACCCTTATTTTTGGATGAAAAATAAGGAAAATCCAGATGTAATTTCTTACATAAAGGAAGAAAACAAGTATACTGATACTGTGATGGCATCGACCAAAGACCTACAAAAGGATATCTATGATGAGATACTTGGTCGCATCAAAGAAGATGATGAGAGCTATCCTGTTTACAGTAACGGATATTATTACTATACCCGCACCACCAAGGGCAAGCAATACAAGACTTATTGCCGCAAGAAAGGTGCACTCACTGCTCCCGAAGAGATAATATTCGATGTCAATGAGCTTGGCAAAGGAAAGAGTGCCTTTATTTTCAGGGGTTACTCGGTAAGCCCGGACAATAGTAAGGTTGCTTATTTTTATAATGAAAGTGGTTCGTTTGCTGAGTTTATGCTTAAGATCAAAGATCTTAACACCAATAAAGAAATAGGTTTTACCGTTAAGGGAGCCACTTCATGTGTTTGGGCCAATGATAATGAGACGCTTTTCTATAGTACCATAGATGAGTCATTGCGCTCCAATAAAATATTCAGACAAAAGCTGTCGGATCCGAATCCTGTATTGGTCTTTGAGGAAAAAGACCCTAAATTTTCATGCAGTGTCTCCCGTGACAAACTCAAGAAGCACATTTTTATCTCTTCATCCAGCAGTACCACATCCGAAGAGCGTTTTGTAAGTGCCGACAAACCTACGGACAACTTCAAAATATTTATGCCTCGAGTACAGGATGTGACTTACTCCGTGTCTGTTCATCATGATAAATTCTTTATTTATTATAAAGACAAAACCAACCTCAATGGTATGATCTATACCGCACCATTGACCGGATACGAAAAGAAAGACAACTGGACGCTCTACATGCCTCATGACAAAAATACCAGAATAGATGGTTTGGATGTTTACAAGGATTTTGTTGCCATTGAGCTACGTAAAGATGGCCTTACGCAGATAAAAATCAGAGATGTTGCCGGTAA